>CAZXLQ010000099.1:0-15926 GCA_964641945.1 uncultured Clostridia bacterium
ACCAGATAGAAACCTCTACGCTACCGCTCGCGGCTCAAAAAACGGGGAGAAACGTCGAACACCCCATTTCGTTCACCTCAGACTCCCGGATAGCCGGTCAATGCTACGGTCGTGACGAGTCGGATTCGCTATCCGTAAATTCGCCCGAATTTGCTTCGCGCACCGGCAACTCGTTGTGATATCTGACCCCTTCAAGCACGCAACATGCCACGTTGACACTTTGTGAAAATTCGTGCTACCTTGGCGGGCTTGAACGACAGCCTCGATTTGCGACATTAGAGAGGATGGAGTGATCCCAGCACTGAACGTCATCGCTGCGGCCGACGCCGGTTCCGACATGCTCACACCCGACGTCACTCTGCTCATTGTTCTCGCACTCTTCATCGTATTCGTTCCGATCCTCAACCGCCTGCTTTTCAAGCCGATCATTGCGGTTCTACAGGAACGGGAGCGCCTGACGGGCGGGTCGAGCGATGAAGCCCGGGCGATGGTCCTGACGGTCGAACAGAGGCTTGCCGAATACGAGGAAGGCATCCGCGAAGCGCGTGGCGAGGGCTACCGTGCCGTCGAAGCGCGTCGACACTCCGCGGCCGCCGACCGGCAGGCGAGGATCGACGGTGCTCGCGATGAAGCGGCGTCGAAGATTGCCGCCGCCCGCGAGACCCTCAACAGCGAAGCCGCTGCGGCGAAAACAAGTCTGAACGCCGAGTTCGAGCGCGTTGCAGCCCAGATCTCGTCGGCGCTGCTGGGCCGCACCGTGGGAGGAAGCCGGTGATGTTTGCGATCGCCCTGACGGTCGTCGCCGCTGCCGATGGCGGCGGAAGCCTGCTGATGGAATACCTGCCGAAGTTCGTCAACCTGGCGATCTACCTGGGAATTCTCTACTTCGTCCTTCGCAAGCCGATGATCACGTTCTTCGAGACGCGCCGGTCGGCGATTCTCGAGGAACTCAACCGCGCGCAGGTCGAGAAGACAGAGGCGCATGCCAAGCTCGCGCAGGTTGAAGCTCGTCTCGCCAAACTCGAGGACGAACAGGCCGAGATCCGGAGCGCGGCAATGGCTGAAGCCGAGGCCGAAGAAGCTCGAATGTCTGCCCGAACCGATGAGGAAATCCGCAAGATCGCCGAGGCCGCCGACCGCGACATTGACAGCGCGCTGAAGGTGGCCCGTGTCGAGCTTCAGAAGTTCGTCGCCGAAAAGGCCGTCGAGATCGCCGAGTCGCAGATCCGTTCCGAGATGAACGACGCCGACCGCAAGCACATGCTCGAGCAGTATGCCAATCAGCTCGTCGAGGTGAAGAAGTGAGCAGTCCGACCCAGATTGCCCGTCCATACGCCGATGCCCTGGCGGACGCGGCCGAAGCCGCTGGAAAACTCGTGGAGGTCCGTACCGAACTGCAGGCTTTCGCCGACACCGTTGCCGGTAGCCGCGAGCTGCACGAGCTCTTCGCGAGCCCGGCGGTGACTGTGGAGAACAAGAAAGCCGTGCTCGACGAGATCGTGAGCCGGATGGCACTGTCCGCGCTCGTCACGAACCTCCTCAACGTCCTGCTCGGCAACACGCGCATGCACTACATCGCGTTCGTGAACAGGGCCTTTTCGGCGGAGGTGGATCGCAGGACCGGCGTCGTCAAGGCGCAGGTCACCAGTGCGTCCGCTCTTTCGGCGGAGGAGCAGTCCACGCTGACGGGCAAGCTCGAATTGATGACTGGCAAGCAGGTCATCGTCGAGTTCGGAACCGACGCCAATCTGATTGGCGGGGTCGTAACGCGAATCGGAAGCCGGATCTACGACGGCTCGGTGCGCGCCAAGCTGGACGCCTACAGGCGTCAGATGACGGGACAAGTCAGAGCCTGAATCCATGCCGCGCCCGAGAGAAGCGCCGCGGCCGCGTGAGGAGTGAACGATGGAAGGGATCCGAGCAGACGAGATCAGCAAGATCATCCGGCAGCAGATCGAGAATTTCGAAACTGGCGTCGAGGTGTCGGAGGTCGGCACCATCATCGATGTCGGTGACGGCATCTGCAACATCCACGGCCTCGACAGCGTGATGTCTGGCGAATTGCTCGTCCTGCCCCACGACGTCGCCGGTATCGCCCTCAACCTCGAAGAGGACAAGGTCGGCGCGGTGCTCTTCGGCGAGTACCTGAAGATCAAGGAAGGCGATCAGGTCAAGCGGTCGGGCCGAATCATGTCGGTTCCCGCGGGCCCGCAGCTCATCGGACGCGTCGTCGATCCGCTCGGCCGTCCTCTCGACGGCGGAGAGCCGGTCGTCGGCGAGGTCTTCATGCCCATCGAGCGCATCGCTCCGGGCGTCATCGACCGCGAAGGCGTCAGCGAGCCGGTCCAGACCGGACTGAAGTCCATCGACGCGATGGTGCCGATCGGCCGCGGACAGCGCGAGCTGATCATTGGCGACCGGCAGACCGGAAAAACCGCCGTCGCCGTCGACACGATCATCAACTCGAAGGGCAAGGACCTGATCTGCATCTACGTCGCGATCGGGCAGAAGCAGTCGACGGTTGCCCAGATCGTCCAGACGCTTCGCGAATACGGCGCAATGGACTACACCATCGTCGTCTCGGCGTCGGCCTCGGATCCCGCGGCCATGCAGTACATCGCGCCGTACTCCGGGTGCGCGATGGGCGAGTACTTCCGCGACCGCGGCCAGCACGTCCTCTGCGTCTACGACGACCTCTCGAAGCAGGCGTGGGCATACCGCTCGATCTCGCTGCTGCTCCGCCGCCCGCCGGGCCGCGAAGCCTATCCGGGCGACGTCTTCTATCTCCATTCGCGTCTGCTCGAGCGAGCCGCCAAGCTCTCCAAGGCGAAGGGCGGTGGTTCGCTGACGGCGCTGCCGATCATCGAGACCCAGGCCGGCGACATCTCTGCATACATTCCGACGAACGTGATCTCGATCACGGACGGCCAGATCTTCCTTGAGGCGGATCTGTTCAACGCGGGCGTCCGTCCGGCCATCAACGTCGGCAACTCGGTCTCGCGCGTCGGTGGCAACGCGCAGATCAAGGCGATGAAGCAGGTCGCGGGTACTCTGCGGCTCGATCTCGCGCAGTTCCGCGAGCTGGCGGCGTTCTCGCAGTTCGGTTCGGATCTCGACAAGGCGACGCAGGCGCAGCTCGCGCGGGGCGGACGGCTCGTCGAGATTCTGAAGCAGGCGCAGTACCAGCCGGTCGACGTCGAGAAGCAGATCGCCGTCATCTGGGCGGCGACGAACGGATTCGTCGACGACGTTGCCGTCGAGAATGTTCGCGAGTGGGAAGCCCAGTACGTCACGTTCCTCGAGAACGCGAAGACGTCGCTCCTCGAGGACATTCGCACCAGGAAGGTCCTCGACGACGACATCAAGGGGCAGCTCAAGGCGGCGTGCGAGGAGTTCAACGCCCGCTTCGCGTCCAAGGCTGCGTCGGCCTGACGTTTCACGCGGCGCCGGTGGGTTCGATGACCGGCGCCGCGCTTCGTAACTTCGAGAACAGAAGAAAACAATGGCGAACCTGAAGGACATCCGCCGCCGCGTACGGTCGGTCAAGAACATGCAGCAGATCACGAAGGCCATGAAAATGGTCTCGGCTGCCCGTCTTCGCCGCGCGCAGGATCGCGTCATCGCCGCGCGTCCGTATTCGAAGCTGATGACGCGCGTTCTTCGCAGCCTGTCCAAACGGGCGGAAGGTTACAGCCACCCGCTGCTCGATCCGCGAGGCGACGAGAACTATCTGTACGTTCTGGTGACGGCCGACAAGGGCCTTTGCGGCGCGTTCAATGGAAACATCATCAAGGCGACCAGCGCTCTTGTTCGTGATCACGGCGAAAAGTCGGTCAGAATGATTCCGATCGGGCGTCGCGGCCGTGATTTCTTTCGGCGCCGGCATTTCGAGATGCCTGCCGAGTACATCGGCGTAACGGCAAAGCAGGTCACCTTCACGAGCGCGCAGGAGATCGCGGACTCGATCCTCGAAGCCTGGAATGACGAGTCGCTCGCCATCGACAAAGTGTTTCTGTTGTTCAACGAGTTCCGCTCGGTGCTGAGCCAGAAGGTCGTCGTCGACCAGTTGCTGCCCATCGGCGCTTTCGACGAGTCGCACGACGAATCGATCTCGGGCGAAGACACGGGCGTCGATTACATCTACGAACAGGAGCCGGACCAGATTTTCCAGCGGCTGCTGCCGAAGTTCGTCGAGACGCAGATCTTCCACGCGCTGCTCGAATCGGTCGCGGGTGAGCACGGAGCCCGGATGACCGCGATGGATTCGGCATCGAAGAACGCCTCCGACCTGATCAGCCGGCTGACGCTCCACGCAAATCGCGTTCGCCAGGCGTCCATCACGAACGAGATCATCGAGGTAGTGAGCGGCGCGCAGTCGCACTAGTCGGGCAATGCCGGAGACAGCGAAGCTCGCCGGCGAGCAGCGGTGGCGAATCTGGGGACTCCTCTTCTGGTGGAGTCCCCTGTTGCTTTGGTGGCTCGCCATACTCGGGTCGGGAGGGGAAGGACTGTCGGCGGGACGGACATCCCGCTTCGTCGAGCCGATCGTGCGATGGTTCCTGCCAGACGCCTCAGAAGTCACACTCGCCGTCGCACACATCGCCGTTCGAAAGCTCGGTCACCTGTCCGCCTATTCCATCGTCGGGTTGCTTGCGTATCGAGCCATTCGGGCCGGCCGCGAACCGCTACTGCGCTGGTCGTGGGTCTCTGCTTCGCTGTGCGTCGGCATTGCGCTTGCGGTGACGGATGAAGTTCGGCAGTCGTTTGTCGCGAGCCGATCGGGTACTCTTGGCGATGTGGTCATCGACATGGTTGGCTGCGGCGCCGCGTTGCTGGCACTGGCGTGGTGGCGACTGCGCACGGCGAACCGATAGCCGGTTCGATTCGTTTCTGATCGCGTGAATCTCGAGGAGAAGACGATGAGCTACTGTCCGAAATGCGGTGCGGATGCCGCGGATGGGCAGAACTACTGCCGGAAGTGCGGCGTGAACCTGGCTCTCGTGACGAAGGCCGTCAATCTGGGCGAGGTCATCGCGCGCGGCGACAGCGGCCTGCTGCCGAAGATCCGGACCTTCATGGGAAACATGAAGCTCGACGACGTCTCCGAGCAGGTCGGCCGGCACCTCGAGAAGATCAACGAGTCACTGATGTCCGCGAACCGGGATACGGTCAAGGCCGTTCGCGAGACGAGACTCTCGCTGCCCGATTGGGGATCCGAGCCGGCCAAGCCGAAACCGCCGAAGCGCGCGAAGAAGCAGGAAGACCGTCGTTCGAAGCTGCTCGCGGAGGGGTTCCCGTCCTTCTTTCTCGGCATCGCCCTGATGGTCTTCCTGTTCGTGTTCGGTGACATGCTCGTGTTCAGGATTCCGCCCGAGAAGGCTGCGCGGATTCCGTTCGACGTTGCCGAGGCTGCGAAGATTGCGTGGCTGATCGGGCTGATCCCGACGCTCAGCGGACTCGGAAAGCTGGTGGCGGCCGGTTTCATCAAGGCGGGCTCCGAATCGGGTCCTGTTGAAGACGTCGGGCCGCCGCAACTCGCGTCCCCACCCGAAGCAATTGCCTTCGATGCTCAGGACGCCCCGCCGAGTGTCACCGAACACACTACGGCCCGTCTCGGCGACCACGCGCCCGACCGGATGCGGGCCCACGAGTGAGCAATGCGCGAAGCGCCCTGGAGTGCGGCGCGCAGCGCCGCTTTGGATTTCGCTTCTCACAATCCGGGAGAATTATCCAAAGCGGCGCTCCACGCCGCACTCCAAAGTGCTTCGCGCATTGCCAGGGCGTCTACCTCAAGTCGTAGAGGTACGCCGCCGCATCGGGCTCGATGCGGGCCTCGACACGCACGCCGATCCTGTCCAGGTAGTCGAGGATGTACTGCTGCTCGTTGACGCCACGCTTCTCGGTCGAGTGCGAGAACACGACCCAGACGCGCCGGTGTCCGCGCAGCTCGTCGATGTCTCGCAGGTACCGCTCCGGACTCTTCCTCGATATCTTCCCCTGAACGTAGTCGTCCTCGGTGAACCCGAGCCGCGGGGCGTAGTAACGCATCGGAAACTGAGCCGCGTAGTAGAGGTACATCACGTCACCGGGACGCCGATGATCGCGGACGTGCTCGAGCACGGTCCGGAGCTCCTCGTGCGTCCGCGGCGTCTTGAGCGCTCGAAGTGCGCCGAGCGTCGGCGTCGCGGTGAGGGCCATGGCCAGAAGCACTGCGGGAATGGCGCCGAAGCGCCCGGTCCGCTCCAGCAGTCCCTGAACGGCGCCGAACGAAAGGAGGACCATTACCGGGACGAGAAACAACAGCAGCCGGTTGCTGAACGGATATTTGTGAAGGCCCGACGCAATCAGGCACAGCAGAACCGGGACGACTACGACCAGCGCCTCGTCCCGCTTCGTCACGAGAAGGTACGCGGCGCCGGCAAGCATCGCCGCGACTGCCAGCCACGCAGGCGACAGCCCGCCGGGATTTTCGACGACCGTCATCATTGTCGACTTGAACCATCGCGCCGCGTCGAGCGTGACCGGAGGCATGGGCATGAAGGCGCTGCCCCAGTAGCGGAGGTGCTTCGGGTTCTGCGTCAGCCGGTTGAGCGACACGGCGAAAACCGCAATGAACGACGACGCCCAGACGGCGCCCACGAGCGCGATGCGCGCGAGTCGCGGCCACTCGCGCCGGATTGCAGTCAATCCGAATGCGACGAGCCCGCCGCCGGCGGCGACGAAGATCGCCGGATGCGCCATCCAGATGCCCGCCGCTCCGGCCAGCGACAGCGCCGTCACTCGCTTCCACGTCAGTTCGTCCGTGAGCAGGCTCATCGCACACAGCAGCAGCGCGAGCGCCACGGCAACGTCGCTCGAGTACTGCTTGACCTCGGAGGAGTAGTAGATCAGCCGGTCCGACACGGCGAAGAGACCAAGCGCCCACGGAACGACGTCGGTTGCGAGAATCCGCTTCGCCAGAAACATGAACAGCACGAGCGCGACTAGTCCGGCCACGAGGGGCACGAGGCGCAACGCATATTCGCTCGTGCCGAAGAGAACGACGGCCAGCCTGGACGTCCAGAGGTATCCGATCGGAGCAGCCTGGTTGTGGAACAGTGGCTCGAGCAGCCCGGCAAACGACCGCTCGATGACGTTGAGGGCAATGTACGACTCGTCCACCCACAACGAGCGATTCGCGAGGTACTGTGCGACACGCAGCACGGCTCCGCCCGCAACGATGAGCCACAGCAACGCGGATGAGCGGTAGAACGCCAGTCCCCGCCCGGCAATCGAGACGGCCTCAGGAGGAGCGGTAGACGAAGTGTCGTCATCCGCCACGTCCGTTGCGCACGTCCCGGTCGCGCTGGACGCGAGCTCCGGATCGGAGGGCGGATCCACCGGCGGCCCGGCCGACATCGTCACGATCCGGACCTCAACGTTCCGGCCTTTCGGCCAGCGAGTCGTTGACGATGACGCTCAGGATGTTGTTCTGCATCTCGGAGTTGTTCGGCAGCTCGCCGTGCTCCTGGCACCCGAACACCACGTGGTCGAACCCGAGATCGGACTGCATGGGCGAGCCGCCGCTCGCGCCCGATGACTCGGCGATCAACGATCCTCTCGTCACGCGACCGTCGCCGGGAGCGAACATGAGGTCGAGCAGTCGCCGCTTGTTGAGAACGGCGCGGCCGACGCGCACGTTTCGAGCGAGAAACGCCGTACGCGGCGCCCTGTCGCCCGGGACGACTAGCGGCGCCTGGAGCGTCGGCTCGCAGTCGCCCCCGAAAACGTAGAGGGCAAACGGGCGCGGGCTCGCCGGCTTGCGTTCGAGGCTCTCCTGGAACATCCGCGCGCGTTGGAGGACAGCCGCGAGAAAGGCCTCCTCCTCGGCCAGGCGCGCGGTGCTCGCGGTCGTACCCAGCTTCTTGAGCGTGCGCTTGCGGTGTTGCTCTGCAAAGATCGACCAGGCGTTTTCGCGCCACACGCTGAGGTCGAGCAGGTTCACGGGACGACGCTCGAGACGTTCGTTGATGATTGCGCCGCTCCCCGGAAACGGCAGCAGTTGATAGACGGACGGCATGCTGAAGACCAGGTCGGCGTCGAGCTTGTTGAACAGCTTGCTCCGCTTCACGTTGCCGCCGTAGTAGTTGTAGCCCTCGACGAGCGACCTCAACGCGTCCATCACGCCCCGGTTCGGCGTTCCGACTAGCAGCAGTCGGTGGATGCTCCCGCCGCCGCGCCAGTCCGGACCGTCGACCGGAAGCGCGTCGAGATCGCGGTCACCGTACATCGCGTAATAGCGGGCGATGAGTCCGCCCATGCTGTGCGCCAGAACGTTGAAGCGGAGATCCGGCCGGCCGAGCTCGGACTTGAGGCCGTCGATCTTTCGCGCGAGCAGTCGGGCGTTCTCGACGTTGTCCTGCCTCCAGTCGTACGAAAAGATGTAGTAGGTGTCGGTCGCCCCGTCTGCCGGTGGCAGATCCATCGAACCGGGACGGTATCCGGCGACGTCCTCGAGCGCCCGCAACAGGTCGCGATACACACGGATCTCGGGCAGCAGGATGGAGAGCTTCGTCGTGTCGACTATCCGCGCGGCGATGAGTCCGTCCCGGTTTGAGGCGAGGTCGGTCGAGATCGGAAGATCCAGCTCGTCGTCTTTGTACCTGTCGGCTGAAGGCCAGACGATCCGCCCCGTGCGCGGGTCGACGAGCTGTGATCCGAGCGCACCGGGGATGACGATGATCGGCATCTTTCCCGAAGACCGGCGCGCGGGCTCGAAGATCCGCGCGAGGTTGGGCTTGCGGGCCGATCGCGCACACGAAACCCCGCCCAGGGTGACAAGCACGAGCAGGACCACGGCAATCGCGCGATGTGCGGAGCAGGAGCGATACATCGAAATCCGCCGTATCAAACCACACGGTGCGGAGAAGGGTCAATTTTCGAGGGGTCGGCGATTGAAGGCGTGGCCGTACAGAGAGCACAGAGTCACAGAGTTCACAGTCGGACAGGAGCCCAGACTCTGTGATCTTCGTGACTCTGTGCTCTCTGTACGGCCACGCCTTCCACTCCGCACTCCTATGCGCTACACGCAGTGCTTGCGCGTCGCGGGCAATGCAGACAAACATCGCCTCCCGAAGCGCATCCATCACGCTGTTATACTCGGCGACCGGAGGCCACGGGCCATGGATTCGACATCGGTGATCGGAGTGCTCGGGACGCTCGGGCTGGCGCTCGGTTCCTCGTGGGCGAGCGGCATCAACCTCTACGCGATGGTCGCGACGCTCGGCCTGCTCGGCCGATTCGCGGGCCTCGAATTGCCCGGCGACCTCGGCGTCGTGACGGACTGGTGGGTCATCGGCATCGCCGCGACGCTCTACGTCATCGAGTTCGTCGCCGACAAGGTGCCGATCGTCGACTCGGTCTGGGATGTCGTCCACACGTTCGTCCGAGTCCCCGCCGGCGCGGTCGTCGCCGCCGCGGCGCTCGGCGACTTCAGCCCGTGGGTCCAGGTGGTCGCGTTCCTGCTCGGTGGCGGCGTCGCTCTGACTTCACACGGCGCGAAGGCAGCGACGCGTGTTGCCGCCAACATGAGCCCTGAGCCGGCCTCGAACATCGCATTGAGCCTCGTCGAGGACGTCGTCGCGGTCGCCGGTACCCTGCTCGCCGCGTTCCTGCCGATCCTGATGCTCGGCCTCGTCGTGGTCGCCGTTGCGGCCGTCCTCTGGCTTGCTCCGAAGATCCTGCGCAAGCTGCGCGGTCGACGCGCCGCTACTTCGCCATAGCTACGATGGCGATGATCAGCAGGACGACTAGTGCCACCGCGCCAACGACGAGTGCGACCTTGAAGTAGCTCAGCGGCGCCTCGCCGGTGACCTTTCCCGTCTGACCGTTGACGACGAACCGGTACACCTTCTGCTTGTAGGCGAAGGCAGCGAGCCATACCGGCAGAAAGATCATCCGCGCCGCAACGTCCTCGAGCGCCGTCGAGACGCGCAGGTCGCGATGGGTGTCGCCGGGCACGAGACGCGCGCACTCCGACTGTTCTTTCGCTTCGATGAGCTTTCGCGCGACGTCCTCGGCCTGCGCGCGGTCGAGCGCGGCCTCTTCGGCGCCACGGCCGAGCAGGTACTTCCCGTCGTACTCGCGCAACTCGCCGAAGTTGAACGGTTCGATGGCGTCGACCCAGGCCTGTTCGAGCCCCTTCGACGCCGAGACGAGCTCCCAGGTGTATTGTCCGACGTGGTCGCCGCTGGCCGGAAACCAGTCGGTCTCCTGCACCTGCTGGTCGCGAAGCACGGTCTGGCCGTTCACCACGGTCTGGACCTGGCGAACGCTGGTCCGGTGGCGTCCGGACATCGCCGTCCACTGCGTGTTTGCACGTGCGTCGAATGCCCAGAACGGCAGGAACACTGCCCGAATCTCGCGCAGCGAGGCGCTTTTCGAGAGGTCGCCGGGACGGAAGAACCCGTTGCCGAGCCATTCGCGATATGCGGCCCGGGCCTGCTCTTCCTCGACGACGAAGCTGAGGATTGACTCGGGCGTCGGCCGATTCGGGTCCGACGGTTGAGCCACGACCTGTTCGGAACCGCAGAAGGCGCATTTGAGGACGTTGGCGGTGACCTCGAAATCGGTCGTCGCGCCGCAATTCCGGCAAGAGATCTGCTGTGATGGCGCGGCTGCGGCCGGGCCTGGCGTCGATGACATGGGCAGGGTCCTCGAAGGCAGTTACGTCGTGGTGTCGTTATAAAGGCAGGGCCGGAGCGGGGGCAATGCCTGGAGTAGAAGCACCTTCATTTCAGCGGCTCCGTGTCTCGGTGACTCCGTGTCTCTGTGTGCAAAGCGTCCTCGCGCCAAGGAGAGCTGCGCACACAGAGACACGGAGTCACGAAGCCACAGAGGGATAGAGTGAACAGGACGCTCTACTCCGAATCGCCGCTCCCCTCCACGTCTATCTTGCCCTCGATGAGCTTCCCGAAAACCCCATTCCACGGCGGGATCACGATCGACACGGAGCCCGAGACCTTCGACCGGCACGCGAGCCGGACAACCGGCTGCGGATCATCGCTGTCGAGATAGCCGAACTCCTTCATCTTCCTCCACTCGCGATCCTCGACCTCGCTCAGCCGGGTTTCGCCGCCGAGCACTCCGATCCAGCAAGTGCCACACGCGGCCGTCCGGCACTCGATCGGGATCGGGCCCTCGACGCAACGGGGATCCGCCGACGCGTAATCGCGCTTGTCATTCGCACCGGCCATCGTCAGGTCCTGGCCGTTGACCGCCGGAAACGTGCATTCCTCGCGGTTCTCGTCGAAGGTCACCGTGTACCGATGGTCGATCGAACGCAGCAATCCGAGCAGGCCCGGCTTCTGTTCGCGTGCGCGCCGCTTCAGCACTTCCGCGGGGCTCCGCCTTGCCGTTGCCGCGTCGAGCGACACGCTTCCCGGCGTGGCGGAGAACGCCTCGAGCCCCACCTGGGCAAGGGTTGCGAGCGCCACGGCCGAGATGCCGGTGACGAGATCCGGAGCCACCTTCGCCGTGGCCGCGACCGACTGGGCGACCGACCGAACGACGTCAGCCATCGATCCGTCCGTGGCCCGGTCAGCCAACGCGAGCTCGCGCACGGCCGCCCTGGCCTGCGGCCAGTAGCGATGGCCGTAGAGGAACGTGTGGGACGAGTCGATCTGGTCCGCGAGTCGGTAACGGCCCGACAGGGCGAGTTGCCGAATCAGCTTTGCCGGATCTGCAGCACGGTCGAGCGCGCGGGCCAGCACGAACGGGAAAAACGCGAACCATATGTCGGTCGCGTTCCGGTCGACTTCGTGAATGGAGGGGCGCAGCGCGCTGCGCACTTCCGCCCATGTGGCATCGTCGGAGGCAGTCAGCTGTTCGAGAAGGGGGGTCTGGGTCATGGTACTGGTGCTCATGTCGTTTACGGTCGGCTCCTGCAGGTCATTCGAAACCTGGAACTATAGCGATGGCGGCGCCTGCTGTGCAATCCGATGGTGTACGGCGGCGCGGTGGATGAATCGGCCCGCGTTGATCCGGCACGCGCATGTCGGTATTGTGAACCGCTGATCTTCCAGGCCACGGAGCCCCCGCATCCGCATGGACAACACGACCGCGCAGGCATTCGCCGACTTCGAGCGATTCCTAATGGGGCAGAGCGCTCCCGCGCTCGTCGGCCACGCCCTTGCGACCGTCGTGCGCTACGACATCCGTGCGATTGCCGAGACCGTGATGCAGAAAGCGTACACGGCACCGCCGCCGGAGCGGGCCAAGGCAATCCTCGTCCTGCGCGCGAAGGTCTACGACATCTTCTTCTACCGGATCGTTCGTTTCCGCCGGGTCTACGATTTTTTCCCGCGGTTCGAGAAGGCCTTCATCGAGGCCGCGCCCGTCGGCGACCGGCCGGCCGTCACCGAGCTCTTCCGGCGCTACCCGTGGCAGGAGATCCGGCCAATCGGCGAGATGCGCGATCCTCAGGAGTTCGCCCTCGAGGTGCGACCGCAGGCCGGCGTGACGCCCGACCAGTTCAACGAAGACCTCTACAGAAGCGCGACCCATCAGATCCTGTCAGCCGACAAGCGGTTCCGGTTCACCGACGATGCGGTCCGCGAGAACGTCGTCCAGTACCAGGCGCAGGTCAACGAGGTCTTCGACGACTTCGTCAGCCTCATCAAGGACGCGCTCCTGCGCCGCGAGATCATGCTCGCGAACGTCGCCGACAAGGACATCGTCTACCAGCACCAGCAGCAGTTCCAGATCGAGGGCTACCTCGGCCAGCTCGCCGATCTCGCGATCGCGCTCTTCAACGACGACTTCCTCGAGCACTCGGTCCAGATCTTCGGGATCATCCGGACCCTCGCCGACGCAAGCAACCTCGACGTCACGCGAATCGACCGGTTCCAGTCGAAGAGCGACCTGCTCAGTCGCGAGCGGCTTGCCGAATACGGCAGCCGCCGCACCGGTCCCATTCTCCTGCGCAGCATGCTGCCGATGTTCCCGCAGTGGAGAGCCGAGGCACTGCTCGACCGGCTGATGCACGAGACGGACCGCCACGAGCGCGAGATCGCGCTGACGGTCTTTGCGGCGTACGGAAAGGACGTCTACTCCCTCGTCGTAGAGTCGCTGGAGCGCGCCGACGCGACGAGTCCCTGGGCCTACCGCAGCGGTCTCGTCTGGATGCTGGGACACATCGCGACCGACGCCACGCCGATGAAGGTGCGCGCGGCCAGGGTTCTGGCGCAGCACCTGCGGCGCGACAGCCCGCAGCAGCTCAACGCCGAGATCATCGCGGCCCTTGCCAAGCTCCGGTCGGACGAGGCGGTTTCGGTGCTCACCTCCAAACTTGGGCAGTTCGAGCCTGAGTTCGGCAAGGCGCCCGACGCAACCGACGCGTGCAATCGCATCGTGAACGCGCTGCTCGAGATCCAGTCCGAGGCGTCGGCACGCGCCGCGGTCGACTTCTGCTTCGCGCACAACCTGCTCGACGCCTATCGCGAGTCGTTCACTCGCACGATGTTGCCGGAGGGCGTTCGCACGGCAATTGAAAGCGACGTGCGGAAGGAGGTGAAGAAGCTCAAGATGAGCTTCTCGCTGCTCGGCAACACGCAGGCGACCCGCTCGAAGCTGCTGGCGCTCGGGAGCGCGGCCATTCCCGACGTCGGCGCGTTGTGCGACGAGGTAGCGGCGGCATTTCCGCCGACGCACGACCTCGGCATGGCGATCGCGCGCCTGCGCGAGGCGCCAGCGCCGCCACCGGCGCTTTCGTACGACCGGGCGCTGCACGCACTCCTCGAGGATCGGAACCTGCCGGAGGCTCTCAGCCTCGCGTTCGAAGCTGGCACGAGCGGGAGGCTCGAGGTTTCGACGCGCGCCGGAATCGCCGGCGAGGTGAACCTGCGCAAGGGCGAGGTCTGGCACGCCAGCGTACCGGCGCTATTCTCGAAGGACGGCGACGCCTTCTTCTGGATTTTCGCCCTCGAGCGTTCGTCGATCTCGACGTGGAGCTTCGACCCGGCGCGCGCTGCGACGGACGCCCGTACGCTCGACCAGCCGACGCCGGACCTGATCCGCGAGGGTCTGTTCCGTGCGAAGCACGTCCAGCAGATCATCGGGGGAATCCTGTCGCCCGAGTCCCGGTTCCGCCGGTCGCAGGCCGAGTTTCCTGGCGACGGCATTCAGACGACGGGACAGCTTGGCCCGTATCGCGCCGTCTGGGTCTGCCTCACGCATTTCGTCGACCTGAAGACGATCGCGGGCGCGACCGGACTGAGCGATCACGAGATCTACCGCGTGCTGTTCGACCTGCTTCGGCAGAACCTGCTGATCGTCGAGACGGGCACGGTCGACCCGCAGCTCGCGACGCTCGACGATGCGGTCACGGCGCTCGAGCTCTTCGTCCGCCGCATCCAGGAGCATCCGACGTATTTCCAGAGCTACCAGTCCGCGGCCGAGATCTGCGCGTACCTGTCGAGCGAGGCGAAGGACGACTCGATCCGGACGTCGACGCTCGCGCTGCACACGTTCATTCTGAACGGGTTCAACCTCAGACGGGTCTTCACGGACCAGAACGTCGAGTTCCTCACGCGCGTCGTCGCGCTCATGGCGGCGTACCTGCGATCGGGCGCCGACATCGACCGGCGCGAGCTGCTCGACTACCTCGACATCTATCTTCCGGAAGAAGATCGATGGCCGCAGCCGGCGCAGGACGAGGACCGTTTCATCCAGTCGATTCTCGAGCAGATCGAGAACATCGATGGATTGATCGATCCGTATGACGTGATGTCGGGAGTCGGTGGCGTGCCGAGCGCCGACGTGGTGACCGAGACGCTGGAGGATGCGCTCGACGGACAGCTTGGCGGCGACCTCGCGTCGATCGACATCCGACTGCCGCGCGAGTTGTTGTCGGACTCGGCGGGTGAGTTCGTGAAGCCGATCAAGGATTTCGTTCGCGAGATCGAGCGCAACAATGCGACCGATCGCGAGACCTCATCGGCGTGGTTGAAGGTGGTTTCGACGCCGGTGGCGCTTTTCCGCGAGGCATCGGCAAGATCGGGCGAGGCAGAGCTTGCCGGCATCGCGTCGCGGCTCGAGCAGGCGTTCGAGCGGCAGCAGCAGACGGGGAGCGACGTGCTGACGCCGGCGTTCTGCGGGTTCGTGCTCGGCGAATATGCGAAGCTCGCGGCGGAGTTGCCGGCGGCGTTTTCGCTCGAGCCGGATGCGGACCACGTTGCGGCGAAGCGCGAAGCGTTGATCGTGAAGTTCGTGCTGCGGCAGGTGCCCGAGGTGGACGACCGCGTCGTCAACAAGGTGTTGCTCGCGGGATTTGCGACGATCGGCGACATTGCCGAGACGGCGCCGGACGATCTCGCGCGGTCGTCGTCGATCTCTCGCACGCTCGCCGACAAGATCTTCATGAAGGTGTTTCAGTACGAGGAGATGTACTTCCGTCCGAAGGAGCCGTCGGCGGAGGCGAAGTTCCGCGCGTATTTCGCGATCTGTCTGAACGTGGTGAAGGAGATCCAGGGCGAGGTGCAGCGGCTGGCGGTGGAAGGCAACGTGACGAAGGAGCGGAAGGAGAAGCTCTACGCCGACCGGCAGCGGGCGTTGTGGGGGTTGTTCGCGCTGCTGTGCCTTCGGGGGCAGCTAGACGAGATCGAGCGGCTGCAGCGTGCGGTCTTCGAGCAGCGCATCGTGATGCTCGAGGAGTACTACACGAACCTGACGGCGGAGCCGTTCCCGACGGGCCGGCGCCGGTCGTAGCGGTCGTAGCGGACGCAGCGGTCGTAGCGGACGTAGCGGGCGTCCTCAGTGCATTGCGCGAAGCGCTTTGGAGTGCGGCGCGCAGCGCCGCTTTGGATTCCCCGGCGATTGGCGCTACCGAACGACGATCCAAAGCGGCGCTTCACGCCGCACTCGTGCGCCTGGGTGCGTACTCGACCATG
>CAZXLQ010000100.1:0-12134 GCA_964641945.1 uncultured Clostridia bacterium
ACGCGAAGCTCGAGACGACGGAGATCTACACTCGGGTGTCGATCCGGCAGCTGAAGGCGATCCACGAGCTGACGCACCCGGGAGCGAAGATCGCGCGGCTGAAGAAGGCCGGCGACGGCGAAGTGTGAGCATTGCGCCCGGTGATCGCTGCGCGATGCACCGGAGCGCGGGAGCCGGGCGCGCCCGCTGATCTGCGATGCAGCGGAGCGCTTGCCGCGGTGACGGTCGTCCTCGAAGGCGAAGTCGGGAAGAGGGAACGGGGACGGAGAGGGAAAAGGAGGGGCGTCAGCGATAACCGCGAGTTATGACAGGGCGCTTGCTCCACCTGACGGCTCGGGCAACGGAGAGCGCGCCCTCGTCATAACGGCGGTTATCGTACGCCCGGCTTCCCCGGTCCACCCCCGTGCGCGCGTCGCGCCAGGCGCGGGCGACACAGTCGGACGGTGCGCGTAACGGACGGCGCCCGCGCCTGTCACGCCGACGCCCCCTCCGAAGGGGGCTCGCGCCGAAAGAGAGCGGTGGCGCGCCTGCGGCGCGCGATCCGAAGAGAACCCCGGATAGCCTCCGCTCGCGCGGCCGTCAAGGATCTTCGCTTCGCTTCGCATCGCTTCGCGCTGCTGCGCTCCGCTGCGACCGCTCGACTGCGTCTCGCGGCGCTCCCTGCCGGTCGCGTCCCTGACTGCCGCCCTCGCTGCGGCTGGAGAGCTTCCAGGAGGCTCGCACGGCTCGCCTCCCTGTCTTCGAACTCAATCCCTTCATGAATTCAGAAGAGCTGCTTCTTTCCTTAGCCGCTCCGATCCAAGCTGCTAAAGTCGGCGCCGTGAAAGCGCGGGCAGCTAAAGAGGAGCAGCGACAGAGGCCGATCGCGAGGCTGTCGATCGCACGGCTCCTGGCCATCCTGCTGCTCGCGTCTGGACTCGTAACGCCGGCACTCGCCTCGGGCGATCGAGCTCCGTTAAGCGAAAACTCGCGTCATGGCGTTTCGGCCGCGAGCGGCGATCTCGCGTCGGCCCCGATCCGAGCTAAGTCAAACACCGCATCGGACTTCGAGCCCGGTTTACGACGGGATCGCGTCGGGTTTCCCCCTTGGCCCAAGGGAGCAAGTGCTACATACGATGCGAGCAAGCTCTACTCGACGGGTGAAATGCACGGACGGGCAGAGATTCTCGAGGCCTTTCGCGCTGCAAAGCATACAGAAACGTCGAAGGCGGTGATTAATGCAATCGAGGAAGGTGCTATGGAGGTTAGGTTCAGCAAGACTCTATCCAGGGGCGGCATTTCAAGGGGAACGGGTGTCATCGAAGTCAATCGAACTATGAATATGGATGACATTCTGTCGACGCTCGTACACGAAGGTCGTCACGAACTTGACGCAGCTGCCGGCATCGTCCCCCATCCTAACAATGCGACTACGTATGAGAGAGCTTTTGCCGAACTCCGAGGGCACCTGGCGGCTGCAGACTTTGCGCGCGCGAACAATCTCACGCGCGCTCAGGCCTTCCGGCATTCAAGCCTCCACACAAGTGATTTGCTAGTGAGCATCGTTGAGACTCCGAGCTATGAACTCAGTTCCTTGTCGGATCAACAGCTCCGACAAATCCTCTTAGCGGGAGGATTCCGATGAGCATCCGATGGGAAGTGTCAACGTCCGTTGCGTTCGGCCCAGGGCGGCTGGTCGTAAAGCATCGTGTGACGCGACAAGGTGCACACCGTGCGGCTGAATCCCAAGCGAAGTCTATTGTCGTGCAATACGTTGAAGGGAAGCGCGAGATATCAGTTGGCACCCTCAAGGACATCGGACGTATCGCGCGGGAGCACAAGCTGAGCATTGTTGACGAAGCGGCGGGATACGAAGACGAGTGGGCTGATCTGGTCGCAAGACTGCTGGACACCGGTCGTGTGGTTCATAGTAATCCGCTTTGGCTGGAGATGCCTCGAGTTCAGCGCATTGTCCCCGAAATGCGATTCCCAAGGATCGAGGAATCGGTGTTATGCTTTCTGGCAATACCATTTCGCTTGGACAACCTTGATCCCCCGGTGATCAGCGTATGCGTTGACTTGAACACTTTACTGGTTCGCACGTGCGAGGTAAGCAAGTCCTCGATCTGCGAGTAAACGGGGACAGCAATTGTCGTTGATGTCAACACGCCTGAACGAGATCGTGATCCCAGGAGTCGACGGTGACAGACGAAGTGTAAAGTAACGGGGACAGCCCTGCTTCGGTGTAACCGTTGCGTTTGCAGAGACTTCGGAGTAGAAGGGTAGAAGGGGACAGACTCCGTGTAAAGGTCGGCCAGTCGAGGCGAAGCAGGCTCTTGTCGATGGCGAATCGATAGAGCGGGCGGGTTTTGCGGTTCGAAGGCGTCGGAAGCGGAACGCTGCGGCGATTGAGAACTCGGGGCTCCTGGCGTCGGCGGGATCCTCGAAGGAACTCTGGCCGGAGGATGTTCGGCAGATTGCGGGAGCGGGTTCGCGAGCCTCATTCGCGCCAGGGCGCGGCGCAGAGGCTCCAGCGAAGCGACCATTCGGCGTTCCAGATCACGCGCCACCAGGCGCGCTCCTTCTCTCGAAGTGAACGAACGGAGCGGATCGCTTCTTCCACCTCGACGACCGTCGTCATGAGCAACCGCGCGATCTTTCGCGTGCCGAATCTCGTGAACCGGAAGAGCGCCCACGCCTCGACCCGCTTCAATTCCCGACTTCCTTTGCTCGAAACCGGAAGCCACTGGCCCAGTGAGCCGAGGATCGTGTCGACGACAGCTGACTTGGACAGGCCGGTGAACGTCGGTAGCGCTCGCGGGATGTCGGGCGAGAGAGAAGAGGGTGGGTCAATTCTCGGTGAACGATCGTGGGTCAACTTGAAATGTTCGTCGACAGGTACGACCTCGACGCCATCCGACGGCTCAATGACATCCGACAAACCGGCGTTGCCTGCTTCCTGCCTTTCGCGCGCCTCCGCCGCCTCCTCGTGGAAGTCGATTGCAGCTACATTCACCTTCGCCCTCAGGAACTCGAGGTACTCCTCCCTCGAACGGTCGCCGAGCGCCCCGTCCACAACGAACTCCCGCCCCTCGACGAGGATCTCGAGCCTTCTTCGTCGATTCGTCTCACTCGTCGGATTTCGCGCCCTCGGCATCGAGTCGAGGATCGCATCGATCCCGCCCTCCTTCTCAATCATCCGAGCAAAATACGCCGCAGGCGTCACGCCCTCGCCAACCGTCATCGCGCAACTCGACCACGGATAGATCTCGGGTGATCCGACCATCGCCTCCTTCACCCGCATAGGATTGAGCAGCACGTACGCAACCGCCGCGTCGTAGTACCTCCGCGAATCGATCACTTCGGCCGAGAACCGCTCGGCCCACAGCGCGCCATTCCTTCGCCAGCCCGGCCGCGTCGCGTTGTAGTACCTCGCATACAGGCTCTTGACGAGTGACATCGCGTGCGAAATCTGCCCACGCCGATCCTCGAGGACCAGGTGGATGTGGTTTCCCATCAAACAGAACGCATGCACGGCAAGCCCGCGATCGCGGCACTGCCAGGCGAGAAGCGAAAGGAACACCACACGATCCCTCGCAGTCTCGAACAACCAGGTCCCGGCGACCGCGTGCGACGTCACGTGGTAGAGCGTGCCCGGACACATGACGCCCGGCGCGGACTGGTGGCGGGGAACCCTGGGCACTGGCCGAAACCTCCGCCCCATAATCGAGTTGAGCCGCCCGCAGGTTGCGCCCCTTTCACGCCGAACGGTTCGCGCCGCGATTTGGATCGCCGATCCAACGTCGCCGCCGCGGCTCGCTACCGGAACCTCGACTGCAGCGGACGGATGACCAGCAGGTATGAAGTCTTCGCATCCAATTGCGCCAATCGCCGCGTATGTGAGGCTTGCGTCTTTTCCCGTCCGGTTCGGACTTGGCGGACTCGTATGCAAAGTGGCTGCGTTGACAGGCTCAGGGGTGGAGCCTAGACTTCTGGCGGTTTGAACAAGCGGGCAGGATGACGGCATGGTGCCGATCAGGGAGCAATTCACCGGATGTTCGGAAGCCTCGGTTTCACGGAACTCTTCTTCATTTTCGTAATCGCCTTGCTGATTTTCGGGCCCAGAAAGCTCCCGGAACTCGGCAAGACGATCGGCAGCGCGCTCGGGCAGTTCAAGCGCGCGTCGGAAGACTTCAAACGGACGTGGGAAGAAGAAGTGGACCTCGAGAAGCGGAGACCCGTCGAGCCGCGGCCGGCCGTCAACTCCATGCCCCGGAAGTCCGAGCCCGATATCTTCGACGCAGACCCGTCATCGACGCGCTCGGCCGCGGATCGACTGTCGCACGCTTCGATGCCCTCGGTGGAAGAGGTCGAACCGCCGACCGATGAACGCGCGGCCCCCCCGGTGGCGTAACCAGTCATGTCCACCACGCCGTCCGCGCCCGGTCACGAGATGTCGTTTCTCGAACATCTCGACGAACTACGCTCGCGTCTGGTGCGATCGGCGATCGCAATCGCCGTCATGTTCGTCGTCGGGTGGTTCTTTGCGGACCGGATCTTCAACTTCCTGTCCGTGCCGGTCACGGCGGCGCTCGCCGAGGCGAAAGCGGCGCAGCAGCTGGCGGTGACGTCGTCCGGTGCGACCGATCTGCTCGCCATCGCTGCAGGCACCGAGATTCAGTACACGTTCCGGGCTCCCGTCCAGCTCGATGGTATCGAAATCCCCGCGGGAACCACGATCTCGGCGCGAATAGAAGATGCGGAGGACGGCAAACGGACTATCGTGCCCACGAGGCCGTGGGGAGTAGGCCAGCGGCTGTTCCCCGCAGAATCGCCGCTTCCCGCGGATCTCGTAGCGAAGGCTACGTACGCTCAGCCCGGCGATCGACTCGTTATCGAAACCGTCCAGGGCACATTCAACCTCTACGTGAAGGTCGCGTTCTACACGGCGATCGTTTTCGCGATGCCGTTCCTCCTCCTGCAGCTCTGGGGGTTCATTTCGCCCGGCCTGTACGAGCACGAGAGGTCGTACGTCATTCCGTTCGTCGGACTCGGATCGATCTGTTTCGGACTGGGCGTTTTCTTTGCATACACGATTGCGTTTCCCGCGGCCTGCAAATACCTGATCGAGCTCGGCGCGGGGAACTTCCAGCCTCTCATCAATGCCGACGAGTACTTCGACCTCATACTCTTCATCATGCTGGGGCTCGGGCTGGTCTTCCAGATTCCGACGGTTACCTACTTTCTTGCGCGACTGGGCCTGCTGACGGCGGGGACGCTAATCAGGTTCTGGCGGTATGCCCTGATCGGGATTTTTCTCGTTGCAGCCGTCGTGTCGCCGACAGCCGATATCCCGAACCTGCTTGTCTTCGCTGCGCCGATGATCGCGCTCTACACGATCAGCGTGGGGATTGCCTGGGTCTTTCATCGCAAGCGTCAGACCGACGAAGAGTTTGAAGCCGAATGAAGGCGCGCGCCGGCGGTCCATCGGGGTCCTGTTCTGAGCGTACGTGAAGAGAGAAGCCATTAACGTCCCGAACCTTCTCACGATCGCGCGAGGCTTCGCGGCGATTCCTCTCGTGTGGTCGATCCTCTCCGCCCGATTCGGACTTGCCCTCGTTATCGTGTTTCTGGCCGGACTGACGGACCTCCTCGACGGAATCATTGCGCGAAAGCTCGACCAGTCGAGTGACTTCGGGCGTCTTCTCGACCCGATAGCCGACAAACTTCTTCTAGTCACGACGTTCGTGGCAGTGTCGGTGCCGGGGTTCGGATTCGAGCCGCTTCCCTGGTGGCTCGCAGCACTCGCAGTTGGCCGCGACGTCGGCATTCTCGGTGCCGCTCTGGTGATCTACCGTGTCACCGGATTCTCGGGATTTACGCCGACGTTTCTCGGCAAACTCAACACGAACATCGAGTTGTGGGTGCTTTTCCTGTTCCTCCTCACACGGGCCTTCAGCCTGCCCGAACTGCTGCTGACGATCTCGGTCTACGTAACGGCCGCCAGCATCGTCGTCTCCGGACTTCATTACATCGTGCATGCCCGCACCCAGATTGCCGAATGGCTCATACAGACCGCGAAGGTCGAGCCGCGGGACTCAACAGGGCAATAGAAGTGCGGAGCCGCCAGCCCGAAACCAGTCATCCGCGACGGAACTAGACGTTCCACCAACCGAACCCTGCGAGCTGACATTAACTCCTTTCCCATCAGCGTCCTGGCGTTATTTGATCCTTGGAACGAAAAAGAATTTGACACTAACTCACTCAAGTTTTATATTTCGGCCGGTGAGAAACGAAACGTCGAGTGGTCGTGAGTAGATTGCTCGAGAGCGCACGGGAGGGATGAGCAGGATGAGCAAGATCATAGGAATCGACCTCGGTACGACCAACTCGGTCGTGGCAGTAATGGAAGGCGGCGAGCCGGTGGTTATCACCAATTCCGAAGGTTCGCGAACAACGCCGTCGGTCGTGGCATTCACAAAGGACGGAAACCGGCTGGTCGGTCAGGTTGCGAAACGCCAGGCGGTGACGAATCCGGAGAACACCATCTATTCGATCAAGCGCTTCGTCGGCCGCAGCTTCGCCGAAGTCAACGAAGAGATGAAGATGGTGCCGTATGCGGTCGAACCGGCCGGAAACGACGTCCGCGTCAACGCCGGCGGCAAACAGTGGTCGCCGCCCGAGATCTCGGCGATGATCCTGCAGAAATTGAAGGCTGCTGCCGAGGACTACCTCGGACAGAAGGTCACCAAGGCCGTCATCACGGTCCCAGCCTACTTCAATGACTCGCAGCGCCAGGCGACGAAGGATGCTGGCAAGATCGCCGGTCTCGAAGTCATGCGAATCGTCAACGAGCCGACTGCCGCGGCGCTCGCCTACGGCCTCGACAAGAAAAAGGACGAGACCATAGCCGTGTTCGACTTCGGCGGCGGTACGTTCGACATCTCGATCCTCGAAGTCGGCGAAGGCGTCGTGGAAGTGAAGTCGACGAACGGCGACACCCACCTTGGCGGCGACAACATCGACCAGAAGATCATCGACTGGATCATCGAGGAGTTCAAGAAAGACCAGGGAATCGATTTGTCGTCCGACAAGATGGCCCTGCAACGCCTCAAGGAAGCTGCCGAAAAGGCCAAGATCGAACTGTCGTCCACGTCAGAGACCGAAATCAACCTGCCGTTCATTACGGCCGATCAGTCCGGTCCGAAGCATCTCGTGATGAAGCTCACGCGTGCCAAGTTCGAGCAGCTCGTAGAGGACATTCTGCAGCGCTGCCTCAAGCCGTGCGAGCAGGCGATGAAGGACGCCAGCGTCCAGGCGAGCCAGATCGACGAGGTCGTACTCGTGGGCGGATCGACCCGCATCCCGCGCGTTCAGGAACTCGTCAAGAAGTTCTTCGGCAAGGAACCGCACCGCGGAGTGAATGCGGACGAAGTCGTTGCCGTGGGCGCAGCCCTGCAGGCAGGCGTGCTCGCTGGCGACGTGAAGGACCTGCTTCTGCTCGACGTCACGCCGCTCAGTCTCGGAATCGAGACTCTCGGCGGGGTGTTCACGAAGCTCATCGAGCGCAACACGACCATCCCGACGCGAAAGTCGGAGACGTTCTCGACGGCCTCCGACAGCCAGACATCGGTTGAAGTGCACGTGCTGCAGGGTGAACGTCCGATGGCGCGCGACAACCGCACTCTTGGCAAGTTCCACCTCGTCGGCATTCCGCCCGCTCCGCGAGGCGTTCCGCAAGTCGAGGTGACGTTCGACATCGACGCGAACGGCATCGTGAACGTGTCCGCCAAGGACCTGGGAACGGGTCGCGAGCAGAAGATCACGATCACATCCAGCTCGGGCCTGTCGAAGGAAGATGTCGACAAGATGATGCGCGAGGCCGAGTCGCACGCCGACGAGGACCGCAAGATGCGCGAGCGCATCGACGCGCGAAACAAGCTCGACAGTTTCATCTATCAGACCGAGAAGTCGCTCGCGGATTTCCGCGACAGGGTCGACACCTCGACCGCCGCCGAAATCGATCGGGCCCTCGAGGACGCGAAGCTGAAGCTCCAGAACGACTCGGCCGAAGCCGCCGAGCTCAACGATGCGTTCGAGAAGCTCCAGACCGCATCGCACAAGCTTGCTGAGGCGATGTATTCACAGGCCGGGAAGTCGGACGCCGATGCGGCGGCCGCGGGCGCTTCCGGCGCTGGGGCATCGGGCTCTTCATCGGGCGACGACGACGTCATTGACGCCGAATACGGCGATGCTGACGAGGAGCGCAAGTAGTCCCTGGCGCGTTTCCAGATCGTGAGATCGTCGGGGTGGTTGCTCGAAGGCGGCCACCCCGGCAACACGGTCTCCCTGTATCCCGGCCGCCGGCCGCAACCGTGGTGAGCGATGGCACGCGACGACTTCTACAAGGTGCTCGGCGTTGCGCGCGATGCGAAACCTGAGGACATCAAGAAGGCATACCGCCGACTGGCCCGCAAGTTTCACCCCGACGTGAACCCGGGGAAGAAGGATGCGGAAGACCAGTTCAAGAAGATCTCCGAAGCCTTCGACGTTCTTTCGGACCCGAAGAAACGCGAGATCTACGATCGGTACGGCACTTACTCCGAGGCCACTGAGCGGATGGCGCAGGAAGGCGGTGGTCCCGGGTTCGACTTCTCGGGCTTCGGGGCGTCGAGCTTTCGCGACATTTTTTCGGATCTCTTCAGTGGGGGAGGAGGCGCCGGTCCGGGCTTTCGCCCGCCTGCAGGTGGCCGCGTGTCGCCCCCCGAACCGCCCCAGCCGAAGCGCGGCGAGGACATCGAATATCCGCTTTCCATCAGCTTCGACGAGGCACTTCGGGGGCTCACCACCAACATCACGATCAGCCGCTCGGAGGTCTGCCCCGAATGCGGCGGCACCGGCCAGGTAAGGAACGCTCCCGCGGTATGTCCCGCGTGCCGGGGGCGCGGCACCGCCGAGAAGCGCGACGTCATTCGCAACGTGAAGGTCCCGCCCGGAGTAGACACCGGTTCTAGAGTCCGAGTCGCCGGAAAGGGCCACGCCGGTAAGCGGGGCGGTCCCCCCGGCGATCTCTTCATCATCACGAAGGTCGCCGAGCATCCGTTCTTCACACGCAAGGGCGACAATCTGTACTGCTCGATTCCGGTAACCGTGCCGGAGTCGGCGCTCGGGGCCAAGATCGAGGTTCCCACCGTCGACGGGCCGACGGTGATGCGGATTCCGCCGGGAACGCAGTCGGGGCAGAAGTTCCGACTTCGCGATCGTGGAGTTCCGTCGTTGCGCGGCAACGTTCGCGGAGATCAGTTCGTGGAGGTTCGAATCGTGCTGCCGCCGGTCATCAGCGAAGAAACCAAGCGTGTACTGGCCGAGTTCGCACGGCTCAATCCCGAGAATCCGCGAGCGAGTCTGCCCGGATCCGAGCCCACTGGTTCCGCCTGAATCGCCGACCTGGAGACGCGAAACGATGCGCAAGAAGTCGATGACCTACACGATCGGCGTCGTTGCCGAAACGTACGGTCTCCACCAACAGACGCTTCGTCTCTACGAGCGCGAAGGGCTGCTCAAGCCTTCACGTTCCAAGGGAAACACGCGGCTCTACACCGATGAGGACCTCGTCCGTCTCGAGACGATCCTATCGCTGACGCGCGACCTCGGCGTTAACCTCGCCGGCGTCGGCATAATCCTCGACATGCTCGAGAGAATGGACCAGATGCAGCGCGACTTCGAGCAGATCCTGGGTGCGCTGCGAGAGCACATGGCTGCCGACCCGGGGTTCGGAAGCGAGCGCGCGAGCCTCGCGCTCGTTCCACGTCGTGTGGCGCCCATCATTGCGGTTCGCCGTCCTGCTGACGAATAATCGCCCTCCGGCACGCCATGGCGCTCTACGACCTTGCTCTCGATCAATGTTCGGATGACCTGCGCCTGCTCGCGGCACAGGGCGAAGCGCCGATCGTCGTGGGCCGCGAGGCGGAGTCCCGGCAACTGCGAGACCTGATTCTCGCACGACGGAGCGTCCTGCTCGTCGGAGAGGCCGGAGTCGGAAAGACCTCCGTCATTCATCGGACTGTCTCGGACAGCGACGCCGGCGCCGTTGCCGGCGCATCCACTGGCCCCCACATCTTCCGCACGTCGACGTCCCGGATGATCTCCGAGACGAAATACCTCGGGGAGTGGCAGTCAAAGGTGACGTCGCTCGTTCGCGAGCTGGAATCGATCGACGGCTCGGCGCTCTACGTGACCGACATCTGGAACCTCACGTCCGTTGGGCGGAGCGAGTCGACACACGAGACGATGGCGGACCTCCTCAAGGAGTTCATCGAGTCGCACCGCATCTCGGTTATCGGAGAGGCAACCAAGGCGCAGATCGCGAGCTTCCTCGACCAGATGCCGTCGTTCCGCAATGTGTTCGTGCAACTTCGCGTGGACCCGGTCCCTCCCGACAGCGTCCGTCCGATCCTGTCGACCGCGGCTGCCAATCTCGCCGCTCGCCGCGACGTTCGATTCGAGGAATCGGCGTTGGACCGGGCAGTCGAACTGACCGACAGGTTCGTCCCGTATCGTCACCAGCCCGGGAAGGCGATCGACCTCTTCGAACGCGCCGTCCATCACGCGGCGCAGTCCGACGCAGGTGGCTCCGCGGTCGTCACGCCGCACGTTGTCGACGAGAGCTTCTCGATGGCGTCCGGACTCCCGATGTTCATCCTCTCCGATTCCGAGCGGATGACGACTGCAGACATACGTTCGTTCTTCAACGAACGTGTCCTTGGCCAGGAGCACGCGCTCGATCGCATCGTCGAGACCATCGCGCTCTACAAGGCAGGGCTCAATGATCCCGGCCGACCGATCGGCACGTTCCTGTTCGTCGGTCCTACGGGTGTCGGAAAGACCGAGTTGGCGAAGGCGCTTGCCGAATTTCTGTTCGGCAGCGAGTCGCGCATGTTGCGATTCGACATGTCGGAGTACAAGGACTACCACAGTTTCGAGAAGCTGATCGGTGATCCGAAGCGGCCGAGTGCCTCGGGTGTGCTCGTCGAGGCGATGCGCCAGCACGGCTTCGCTGTGGTCCTGCTCGACGAGTTCGAAAAGGCGCACCCGAATATCGCGGATCTCTTCCTCCAGGTCTTCGACGACGGAAGGCTCACGGATGCCGCCGGCCAGACCGTCGACTTTCGCAACACGATCATCGTCCTGACCTCGAACGTCGGGACCGATCCGCGAATGCAGGGTCGGCCGATCCACGGCTTCGGCGACTCGGCCACGGAGGGAGACGACGAGGCCGAAACGCGCGTCCGAAAGGCCCTCGACGAGGCATTCAGACCTGAATTCCTGAATCGCATCGAGCACGTCGTCGTGTTTCGCTCACTGTCGCGCGACGTCGTGCGGCGGATTGCGCTCCGAGAGCTTGCGCGCGTGTACGCACGGCGGGGCATCGCGGACCGGCAGATCGCGGTCGAGGTCGACGACCGCGTACTCGATCGCGTGATGGACGAGGGCTTCAATCCCAGGTTTGGCGCGCGGGCTCTAAAGCGCGAGATCTCGCGCTCGATCGTCGTCCCGCTGGCAGTTGCACTGATGGAGCAGCCGATCGAGCCCGGACAGATCGTCCGGCTCGAGTCGAGGGGCTCGCGCGATGTTACGGTCCGCGTCGTCGACACCGAAGAAAGCAGGCGCGCCCGCGAGGTCGACGAGGAAGTCGTCGTCGACGGACGTCGCCTCACGCTGGCTGAAGTCGAGGCCGGGGCGTCGGCGCTCTCGGAGAGAATACGGTTGCTTTCGAAGGCATTCGAGCTCGACGACGCGCGCAGTCGCCTCGAGGTGATGCGGACCGCGAGGCACGAACCCGGGTTCTGGACCGACCAGGACGACGCGCTCGCTGCATTCGACCAGTACAACAAGCTCGCAACGACAGTTGGCCGATTCGACGACCTGGCGGCGCGTTGCGCCGATCTGGAGCGACGAGCGGGCAAGGCGATATCCGCAAGGGAAGGCCAGGTGCGTGACGAACTTGCGCGAGCCCTGGTTCGCGCCGAGCTCGCCGTCGATCGGCTCGACGTCGAGACGACAACGTTCGAGGAGTGCGACGACCGTCCGGCACTTCTGACCGTTCGCGTCCAGGGAGCTGGACCGCACGACCTCGAATGGCTCGACCGTCTGAC
>CAZXLQ010000100.1:12234-15827 GCA_964641945.1 uncultured Clostridia bacterium
CAGGGCGTTCGTTCGGGACGGATACGCGCCCGAGTCGTGGCGAGGCGAGGTCCGGTGATGGTTCGACTTCAGAATGGCCTGAGTCTCGACCGGAATCGTGAAATCGCCGCAGAGCTGCTCCGGAGCTTGCCGGTTGCCGCGGAAGCGCAGGTCGAACCCGTCCGCTCATACGTGCTGGCCGGGCGCCGGAAGGTGCGAGACGCGCGATCCGGCCTTGCTGTCACCGGTCGGACCGTCGACGCTTTCCTCGACGGGAACATCGATGTGTTCCTCCGTCGGAATGCCGTGGCGCTGCGACGAATGACCACTGCCGGCCTCCATTCCGGGGAGCGAGAATGAGCGATTCCGTAGAGCGCCGCTTCACGCAGGAGTTTCCGCGATACTACGACCTGCATGTGCCGGAGGGTGATGGACCCTTTCCGCTCGTGCTGGCGATGCACGGATACGGTGGCGACAAGACGTCGATGATGAAACTGGCGCGACGGATCAGTGATTCCCGTTACGCCATTGCGGCGCTTCAGGCCCCGCATCAACACGTGGTCTATCCCGAGAAACGCGACGAAGCGCTCAGGTTCGCGTTCGGATGGGCGACGAACTATCGGTTCGACGAATCACTCGCGCTGCACCGCGACGCAGTGAACATGATCTTCCGCGACGCGGCGCAGGACCCGCGGATCGAATCGGATCGCGCGTTCTTCGTGGCGTTCTCGCAGGCGGTCGCCTTCAACTTTCGGGTTGCTATGACGGACCCCGGCCGAGTGCGGGGAATGGTCGGCATCTGTGGCGGCGTGCCAGGCGATCTGGCGTCGAACAAGGACTATGTCAGGGGTGATTTCGACGTGTTGATGATCGGAGGAGAGCAGGACGAGTTCTACGCTCCGGAGCGTATGCGCACCAACTGCGCCGCGCTCGAACCGTTCGTGCGGTCGGTCGAGCTTCGGATGTTCGACTGCGGTCACGTTGTGCCGCGCGACGTACATCCGGTGATCGATGCGTGGCTCGCCGAGCGGTGAATACGAACTGATAGGCCCACTGGTTGGTTCTCGAGCCTCTGCGTCTTTGCGTCTGCACTCTGCGTCTCTGCGAGAAACGCGGCCGTACGACAGTTTCCCGCAAAGACGCAAAGGGAAGACGCAAAGGCGCAGAGGTTAGAGAAGATCCTCGCTCTACCGTCTGTCATCCCCCACAAGTCCAATCGCCGCCCGCAGCCCGGGCGCGCGATCTTCACTCACCGGGACCTCCGCTCCGCCTTCGAGCATCAGCATGAGCTTTCCGTGAAACCACGGGACGACTTCGCGAACGTGTCGCAGGTTCACCAGGCACGAGCGGTGTGTCCTGAAGAACGCGCCTCGCGGCAACCGGTGCTCGAGATCCTTTATGGCAAAGTTCACAAGGAATTTCTCGCCCCGTGAGTACGCGAAGACGAGTCGGTCTTCGGACGCGATGTGCGAGATCTGGTCCAGATCGATCAACACGATTCGGCCCTTCGATTGCGCCGGCAGCCGCGTGAGCACGGTGGCCGGCGCCGGTTCATCTGCCTTGCGCTCCAATGCGTCGAGCAGTTTCGCCAGTCGCTCGGCCGTTTCGTCACGAGCCGTCTCGGCAGAACCGCGTCGTGCGGCGCGAACACGGTCGAGGGCGCGCGCGAGCCGGTCGCCGTCGTACGGCTTGAGCAGGTAGTCCGTCGCGCTCAGATCGAAGGCGGCAAGCGCGAACTGATCGTAAGCGGTCGTGAAAACTACGATCGGCGAATCCTCGGCCGGTAGCGCCTTCGCGACCTCGAGTCCGTTCATCACGGGCATCTGGACGTCGAGAAAAACGACGTCGGGCCGCAGCTCCCGTATCGCATCGAGCGCCGACTTCCCATCGCGCGCTTCGCCAACGACCTCGACGTCCGAATGCGCCGCGACGAGCTTGGCGAGGTATGCACGGGCACGACGTTCGTCATCGACGATCAAGGCGCGAATCATCGGTTGGGCCGCTTCAGGCGCGCGAGAGCGCGCCCGCGATCGTGTCCGCCGGCTCGTAGGGGAACTCGAGGACAACCGATGTGCCCTTACCGAGCTCGCTCCGCACGGTCACCGACGCCCGGTCGCCGTACTGCAATTGCAGGCGATCGCGCACGTTCGCGATACCGACGCCTGCATTGCCGCCCGCGACCTCGGCGAGCCTGCTGTCGTCCATGCCGCGACCGTCGTCCTCGAGCACGATCCGCAACCGGTTCGAGCTACGGACGAGCGAGGTCCTCACGATGAGCGTTCCTCCATTGGCCACGGGACAGATGCCGTGCTTCACGGCGTTCTCGGCGAGCGGCTGCAGCATCATGGTTGGAACACGGGCCCGCAGCGTCTCGGGCTCGATGAAGCTCTTCACGTGAAGTACGTCGTCGAAGCGCTCGCACTCGATGGCGAGATAATCGGCGACGAACTCGAGCTCTTCGGCTAGCGTGGTTGTGGCATCGGCCGAACGCTCGAGCGTTCGCCGAAAGATCCGCGCGAGCTTCTCGACAACACGGCGTGCCGCGGTAGGATCCTCCTCGGTCAGGTACGCGAGCGTGTTCAGGGCGTTGTACAGGAAGTGCGGATTGATCTGCGCGCGGAGAGCCGACGTCTCGGCTCGCGCGGCGAGCTCTCGCAGCTCCGCAGCCTGTCGCTGGGACTCGACGAGCGCGACCTGCTGCTCCTCGGTCTGCGCCGTGAGCACCTGAAAGCTCGACAGGATCGTACCTACGGCACCAACTCCGAGGCCCAGCGCTCCGCCCCAGCCGATCGTGGCGCGGAAAGCCTCGTACGAGTCGATCGGTCCGGCGAATCTCATGGCGAGCGGAATGCCGATCGTCACCATGCCGATGGCTTCACCGGTGAGGAAAATGATGGCCGCCCGAAGCGGGATTCGCCACTGTCCCGCCACGCGGATTCGCGGATAGACGTATGTCTCCACACCCCAGTAGGCGATAGCCGACACGAATCCCGTCAGAACTGCGAGCGCGGGAAAATCCACGTGCAGCGCCAGCATGAGACCGGCAAGGGTGAAGGCCGCGATGCGGTCGACCAGACAGAATCGCTTGAGCGACATTCTCAGCACCGGAACGTGGGTCAGAAAGGAAAGGGCCGGCGTGTCGCCGGCCCAGATATGTCGACGGACATTCATTTCTGTATCACGGTTTGTCGACGAGAGCCACCCCGGCATTGTCTGCGACGAGGAAGCTCTCTATCGCGCCCTTGAAGATGATCGCGACGACTTCCTTCGATCCGTCGTTTGCCGTCCGAACATCTACGCGATCGTACTTCGAGGCCGATGCAAGGTCCTTGCGCATCACGCGCACGCGCGCGACTTCCTTCTTGTCGCGCTTGAGGATGAGTACGGTCGGTTCGGCGAGCTCGATCTCGGCGTCGTACTGCCCCTGGGCGAGCACGGAACCTCCGAGCGTTGCGGCGTTCTGGATAACGACGGTCCGCTTCAGCGTCGACGGGCCCTTGCCCTGACCCGCGAACGCCGACGGCGAGAAAGCAAGCGCGGCGGCCGCGACTACTGCGAGTCCGAACGATGTGCAACAGAACTTCATGGAATCACCTCTTCTCCTGACAGTGTGG
>CAZXLQ010000101.1:0-15677 GCA_964641945.1 uncultured Clostridia bacterium
TCTGGCTCGGTCGTATTGGCCGTCGGCGGAATCGACTGGGACGCAATCGCGACCTGGGCAGCCGCAGCCGCAAACGCGCCGGCGGCCGTGTGTGTGCGGCCGATGGCGCCCGCTGGCGCCGTCACGGATGGGTTCGACGCAGGAAACGTGTGAAGCAAGGCGACCGACTCTGCAGCATCCAGATCGTCCAGCGAAGCGGCAGCGGCTGCGACGCAGTCGACGTCGGCCGGCGCCACCGCGGCCTTGTCGAGCGCCTTAGTCATGGCCAGCCTGAGGCCGCGACCTTCAGGATGCGAGCGGTACGGGTGAAATGCATCGGAAGCCTGTCCCCAGCCCGCAATCTCGGCCAACGGGCGCGCACCACGGCGCTCGGCGTGTTCGAGCGCTTCGACCACGAGGAACACGGCTCCTTCTCCGAGCACATAACCACGCCGTTTGCGGTCGAACGGCATAGAGATCGACACATCTTCCGGCGTACCCGTGGCCAGCAGGTTCAGTGACAGATACCGTTCGATTCCGATTGGAGAAATCCGGCTGTCGCTGGCGCCACACAGCGCCGCATCGAACAGACCTTCGCGAATCGACTCGGCCGCGTCGCCGAGGAGCTGAAGACTCGCGGCCGACTCGGAAGTGTAGGCATTCGCCTCGCATTGCATGCCGAAGGTCCGGACCACGTGGGCGACGGCGAGGTTCGGAATGAACTTGAGCAGCCAAAGCGGATGGGCGGCTCGATGGCTGCGCGACAGATACTTCTGCCGACTGAACGAAAATCCCGACGGAGCGTCCGCGTCGGCACTGATCGCGCGTGCGAACGACTCGCCGAAGTCCTCGAGGTTGATGTCGTATCGCTCGACGGCCATGAGACAGGCCATCCCGCCACGAATGTCGGGATGCTCGTCCAGGCCGGCCGACGAGACGGCTTCGGCGGCGGCAACGAGGCCGAGCCGCATCGACCGACTCAGGACCACGTTGTGTCGAGGGTCGCTCGGGAGCAGGTCATCGTGGTAGTCCGCCACTTCGGCGGCCACACGAACTGACGACTTCGAGGAGTCGAAGAGCGAGATCGGGCGGATGCCGTGGCGCCCCGCCAGCAATCCATCCCGATATGCGCCGAATCCGACTCCGAAAGGCGAAACCACGCCGATCCCTGTGATGACCACACGGCGCTCAGTCATGGCATTCGGCTCCACGGCCGTAATATTACTCGGACTTCTTGCCGATGACGTACGCCACGTAGTCGGCGAACACGCGCATGGTGAGAAGCTTGCCGGCGACGTCGGCAACGGGAGTGCCCGGGGCGATTTCGGCGAGGCTCGTGAATGTGAACTGCTCGCGCAGCTTCGCGATGCCACCGGCCGTAATGGTGCCTTCGTTGACGTTGTCCGGGTCCCTGAGCAGCCGCTGCGGGAAGAGCTCGTCCGGCTCCAGCTGGATGTCGTACGCCTCTTCGACGTCGTAGACGATCTCGACCAGATCGAGCGAATCCACCGCGAGATCCGTCACGAGGGAGGTGTCCGGGGTAATCTCGCCAACCTCACGATTCAACGCCTTCCGAATCGCGGACGCAATGGTCGTCTCAATCTCGGTCTTGTCAGGAACCATGCCGCAAAGTCCTCCCTGTCAGTGCGTTACTGCGAAAGCAGTCCTCTGGTGAAAAGCCGGCATACTACCACGCGGCATGGGGGGCGGCAAGGAACGCCCGCTGCCGGTAGCGGCCTGGTGCAGGCTCATTGCTCTCTTGCGTCTTTTGCGTCTTCCTTCGCGCCTTTGCGAGAACTTCTTCGACGCTCGAAGAGGTTCTCGCAAAGGTGCAAAGGAGGACGCAAAGACGCGAAAAAGCAGCTGAAAGGTGAAGTATCGAGTCGACGCGAGACGAAGCCAGATTGACACACTACCCCGTTGCCGCACGGGTCCGTCCATCGGCGGGCGAGACACGGTCAGGTATAGTGTGCGACCCCGCTGGCGGCGATATCGTGCGGCCGGGCGACGAGCTTCGATACCTGGAGGAGCGATGGGTAGTGACGGGCGTTCCACGCCACGCGTCGTGATTGTCGGTCTGGATGGCGCGTCGCTCGAGTTGTTGAACCCGTGGATTTCGGAAGGGCTCCTGCCAAACCTCGCGCGTCTGATGGAGCGGGGCGTTTCGGGTGGGCTCGAGAGCGTAATCCCGCCATTGACGCCGCCCGCGTGGACCACCGCGGTCACGGGAGTGCCGCCGGCGGATCACGGCGTACTCAACTTCGCTCGTCCGCGTTTCGGAAAGTCGAACCTCGATTTCTTCAACGCACTGGATCGGCGCGTGCCGGCGCTCTGGGACTTTCTCGGTGCGGCTGGAAAGCGCTCGCTCGTGCTGCATCTGCCGGCGGCGCATCCGCCATTCGAGATTGACGGAGCCTTGATCTCCGGAATCCCCCTCACCGACATTCGATCGGATTGCACGTACCCGAAGTCGCTGAAAGACGACCTCGTCGCGAACATTCCCGGGTACAAGCTGTATCCGAATACGCGCCAGCTCAAGGGCGAACGCGACGCGTACTTCGAAGACGCGGTTGCGACGCTTCGGACACACGTCGAAGAAGCTCTCTTCCTCATGCGCCGCGAGGCTTGGGACATGCTCTTCACGGTCTGGCAGCCCGGGGACTCGCTGATGCACTTCTTCTGGAAGGACATGGACGGCCGCAGCGGGGTCGAAGCGCGCAGGAACTACATCCGGGACTACTACCGCGAGGCTGACGCCGGAATCGGACGAATCGTCGAGGAGGCCGGAGACGACGCGACCGTCATAGTGATGTCGGATCACGGACATACCGGCGTCCACGGTGCCGTCTATCTCAACAAGTGGCTCGTCGAAAACGGCTACATGGATTTCCGGACGACGTTCCGGCAGGGACTCGAACTCCTGATGCTCAAGGTCCAGCGGAAGTTCCGCCGGCGGTTCGTCAAGCGGCGGAAGTTCAGGGAAGACGAGGATCAGATGACGCAGATCGCCGCTCGCCTCCTCGAGAAACTCGAGCAGGGAATCCGGTGGTCCAGCACGAGGGCGCACGCCGAGCCGCCCGGCTATATCTGGATCTGCACGAAGGACCGTTACCCGCTCGGCATAGTCGAGCCCGGCAAAGAGTATCTTCGCATCCGTGAAGAGATCCGCGCGGGGCTTGCCGGTCTGATCGACCCGGACACGGGTGACCCGGTTTTCGAAGCCGTGCTGACCAAGGATCAGGCGTTTGACGGTCCGGCCGCCGCCGATGCCCCGGACCTCGTTGTCATGTGCCGGGCCGGATACATCACGGAATACGGCCTCCGGCGCAACTTCGTGGTTGGTCCCTCGCAGGGGGCGCGATTCAACGGTTATCACGTGATGAAGGGGCTTTTCGTTGCGGCAGGCCCCGAACTTCAGAAGGGAGCGACCATCGAGGGCTCCCGCATCCTCGATATCGCTCCCACGATCCTGCATCTGCTGAATCTGCCCGTGCCGCCCGCGATGAAAGGCCGCGTGCTGACGGATGCGTTTGTGGAGGGTGCCATTGCAGGCCGTCCGGTGCGTATCGAAAAAGTCCCCGTGAAATTCACACCGTCGTCAAAAGGCGAGGTGGAGCGGGAGTCGATCGAGCAGAGCCTCAGAGACCTCGGGTACATGTAGCGGGTTCAAGACCCGGTCCCAGGATCTGACTTGAGTGAGACCCGGTCGCCCCCGGTACTGATCCTGCCTGATCGATCTCTGCCACTCCGGACGAGTCCGGCACGCCCACAGGCACGTCACGGCAGGTTCAGTACCGCGAGCGGTAGCGAGCGGGTCGGATTCCTTGCGCGAGAAGACTCGGAACGGCACTTTGCAGACCCGATCCGGCCGATGGTAGCATCCGTGATTCGTGCCGGGCGCCAGTCAACAACCCTGAAGTTGGAGAGACGATGGAGTTCAAGCCGGAATTGCTCGATTCGCCAGGATACCGCGAGGCGCTGGCCGCGATGCTTGCCCAGTTCCTGCTCGGCGAAGAGATTTCCTTCACTGCGGTACCGATGGGGCTCGAGTTCATCACCAACGAAGGCATCCTCCGCCAGATAGAAGAGCAGCTGGAAGACGAGAAGCGGCACCACAAGATGTTCGCCGCCGAACGCGTCCGTCTAGGACTGCCGACGGTGGAGCCTGTGGAAGCCATGCACCGGTTCAACGATGTCGTCATCGATAGGATGCGAAAGCGCGACATCATCGGTGGCGTGATCTCGGGCTGCTTCATGCTGGAGGGCGCCGCATTTTCGACGCTCTTGACGCATTGCGACACCGTCGACCCTGACCTCTCGGCAGTCTTCAAGGAGATCGTCGCCGACGAGGCTCGGCACATCTCCCTGAACATCTCGGTGTTGATGGACATCGTTGGTGACGATCCGGCGAAGATGGAAGAGCTGGTGGAGGTCCACCGCGAGACCCTGCCGATGCTCTTTTCGCTATTCCAGTCGTTCCAGGCGATCAACAACGAGCTGGCCGTCGACAACGAATGGTTCACGATGCGTTGCCTCTTTCACCATTCCCAGCGCATCCGCAGGCTTCACCTTCCCAATCACATCGCGAAAGTCATGCTCACGGATACGATGGCTGTCGCGCAGTCGAGCAAGTGACGCCATCGAACTCCGGCGTGGATCTCGGTTCTTAAGGCTCCGGGCGTGACGAACGGGCCGAACGAAACAGCCAACGCACCGGACGCGCGCGAGGAAGCTCCGGGCACCCGCCGGGCAAAGTCGGCCGTTCGTGTCGGACGTGATACCGGCGTGTTGATGGCCGGGGACCTCTTCGACCGAGGTCTCGGGTTCCTGTTCCTCATTGTCGCTACGAAGATTTACGGCCTCGAGATTTACGGCGCCTATCTGATCGCGCTCGGTGTTTTCCAGATCGTACGGGCGATCGTGAGCTTCGGGCTCGGCCGCAGTCTGGTGCGCGACGCGGCGGCGGCGGTCGCCATCGAGGACGCTGCAAGACTGAAGGGAGCGATCAAGTTCGGCTTCATGCTGAGCCTGTCCCTCGCGCTCGTGTGCGGATCCGGGCTGATCCTCGGAACCAGCGAGATCGTGGCCGTGTTCCTGCCGACCCAGACGAAGATCATCGAGCCGATTCGAGTGTTCGGGTTTCTCACGCCGATCTTTTCGTTCAACTTCGTGCTACTCCAGGCGCTCTATGGAATGGGCCGGATACGCGACATGGTCGTCGCCAACAACGTCGTCGAGCCGTTGACCAGGCTGCTCGCCCTGCTTGCGCTTTTCGGCGCCGGCGTGTCGGGCTACTACGCGATTCCGGCAGCGTATGCCATCGCGCTCGTGGCCAGCTCGGTGTGCGCCCTAGCGGTCTTCGTCCGGCACGTCTGGCCGATGATCGCCGGCGTGAAGGCCGTGATGCGCGTCAAGGAGACACTCGCGTTCGTCGTACCGCTGACGCTGAACGATCTTGCGACCAAGTCTTTCCGCGCTTTCAACATCGGCGTCTTTGCGGTCTATCGCACCACGGTCGACGTGAGCATCTTCAACGTCGCCCTCAAGTTGACCGGTGTCGCGTATTTTTTCTCGGGATCGCTCATGGGCGCATTCCGGCCCCGGATCGCAGCCCTGCTCGCACAGGGACAGAACGATGTCCTGTCGGCCGAAACACGTGTCTACACGCGCTGGATCGTGACGTTCGCTCTCATCCCGTACGGGCTGATGATCGCTTTTCCGGCGGACGTGCTCGGGGTGCTCGGATCCCAGTTCGTCCCGGCGGCGCCGACCCTTCGGATCCTCTGCATTGCGTTACTCATCGGCCAGGCGGCCGGCCCGTTGATGGCGCTCCTGGTGATGTCCGGTCGGGCGCGGCAGTCGGTTTATTGTCTGGTTGCGGCGGCATCGTGTTACACGCTGCTCGCCCTGCGCTTCGTGCCGGAGTACGGCACGGTCGGCGCCGCGACGTGCGGTCTGGTGACGGTCCTCCTGCTCGTGCCGGTGATGTCGATCTACGTGCAGCGGGCTCTGAAGATCCGGCTCTACGGGCGGCGGATGATCAAGCCGGTTTTCGCCATGGCGATTGCGCTGTCGGTCGGGTTGCTCGTGTCGAGGCTGCTCCCCGACCTGTCGGCCGACGATGGCCGCCACCTCCTGCAGATCGGCCGGACCGCAGTTATCGCAGCGGTCGTCGTCGGAGGATACGTGGCACTGCTCGTACGACTCGGTATCGAGCCGGAGGAACGCGCCATCCTCGAGGAGGCCGCCGGCCCACTTCTCAAGATCCGGCGGAAGGTCCGGCGAATGTTCGCGCGTTGAGGTACCCTGCGGTCCGATCTCGGTCAGTCGCCTTCGATTATCGTCTGGGCAACCGCCATTCCGCCCGTATGCGAGATGGACACAAACGCGCGCGCTGCGCCGAGCTCTCGAAACCGGTCCAGAGCGATTCCGTGAAACTCCAGGCGAGGGGGGCCGACCCCGGGCAGAATCTCGACGTCACGCCATGAAACACCGTCTCCCCATCCAGTTCCGAGAGCCTTCATGGCCGACTCTTTTGCGGCAAAACGTCCGGCGAAGTGAATTGCGGCCGATGGACGTCTGCCGCAGTAGCCCGCTTCCGCTTCCGTGAAGATCCGTTCGATGAAACGCTGACCAAGCCGATCGATCGCGCGCTCGATGCGTGCTACTTCAACGATGTCGATGCCAATTGCGAGGATCATCTGATGACGACCAACGGTGATGCGGGAGCGATGTTCGAACTTCGCGAGGGCGATGGTACCAGCTGGCTGACCTGCCTGCCATTCGAGGACCAGGGCTTCGTTGCGGCCTTTGGCACGCGTGTCGGCACGGTGGCCGGCGAGACTGCGGACGTGACGGCAGAGCGGCTCGTCGCGGCGCTCGGACTGGGCGACGCCCGTCTCCACATGTCGAAGCAGGTGCATTCCGCCGTCGTGCGGGTCCTCGCAAGCGATCGAGATCTATCGGAGATTGCCGGCACCGAATGTGATGCGATGACGACGGCGAGACGCGGAACGCTGCTCGGCATCAAGACGGCCGATTGCGTGCCCGTTCTGATCGCCGATACACGGACGCGGGCGATTGCCGCTGCACACGCCGGATGGCGCGGAGCGGTCTCGCGCATCGTGGAGCGGACTTTCGCAACGATGGTTGCGAAACACGGAGCCCGACGCGCGGACTGCATCGCGGCGATAGGTCCAGCCATCAGCGCCCCGGCGTACGAAGTCGGCGCCGAGGTCCTCGAGCGCTTTCAGTCCGAGTTCCCTTATGCGGCGCGGATCGTCTCGAACGTGCACGACGACAAGGGCCACATCGACCTGAAGGAGGCGTGCGCAATCCAGCTCGAATTGTGCGGTCTCGATCGAGAGCAGATCTTCGTGAGCGACGCTTGCACGCTTGGCGAACCGGAGAGGTGGTTCTCGTATCGTCGTGAGGGCGTCGCCGCCGGCCGGATCGTCTCTATACTTGGAGAAGCGGCGCCCGAGTCGTGATCCGAAACTACTTCACAGGTGCGTAGTAGCCGCGGCGATGCCGGAGGCGCAGGTCCTTGCGCAGCTCCGACGCCAGTCGCAGCTCGATCTTGCGAAAAGTACCGTCGCGTTTCGCATTCGTCGGCGAGTAGCTGACGATGTACTGCTGGCGTAGGTCGTTCTCGATCTCGGCGAACGCACGGTCGAGATCATCCGTCCCCCTTGGCACGAAGACGCGCCCGCCGGTTTCCTTGGCGTATTTGTTGAGGACGCCGTCGGCCACGCCTCCGTAGCCGATGCCGATCGAATAGACGATCACCTCCGACCTCCACGCCCGCTCGATCGCCGCCTCGGTCTTGTACGCGCTCGTGGTGTCGAAGCCGTCGGTCAGGAGAATGACCACGCGCCGTCCCGCCTCGCGACGCAGCACATCGTCGGAAGCGAGAAACACGGCATCGTGGAGCGACGTGCCGCCCGCCTGTGGATTGGTCGGCGCCGTGCCGCCGCGACCGAAGCCCGAAGACGGCGACACTCGAACCCGATCGAGCGATGCCGTGAGCGACTCGAGGCTCGACGTCAGGGACTGCTCGAGCGTGACTTCCTTGGCGAACGAAATGACGCACGCCACGTCTTTCTGCGGACGGAGCACTTTCTGGAAAAAGCGGTAGGCAGCCTCGCGTTCGGCGCCGATCGTGAGCTCCTGGCTGCCGCTCGTATCGATAAGCAGAGCGATGGTGAGCGGGGCGTCGAGCTGGCGCTCGAAAGAGAAGACTTCCTGAGCGACGCCGTCCTCCAGCACGACGACTTCTTCCCTCTGGATGTCGGTAATGTGCTTGTTCTTCTTGTCGTTGACGTTGAAGGGAACGTTGACGAGCTCGGTACCGAGCTGGACCGTATCGTCGTCCTGTCCCTTGGGCGCGGGCGCCGGAGGCTGCTCATCGGGCTCAGGTGGGGGCGGCGGTGGCGGAACCTCGATTGAAGGCGCCTGCCTCTGCTGTGCGGCTACGGCAGCGGGCCAGCCGCCGCTCGTTGCAGTGAGCAGCGAGAGTGCAAGGACGAGAAGGGTCTGGCGCATCAGGGACGCACCGACGACGAGCCGCTCGCAGGAGCGGCGGTCCCGCCGCGGGGCGCGTAATAACCCTTCCTGTGGAAGACACGCACGTCCTTACGGCCGGGAACCTGAATCTCGATCGATCGATAGGCGCCGTCGCGCGCGGAATTCGACGGCTCGTAGGCGACAAGATACTGGCTCCGCATCTCGAGATTGATCTGGCCGAACGCAGTCCGAAGGTCGTCGAACGATTCGGGGAAGTAGGCCCGCCCGCCGGTTTGTGCGGCCAGGGTCTCGAGTACGTCGCGTTTGACGGCCGTCGACCGGTACCGATCTCCGATCCCGAGCGCATACACGATGACGTCGCTGCGGTGCGCATCGTCGATTGCGTCCTGGAGCGTCCGGTCGCTCGCGTTGTCGTCGCCGTCGGTCAGCAGGATGATCGCCCGCCGCGTCACGGCTTCGGGTGCGTCGGGCGCCGACATCGGCGGAAAGAGCTCCGTCGCCGTGATCCCGATCGCATCGAACATTGCCGTCGCGCCGTGGCGGCTGCCCGTGGTGATCCTCGATTCCCAGTTCAGTCTATTGAATGCCTCGTTGACTCGATCCAGCCGATTCGTGAGGCCCTGAACGAAGTCGACGTCCTCGCGGAACCGGACGAGCGCCGCGGTGTCCTTTCGCGTCTTCAGGACCGATTGGAGGAAGGCGAGCGCCGCACGCTTCTCGTCGGCAAAGGTGAACTCCTGGCTGCTCGAGACGTCGATGAGAATGGCACAGACCAGCGGGAGGTTCGTTTCCTTCTTGAACGAGAACACCTCCTGCGTCCGCCCGTCCTCCGAGATGATGACGTCGGGCTCTTCGATGTTCCCCACGAAGCGATTCTGCGGATCCGTCACCGAAAACAGTACGTTGACTACGTCCGTGGACAGCTGGATCGGATCGTTCTCCAACGGCATATCGGCAGCGCCGGGCTGTTGCGCCGATCCCACGGGCGGAGACGTCGTTCGTCGATTGCGCACCGGCCCGTCCTGCGCCGGCGTTGCGGTCGCCGTGGCGAGCAGACACGTCACGAGACCCATCACGAGTGCAATTCGAGTTCGTCCCACGAGGCCCTCCGTTAGCGCGGTATGGTGTCCGTGCCTGCCGGTACGGCAAAGTAGCCGGCCTTGGCGCGAATGTCCGCCTTTCGATCGATGTTCTCAGTCTTCACTTCGATCTTCCGGTATTTGCCGTCACGCACCTGGTTCTTCGGTTCGTAATAGATGACGTACTGGTTTCGCAGGAGCGTCCTGACTCCGGCAAAGGCGCGCTCGAGTTCGATTCGCTGATAGGGCAGAAAGGTTCGCCCACCCGTCTGTTCGCAGAGCTTCTCGAGATCCTTGTCTACGGAACCACGAGTCGTCCCGGCATTGATGTCCGCGTAGTTGCGAGTGCTGATGCCGAAGATCGTGACGCTCGTCCGCTGTGCCATCGCAATGGCTTCGTCGAGCGATCGGTCGCTTCCGACGTCCGCGCCGTCCGTGATCACGAGCATCACGGGTCGGGTGCCGGGAGGAAGCTGCGCCATCTTCTCTTCGCAGACGCGATAAATCGCGTCGTAGAGCCGCGTGTTGCCGCCTGCCTTGATCGTGTCGATCGACCGCGTCAGATCGCCCGAGTCGCGCGAGAAGTCGACGTGCAGTGTCACGACGGAATCGAACGTCGCAAGCAGGGCTCGATCGACAGATCTCTCGAGAATCGACATCACGAACGCCGCCGCCGCCTCCTTCTCGAATTTCAGCTTGCGCTTGACCGATGAGCTCGTGTCGATGAGCAGGGCGATGTTGAGGGGAAGCTGCGTCGGAGCGTCGAACGACGTAATCTGCTGCTCGACCCCGTCCTCGAAAACGCGGAAGTTCTGGCGTTGAAGTCCGGGAACGAACTCGCCCTTCTTGTCGAAGACCATGACTGGCAGGAAGACCTCGAGGGCCTCGATCTGGGTCTCATCGTCGTCCTGCTGCTGCCGCGTCCCCGCGGCCAGACCTGGCGCGGCGACGAGGACGGCGAGGGCGACGAAAGCGATGGTGCGAAATCCGGTCATCGATCGTGTGTTCATAAAACGAAAAAGTATAGGCATCCTTGCGAGAGAGGGTCAAACACGGCGTCCCGGGGCCGACGCTGGTAAAACGTCCGAATTGCGTACGAGTGCCAAATGGATGCCGCGATCACCCGCCGAGGGTGCCCGCGAGCCGGAAAGTCTTCTCGTACTGGCTCTCCTCGGCGCGTAGAGACACGGTCACGATGCCATTCGCATCGCACGCGTACCGCTCGACGATCGTGTCGGTCGTTTCGGGATCTCGTCGCTCCACCGGCAGTTTGGCAAGACTCCGGCGTCCCTGCATCTCCCGTTCGAAAGGGAAGACGATGGCTTCCCACGGCGTCACGCCGAAGTCAGGGTCGCCGGAACTCGAGACCGATGCGCATTCGACGAATCGGAAATGGCCGACGTTGTGCGCCGGCCGGTACCGGCGTTCGGCGTGTAATGGCTCGCCGTTCCGGACGAGTGCCGAGTCCTTGACGAAAATAGGGTCGAACACGACGCGGGCGCCGCAGTCGGCCTCACGGAACACACCAAAATGCCGGGTCAGTGTCTCGCGGACGAAGTAGGGCTCTTCCGGGTTAGAGGCGACGGCGAGTCCGATGGCCACGGCTCCGTGCGGATACGGCGAGCGTTGAACACGACGGCCGTAACGCTCGCGAAGGACGCGCGAAACCAGTGGAAACGTCGACGATCCACCCACTAGGTAGATCGTGGCGACGCTCTTCGGAAGCACTCCGTCGACCTCTTCTACATCGGGAAGGCGCTCGAGAACACGTTCCAGGCAACCGATGGACTGATCGACGAGGGGGCCGCAGCGCTCATAGAAATCACCGACCTGGACGACGACCTCGTCGCAGTCGGCTCCGGCCACGGTCGCATCGATGAGCAACTTGCGGGTGTTTGGATTGAGTGCTTCCTTGCGGTCCCGGACCTCGTCGACCAGAGTCGCAAGCTCCTCTGGCGCAAGGTCGGCGTCTCCAAGTTCGTGAACGACCATGTCGAAGAGGATCTGGTCGAAGTCGTCGCCTCCGAGCCGTTCGACGCCCTCGCTCGACACGATTTCGTGCCTCATGCCGGCGATGCGGATGGCGGCGGCATCGAAGGTGCCACCTCCCAGGTCGTAAACGGCAAGGTACTCCTTCTGGCGCGGAGACTCGGGGTTACGGACGAATCGGTGCGCGTATTCGACGCCGGCGGCCGACGGTTCATTGATCATGCCGATGACGTCGAAACCGGCGAGCTTGAACGCTTCCAGGGTGATGAACCGCTGGTTGCTGTTGGCGTTCGCAGGCACCGAGATCATCGCCTCGAGTCGTTCGCGTTTGCCGACAGCAACGTTGGTGGCATCGGACCGGAGCTCGGAGGCAAGCGACGCGAGGTACCGTCCAAGAAGGTCGAGCAGGCCAATGGCGCCGACTCCCGGGATGTCGATCGGCGAATCCGGCGCCGAGTGGGCGAGTAGCCGCTTGATGGAGGTCAGGTGCCAGGCATCAGGATGTCCGCGAAGTGCGTCAGCGTGATGGCCAAAGGCGACTGCGCCATCCGCCGCGGCGATTCGCGACGTAAACCACTCGATCCAGGTGCCGCGCTCGTCGCGGAACGAGACCAGCGGGTAATTGCCGCGGTCCGAGACCGCAACGACCGTGCGAGTCGTCCCAAAATCGATTCCAAGCCGCATACGGCGGTTTCTTGTACCACAGACGGGAGGCGAGTGGCCGATGGAACCGGCGCGTTTGCTCATCAGATCTTCGCGGCTTTGCGCCTTTTGGGGAATTATAGTTTGATCGACGAAATAGCGCAAAGGCGCAAAGGCGCAAAGCCGCGACGTGCGGACCCGCGTATCTCACAGCAGACCAACCGCCTCCTCCCCCCGACGCTGCACCTCGCGGCGAATCCGGTCCCGCAGGTAGAATGCTGCCGGCATGAAAGCAAGTAACTTCCTTCGTTCGCTCCTCGTGGTTGTAGCCGTTTCGGCTTCGACCGTTGTCGTCCCAACCTTACCGACGCGCGTCGTCGGTGCTTCGACGGCGGTTGAGTATTACTACAACGCCGGCCGGCGGATACCGGTCCACCGGTCGTCATCGAGGGTCGCCGTCCTCGCCGAGCCTTCGTCGAAGGCGGGCGTGGCTGGCCAACTGGCCGGCGAGCCGTCGATTGCAGCCGTGCGCGAGGTCGGGGCAACGGGGTTGATCGAGGTCACCATCGGCGCGACCTCTGCCGGGAAGGCGCCGCTTGGCGAGGTCGTTGCGAATCTCGAGGCTTCGGGTCAAGTCGTTGTGCCCGTGTACTTCGAGCCCGGCGTGGAGCGTGACGCCTCGACGCTTTTCGTCACGGACGAGGTTCTGGCGATGTTTTCAGCGGACGTTTCCGCCGCCGAGGCCGAGGAGCTGGCGTCCGCGGCCGGGCTCAGCCTGGTCGAGCCCCTTCGTTATGCCGCGAACGGCTACCGACTGCGGCTCCGAGAGGCTGACTTCGACCGAACGGTGCTCGCTGCCGCAAACGCATTGTTCGAATCGGGCCAGTGCAGGTTCGCACACCCGAATTTCGTTGCCAGCCGCTCGCTTCGGTTCAGGCCGAACGACCCGGCTTATGCCGATCAATGGCACCTGCGGAACACCGGCCAGGGCGGAGGAGTTGCGGGCGCCGACGTCGAGGCCGAGGCCGCCTGGGACATCACGCAGGGTAGTCCCGACGTGATCGTCGCCGTCGCGGATACCGGCATCGACACCGCGCACCCGGATCTCGCCGTCAACGTGGGCGACGTGCCCAAGATCGTAGCGCCACGAGACGTTGTGCACGCCGACGACGATCCAGCGCCGAAGCCCGGCGATGCAAACAACTCGCACGGAACGGCAGCGGCAGGCGTCGCGATCGCGGCCTTCAACAACGGCCGCGAGACGGCCGGAATCGCTCCGATGTGCCGTTTCATGCCCATTCAGCTCTACGCAGAATCGACGTTCACCCCGAATTCGACCGAGGCCGACGCGTTTACGTGGGCCGCCGACAACGGCGCGGCCGTCATGAGCAACAGCTGGGGGCCGGACAACGACGACACCCCTCTGCCCGACGCCACGCGCGCCGCGATGGAACACGCGACGACGAACGGGCGCGGCGGAAAAGGAATGGTGATCCTCTTTGCGGCCGGGAACAGCAATGACGACACCGACCGTGACAATTACGTGAGCTCGGAGTTCGTGATCGGAGTGGCGGCGTCGACGAATTTCGATACGCGGGCCGGTTACAGCCGATTCGGCTCGGCGGTTTCGATCTCCGCGCCGTCGTCGGGAGGCTCGCTCGGCATCACGACGACCGACCTGTCCGGAGCGGGCGGCTACAGCTCGGGCAACTTCACCGGGAGCTTCGGCGGAACGTCTTCGGCGTGCCCGCTGGCCGCAGGTATCGCGGCGCTAATGCTGTCAGTGAACCCGGATCTGACGTGGACTGAAGTGAAGCAGGTTCTCGAGCAGACGGCCGACAAGATCGACCCTGAGAACGCCAACTACAACGATCAGGGCTTCAGCGTTTTCTACGGATATGGCCGCGTGAACGCCTTCCGTGCGGTCGAGATGGCGCTCGAGCTGGTTGCGAACGACAATCCGCGGGTAACGGTAGCTTCTCCGGCGACGCCTGCAGGCGCGGGCGGAATGCTCTCGCTGGACTGGGTGGCAACTGCGGAGGCCGACCTGGTCTCGCAGGACGTTTCGTTCTCTACCGACGGAGGTTCGACATTCACACCGATCGCGATGCTGGACGGGGCGTCCCGCTCTTTCGACTGGACGGTACCGGATGATGTGAGCGGCTCGGTTCGCCTGCGCGTCACGGCGACCGACACCGAGTCGCGCACGGGGTCGAGCACGATCACCGTCTCGGTGTGGGCGAAACCGGTGATCGGCACCGTGAAGCTGAAGCGCACATCCAGCGGTCGACGGACGCTCGTCGTCGACGGGGCGGCATTCCGTACGGACACGGCCGTCATCTTCGTCGGCGAGACTCCTCTCGGATTGCTCAAGTACCCGAACGGCCGGCGAAACGCTGACGGAACGTGTACGCGAATCGTCTCGAAGGATGGATCGATCGACTCGCTCATCCCGAGCGGATCGACCGTGCAGATCACTGTCCGGCATGCAGTCACTGGCCAGGTCTCGACCGCTTTGTCGTTCACGCGGTAGGTCCGGCGATTTCTTTCTGACGGTCTGAAACCTTTTGGTCCGGTCGCGACACCCACGGGACGGAACCGGATCGCGACACCTCAAAAGGAGTTTCAGACCGTCATGAAGCATGTACTCTTCGCCGTCTCGACCTTTGCCGTGGTGCTGATCGCATCCGCGACCGCCTCAGCGCAGGACTTCCAGAAGTCTTATCCGGCGTCCGCCGGCACCTCGGTGGCCATCAGCACAATGTCCGGGAACATCAAGATCGCTACGCACGGAGGCTCGGACGTCGTCGTGACCGGGCGAATCACCGGTGACGACGCCGACAAGGTTCGCATCGAGGACCGCAGCGCGGGGGGCCGAATCGACGTCGACGTCGAATATCCCAGGCAAGGGAACACGAATGCATCGGTGGATTTCGACGTGCTGGTGCCGGCCGGCGTACGACTCAGGCTGGACCGGATCCGCACGATGAGCGGCGACATCGAGATCACTGGCGTTGCGGCGGCCGTCGAGGCCACGACGATGAGCGGCGACGTTCGGGTCGTGAACACGACGGGCGTGGTCGAGGCGAAGACGATGAGCGGTAACGTGGTCGTCGAGATCGACGCGCTCGAGGGCGAAGGCGATCTCTCGTTCGTCTCGATGAGCGGCGACGTGGACATCAAACTGCCGTCGAACGCCGGTGCGACGGTGGCCATCAAGACGTTGAGCGGCAACATCGAGAACGATTTCGGTCTGGCGGTCGTGACGAAGAAGCACGGTCCCGGCCAATCGCTCGACGGGACGATCGGCGATGGCACGCGCCGGCTGTACGCCAAGTCGATGTCGGGAGACGTCAGGCTGCGACGTCAGTAGGGCTCGGGTGCTGACCTGAACTCTTGCGTGAAGCGCCGCTTTGGATTCCCTTCGGCTCGTTCGAGCCTCAACGGAATCCAAAGCGGCGC
>CAZXLQ010000102.1:0-15586 GCA_964641945.1 uncultured Clostridia bacterium
GAACGCAGTGAGCGGCCGGCCGTGATCAGCTCGCACGTCGGTGATGCAAGCCGATCGCACGTGCGGTCGCGAGAGCGGTCCCCGTCGGCCGCAGGCCGACCCGGAACCGCGAACGCAGTGAGCGGCCGGCCGTGATCAGCTCGCACGTCGGTGATGCAAGCCGATTGGACGTGCGGTCGCGAGAGCGGTCCCCGTCAGCCGCAGGCCGAGCCGGAACCGCGAACGCAGTGAGCGGCCGGCCTTGCATCTCCCGCCCAGTGTGGCTGTACCGCACGCCCGATCCGATTGTGTCCGCCACCACAAGCTCGAGCTCTCACACGCTCAGCGCTAAGCCCGGGGTTCTGGGTCGGCGATAGTCTGTCTTGACCGGCTGTCTACCCTTGAGTCTTCCTCGTCGAACAGACTGGCTGCAACGCGCTCAGGCGGAGCCGACAGGTGCCCGGACGAGGCAGTCGTGTCGAACCGGTCCTTCACACTCTGCCGGCTCAAGACCATGAAAGTCATCACACCCAGAAACGTCCCCCACGGAAGCTGGACGCACGAAAACGCCGCCGCAATCAGGCACATCGTCCGGGACTGCCGGCGGCCGATCGCGCGCGCTGCAGCCAGCTTGAGCGCGCCCTGCGCGGCAAAGATGAAGGATGCGACGAGTCCGATGATCACGAAAAGGAGGCCGAACACGGCCGGGCTCGGCTCGCCGGCCCGCCCGGAGCTCCCGGTGCCCGAGATCGCGAGGACGAGCCCGATTCCGACGTAGATCAGCGGAAACAGCGCAAAAAGCGCGTCTGCGCCTCCAGCCACGAGATACCCGATTCGAAGCAACTTGAGGTGCTCCTCGTCCCGGACCGTCTGCGCCTCGCTTTCTTTCACGACGTCGCTCCTCATTCCTGGCTGGACGGATTCGTCCGTCGAGACCGATCCTCGGACATCGAAATCGCCGGGTCAAGGAACGGACGCGCGGGGCACCCGTTGGTGTACTTGGTCGAGGCAACGCCCTGCTCCGCGAATGCCGTCCATGGATTGAGCCCCGGGCGCCGGCGCGCAAGGATTGGCGAGGCAATTGGTGGTTGTCCGCCGTCAGTGTCGATACGCTCGGGGACTGAACCATCGCGTCGAATCCCTGTTAACAAGCCAATCCAATTCACCCGTCCAGCCCAGATCCATTTGCGTATCGTGTTACGTCCGTCTGATAACGAATTCGCATGATTCTCGTCCTGCAATTGATGGCAACCCACACTGGCGACAGACCGTAAGTACTGGTTCATTCACGCGTTCCGAAACACGAGATGCACCTGCCAACAGCCGATCATCTGCCTACCGGTGGGCTCCCGGTTCCGACTGCGACCTTTCGAGTTCTGCTCTACGGCGCTGGCGGACTGCTCGTTGCGACCCTCGTTGCCGCGTTCGTGCTGCCGGTGCCCTGGGCCTGGTCGATCGGTTTCGTGTACATCCTTTACGACACCTGGTTGCTCGCTACGATGGTCAGATCCAGCCGGCGCGCCGTCATCGAGGACAAGGCGACACCACTGGTCTCGCCGGACGTGGATGAGCTGGCCACCCTCGCAGTTCTTGTCGCGTTTCGCAACGAACGGCAGGTCCTGCCGCAGACCATCGATGCCCTGCTCCGGCAGACCGAGCGTGCCGAGGCCATCGTGCTCGTCGACGATGGCTCCACGGACGATTCACTCCTCTGGGTTTCGTCCGCATACAACGTCGAGTTCGAGGGCGATCTGGGACGATCGCTCACCGAGCCGTCGATCCTCGTTCTCCGCAAGCCGCATACCGGCAAGGCATCGTCGCTCAACCAGGCTCTCTCGCTCATGGTGGCCGATGTCGTGGTTACCATCGACGCCGACACGATACTCGAACCAGCGGCGTTGTCCGCGGTTCGGCGTGCCTTCGACCGCGATCCCGAGTTGACCGCAGCCTGTGGAGTGCTCGCACCGGTTTGCAGTGGCGGATCGGCGGCGCGACTATTCCAGCTGTTCCAGACGTTCGAGTACCTGCGCGCCTTCCTCTGGAGGCTCGCCTGGATGCGCGACAGTACGCTCGTGCTCGTCTCGGGCGCCTTCGCGGCCTATCGCCGTTCTGCACTCGTGTCGGTTGGCGGCTTTGACGCAACGAGCCGAGTCGAAGACTACGAGGTCATGTTCCGCCTGCACCGCGCGAGCCACGACCTGGGGAAGCCGCTCGCGGTGGCTGTCATCGGCGATGCGCGCGCCGTCACCGATGCTCCTGCAAGCGTACGAGCCTTCCTCAGGCAGCGAAAGCGCTGGTTCGCCGGCTTTGTCGAGACAATGCATCGCAATGCCGACCTCGTAGGATCGCCGAATCATGGACGGTTTGGAACCTTCCACCTGCCAGTAAAGACGATCGATATGCTCCTGCCGGTCTACGGTCTTGCCGCGGCCTGCACGCTCGGAGTCCTGCTGGTGACGGGTTACGGACTCGATTCCCGAATCCTCGGCGTCGTCATTGCGAAGCTGCTGTTTGACATTGCCTGTTATGCACGGTGCATCCAGCTCTTCGAGCAATGGCAGGGACGGCGTCCGACTGCCGGACTTTACGGACGAGCGCTTGCCGCGACGCTCCTCGAGCCGGTGTTCTTCCAGCTGTTGCGACAGTTGGGGGCTCTCCTCGGCTGGATCGCGTATGTACGAGGTCGAATCGACTGGAAGCCGACGCGGTCCGGGGTAATCGCCAGTAATATGGAGAACCTCACGGCCGGAGGAGATTCGACTGCGCGCAGCTCGTCGGATCGTGATTCACGACACCAGAACCGGCGATAGATTCGACGGAGCGTGACCTGCAGAGGCGCCCGCGGATTCCTCACGAGCCGCGCAGAGTCGACGACCGCGGAGCGGTCGCATTGTTTCCTGAATGACGGGCAATACGACGACGTGCGCGGCATCGCCTGCGACGCACGTTATCTATGGGACTGACGATACGACCGTTCCGCGGTCGAATCAGTAGGCTCTTGGGTCGGCCTTTCGACGCATGAAGCACAGTCCGGACCATGTTTCGTCGACGGCACAAACCTTCGTGTCGACCAGTCCGGTCTCCAGTCCGGCGGCCTGCACGACGTCGAACGCACAATCCGTCTTAACCCCCGACGCTTTCTTCGGCCAGCAGATCCAGAGCCTCGCGCCGGAAGCCAGGCGCGGTTCAAGCTGTGCGATCCGATCGCGCGCCGCGGCCACCCGCGTGACGAAAACTACTGCCACGTCAAAGTCCGCATTGGCTCGAACCCTGCGAGCCCCGGTCGGAAGTGGCTCGACCAAACCCTCGAAACCAGGCGGCGCGCCGAACAACAGCAAGCGGCTCTCGTCCCGAATTCCGAGCTTCCTGGCAAGTGGTGTCGTTGAGTACCCGGACATGCCCAAGTGCGCGGCGCGACTACGGTGCGCCTACCCGCGCGACTCTCCTGAGCCGCCCGTGCCGGCACGCTCCATCGCGCAGGACTCGCAGGGACAGAACTTCCTGAGCCGCTGCCACGAGTAGATTCCGTCCGAATGCGCGTCCGTGAAGACAAATCGAACCGCATACGATCCCACGTGCTCACATTCGACGACGTCAACGGACTGAGGTATCGAACCCGGCTCGATTCGCGTCACGCCGGTCCACTCGTCGACACAATTCGCGCAGCCGCAAAACTCCCGCAGCCCACTCGTGGCAAAGTCGCTCACGTGGCCGTCGTCCCACGTGATCCGGATTGCCCTGGGAGCCGTTCGCTCGATCGAGATTGGTTGGCTGATGGCCATTCCTGAATCACCCTTCCGTCAACGCACGAACATGGTCGTTGCTTCGCCACCATCCGGATTCACCACACGAATGGCCACGGCGACACGCTTCGGGAATCGCGCCTTGAGAGACTTGCCTCCTCCCAACGAAATCAACGTCGGCCCGCCGACGGTTGTAATTGGCCACGGCGTCGGATCCGCTCCGATGTAGACCAAAACGCCGTCGGCAAATCCCGCACCCATTATCGTCATTCGATACGGGCGTTTGAGACCTGCGACCTGAGAAATAACTGGAGGAATTGTGTTTATGTCCTCTGGCACGAACGTGGTCACAAAGCCGTTTTCGGCGCTTCCGGGCGGACACGGACACAGGGCGCCGAAACTGCCCGCCGTCACGGGAAATCCAGCCGAGAACGTGTACCCTGCGACAGCGACACTGCCTTCCGCATCGACGGCCACGCTCGTCGCCGATTCTTCAGCAATAGCACCAAGATAAGAGGCAAATGTTAGAGTGCCACCTTCATTGATTCGGACGATCAGCGCATCAGCGAAGAAGCCTGGGGCAACGCATCCGCTGCACCCCTGCTGAATCGGATCGACGACGTCCAAATCGGGCGAGCGGGTCAATCCAACTGCGATGACGTCACCGCCGGCTGTTGTCGTGACAGAAAGCAGTTCGTCCGCAATCGATCCACCCAGGTACGTCGAGTACCTCACCGCCGAACCGTCTGGCGAGAACCTCGTCACGAACGCATCACCGCCGCCGCCTGGTGAGGCCTGCAACGGCTCGACTGTTGGGAATGACGAAGAGTCCGTCGTCCCGGTGACCACGACGTCGCCGTTCGGGGCAACCGCGACCGCGCGAATAGCGTCTCGGCCCGCTCCACCCAGATAGGTCGACCACGAAAGCGCCCCAGCCGACGTCACTCGTGCCACGAATCCGTCGAGACTAGTCTCGGGCGACACGCCGCCGCCGTTTGCCGCCTGAATCGGGTCCTTGGTGAGAAAGTCGGACGAAAACGACGTTCCGGCAAAAACCGCCCCGCCGTCAGGTGTGACCGCGATCGCCGTCCCTCCGTCGCCGCGATTCCCGCCAATGTAGGAAGAGAAGATGACTTCCGAGCCCAGGGAATTCAGCTTCGTGATGAATCCCTCCGAGCCCTGCTTCTTGTCCGGCTCGAAGGCGTTGTCGCGGGGTATTCCGAACGAATTCGTCGAGCCCGTCACGAACGCGTTCCCATCGGCGTCAACGGCAATCCCGGCGGCGTAGTCGTCGTGTTCTCCACCGAGGTACGTCGCGTAGTCGAACGGGCCGCCGTTCGCGGGAATCCGCACGACGAAAGAATCGATGCAGTCGCCCCCGACGCACGTCGGGAACCGCCCGTTTTCCGGATCGAAGGCGTCCGGCGTGACCGGAAAATCGAGCGACGTCGTCACACCCGTCACATAGATATTCCCGGCGGGATCGACCGCCACTCCCGAAGCACGATCGTCCGCCGATCCGCCGACGTAGGTAGCGTGGAGTATCGTCGAACCGTCTGCCGAGACTTTCATGACGAACGCATCCGTCGGCCCCCGTCGCGTTGCCTGAGCGGCGTTCGACACAGGCAGGTCCGTGGAGGCCGTCTCTCCGGCAACGATCACGCTTCCATCCGGAGCGAACGCCACTCCCGTGACCGTGTCGCGCCCCGCTCCACCGACGAAGCTCGAAAAACCGACCCTGACCGATGGCGCCGCTCCGCCGGCAAACGGAGGTGTCGCGCTGCTGACTGGCTGGGCCAGCAAGAGTGCAAGCACCATGGCGCCGAGCGAAAGGCTGGAATGATACGTCGGCATCCCACCTTCTATAACAGGTATGGAGAGCTCCGGGGAAGACACGCATCGGGAGCCAGTGCTCCGAGACCGAGATCTAGTCGGGCCGTGCGCGCCGTAGGTACCGGTGAATCCCCCGCTGCCAGTTACCGGTGACGAATGAAGGAGACGGCAACACCCATGATTACGCCCTCAAAGACGATGACGGGTACTTTCCCCTACCAGATCGAAGCCAAGATCGGTGCGGGTGGAATGGGAGTCGTGTTTCGAGCGCTCGAGCCGGCCTTGAATCGACGGGTCGCGATCAAGGTGCTCCGCGCCCAGATCCTCGAGGACGAGAAGCCCGAGATCGCTGATGAATACCGCCGGCGCTTCATGCAGGAAGCCCGAGCGGCTGCGGCGCTTTCGCACCCGGGTGCCACGACGATCTTCCGGATCGGCGAGGAAGACGGGCTGCCCTTCATTGCGATGGAATGGCTCGACGGTCAGACACTCGAGCAGATCGCGAGCCAGGAAGGACAGCTCGCCCCCTCGCGCGTCGCGCGAATCGGCGTGGATCTGCTCGACACGCTCGAGGCCGCGCACCGCGCCGGCGTCGTTCATCGCGACGTCAAACCCGCAAATCTCATTCTCCTCAATGACGGGCGCCTCAAGGTAACTGACTTCGGCATTGCACGCGTCGCCGACTCTGATCTCGTGAAGACAGGAGCGGGAGCCGTGCTTGCCACGCCGCAGTACGCCTCTCCCGAGCAGCTCCAGGGGGAGGACGTCGACGGTCGAGCGGACGTCTTTTCGACCGGCGTCGTGTTGTATCTGCTGCTCTCCGGCAAATTCCCGTGGGCTGGCTCGAACTTTTTCGAGCTCATGGCCGCGCTGGCGCGCGGAGAGGCGACGCCGATCAGGCAGTATTGTCCCGGATTGGATCCGGCTATCGAACGTGCCGTGATGACCGCGCTACGTCGCGATCGCACGGAACGATTCGCGAGCGCCGCGCAGATGGCCGACGTGCTCAGACCGCTTCTTTCGGGCGAGAGTCCCGATCCGAGCGTGACGCGTGCCCTTCTTTCCCAGGCCGATGCCGAGGCCGCCGAGACGATCCGCGATTCCTCACCGGCCAAATATCCGACGTTGACTGGAATGCCGCGCTGCTCGCGGATGTCGATAGTCCGAATCGTCGAGAGCTGGCCATCCCGGAACCTCGGGACGGTTCAGACGTCGATTCTCCTCGCGCGGCTCCTCGAGCGACCGCTCCACGCCCCGCCATTTGCAGGCGGCGCGTTCATCGGTGGTTACTGCGTGCTCATCTTCGGCGGGTTCATTCTTGGAGCCGTCGACTTCTCGGGCCGGTCGCACGACGAGGTCTGTGAACAGCTGCCCGATGAAGCCTCGGTCGTAATTCACACCATTCCGCCTGATATGCCGTGCTCGCTGATTCCGATGATGGCGTCGCTGCTCCACGAGCCAAAGTACCGCCTGAACGACCTGGATACGTCGCTCGTCAATCTCCCGGCGTTGTCGCGAAAACTGTCGGCGGAACACTTCGACGGCATTCTCACGCTCGAGCGAGGCGACGCGACGGGCGCGATCTTCTTCGATCAGGGCCTGCCGGCGCTGTCGATGTTCTCGGACGGGTGGGAGGAGCTTCCGGTCGAAAACACCTGGGAGTCGTGGGCTTCACGCGAGTCGTTAAAGGGGACCTTGCTCGAGAAGGTCTGGAAGCCGGCGCATCTCTCGTATCGGCGCGAGCTGAGGGACTATGGATTCTGGGTGGCGGCGCCGCAGGACGAAACGAAGCGAGACAAGCTGAAGCAGGTCTTCATTCGCAAGACGTCGAGCCTGAGCGACGAGTCCATGAGCGGAGAACGGAGATCGTCGGGACGGCTGACGCCGGTTCGACGGCCCGACGATTCGGGGGACCTCAATGCCCTCACGTCGTTCTACAAGTCAGATCCGGCGTATCGATTCCTCACGTGGGCGCTGGACGAATTGCCCGCGTATTTTCAGGAGCGTGGGCGGACGTCCTCGTGGAAGTACCTTGCTGGCTGGATACCGCTGATCCGGAGGGCGGTTCTTCACCACAACCTGCCGAGGCCCGACGGGAACAAGTCGGACTTCTTCGATCTCGTGACGTACGACTCGAGCGACAAGGTTCTGCACATCGGCCATCGCGTGCCCCGCGGCACGCCGGAAGCGCTCGCCGAGTTTGTCGGAAGGGTTGTCGAGGCAAAACGTGCGAGGACCAAGTCGGGCGACGTGGGGGGAGCGTTCCTGCTGGCGCCGGCTTTTGACGAGAGCATGATCGAGGCGTATCAGGAGCAGACTCGGCCGCAGGGTACCGGACTGCTGGCGGTCGAGGAGAAGCTCACGAAATACGAGGGCTTCATCCGGATGGGCCCGCGCCGGGGATTCCATCTGCTGCTCGTCGTGGAGAAGGGCGACTCGTTCGAGCCGATCCTCCTGGTCTGAGCGCGGGAGCATTCCCGTTCCCTGGTCCCCGTTCCTTGAGCCGCGAGCTGTAGCGAGCGTCCCACGGACAGTGCCTGAAATCGCAAGCCCTCAAGCCGTCGGTTTGTCGGGATGGAAGGTATCGGAACCGGTCGACCGTCCGTGGGACAGTGCCAGACCTCGGAGACTCGTCGGTTTGTCGGGATGGAAGGTATCGGAACCGATCGACCGTCCGTGGGACGCTCGCCACCGCTCGCGGCTCGAAAAACGGGGGGGCGTTACCGCCTCCGGAATCGGAACAACCGGTCGAATACCTTCTTCACCGTCGGAGTGAGTCCACCGCGCATGTAGATGTCGCCGAGCCGCTTCACCGCCTCGGACTGCGTCGGGTACGGATGAATGGTCGTCGACAGCACACTCACCTTCTGTCTGGTCGCGATAGCCAGCGTAAGCTCGCCGATCATCTCGCCAGCGTGCCGCGCCACGATGGTGCCGCCGACTATCCTTCCAGACTTCCTGTCGTACACGACGCGCGCAAAACCCTCTTCGTCGCCGTCGAGGATGGCCCGGTCGTTGTCCGCAAGCTCATGCGTAATCACGCCGGCCGACAACCCTGCCGCAGTCGCCTCGTCAAGCGACATGCCCACGCGGGCAATTTCGGGATCGGTGTAGGTGCTCCATGGAATGACGAGGTTGCTGACCCTGCCCGTACGAAAGGGCCGGAAGAACGCGTTCGTGATGACGATGCGGGCCATCGCATCCGCCGCGTGCGTGAACTTGTACTTCGAGCAGACGTCACCGGCGGCATACACTCGCGGATTCGTCGTGCGGAGCGTGTCGTCGACCTTGATTCCGCGACGCTCGTACGATACACCGGCCGCCTCCAGTCCAAGTCCTTCGAGATTGGGGGTTCGTCCGACGCCAACGAGCACCGCGTCGAAGCGCAGCTCCCGCGATCCGCCCGGAGCGTCCACCGTGAGCACAGTCTCGGCTCCGTCGCGTCGCGCTTCCAGCACCGACGCCGACGTCAGGATGGTCATCCCCTCGCGTTCGAGTTGACGCTGCACGATGTCTGCCGCGTCGCGATCCTCTTTCGGCATGATCTGGGCAGTCCGTGCGATGAGCGTCGTCCGGCTCCCAAGCCGCATGAACGCCTGGGCGAGCTCGCAACCGATGGGGCCCGCCCCTAGAACCGCCAATCGCACCGGACACTGGGTCAGCCGGAAGACCGTCTCGTTCGTCAGAAATCCCGCCTCGGCAAGCCCCGGAATATCGGGCTCGGTCGCCCTTGCACCTGATGCAATCACCGCGCGGTCGAAGCTCAACGTCTGGCCGTCGACCTCGATTGTCGCCGGACCGGTGAAGCGGCCCTGACCGATGAAGACGTCGATGCCAAGTCCCTGCAGTCGCGACACGGAATCGTTCGGACTGATCTTCGCCCGCAGCCGTCGCATGCGCTCCATGGCAGCTGCAAAGTCGACCTCGACCTCGCCGCTTACCCGAACTCCAAACCGTGAAGCTTCGCCGACGTCGTACGCGGCGCGGCCGGCACGGATCACTCCCTTGGAGGGCACGCAGCCCACGTTCAGGCAGTCGCCGCCCATCAGGGCCCGCTCGATGATCGCCACCTTCGCACCGAGTCCCGCGGAGCCGACGGCGCTGACGAGTCCAGCCGTGCCCGCGCCGATCACTACGAGGTTGTACTTTCCGGACGGCGTCGGATTCGTCCATTCGGCGGGGTGGACATTGCCGAGGAGGACCTGGTCGTGGGAATCGCCTTCGAGCACCATGCGCCGGTAATCCGTGTGCGAGCGCTCAATGGTTGACGTCATGCAGTTTCTCCGTGAGCCGAGCGGTGTCGTCGTCTTCCGATTACATGGACCGGCCGGTCCGGAGTATTCCAGCCCGCCTGGGCGGACGCGAAATGCCGGAGGACCGCGGATTGGCCGGTGCTGCAGATCCTACGAGGTGCGACGCGCAGTCCGATTTGCGGAATGGAGAAGCACCTTCCCTGCCCGGCTACGGGCCGGGAACTTCTCCCGTGCAATCCTTTACGCGCGGACTGCCGCCGTGCCAAGCTGGGCGGGTCGCGACCGATCGCGCTCGACCTCAATGCTCTACCGCGAATTCAGACCCTCAGAACGATTGTCGCCCGACGTGGAGTGCTTTTGGCTGCTCGAGGGATACGACAAGTCGGAGTCGGCGAGACCCGAGAGACTGTTGCCGGACGGCTGTATCGAGCTCATCGTCAACCTCGGCGACCGGTTCCGCGAATGTCTGGACGACGGGTCCGAAGTCGTTCAGCCACTGAGACTCGTGGCCGGCCAGATGACGCGACCACTGCACGTCATGCCGACGGGCAGCGTTCGATTGTTCGGCATTCGCTTTACCCCGGGCGGCACCGTACCGTTCTTCGACTGTCCTCCTGCAGAGCTCACGAATCGCATCGTGGAGCTGGATGCGGTGGCGGGCTGGCTCGAAGGCGAGCTTGCCAGGAGGCTGGATCCGACGCTCGCCGCGGAACAGCTAGTAAGAGCTGCCGAGCTACTGCTTGTGGGAAGGCTGGGTCGCCAGGTGGACCGACGCGGACCGATTCGAGCCGCAGTCCGGCGGATGCTGAGAACTAGCGGGCGGGCGTCGATAGACCGGATTGCGGACGACCTCGGAATCAGCGGCCGTCAACTCGAGCGACGGTTTGCGATCGAGGTAGGGCTTGGCCCGAAGCTGCTCTGCAGAATTCTGCGCTTCCAGACTGTCTTTCAGGCTGTCGAGCAGGGCGACTTGCGTTGGGCAGAAGTGGCAGCCGGATGCGGCTATTACGACCAGTCGCACCTGATCCGGGATTTCCGGCAGTTCGGTGGTGACACTCCTGCGAGCCTGCTCGCCGACCTCACGCAACTCGGCGAGTTTTTCACGCGGGCGCACCGGACGTCGCTTTCGTCCAATACACGGACCGCGCACTCTTCCAGACTCGCCCCGTCGAGCACGGACGACCGAATCGAGGCGACCGACGACTCGACCAATCTCACGTGACGGGGAAAGAAATGCGAATGATCTCAATGGTGCTCTTGCGCGCTGGCGTTGCGCTGGCAGTGTTGTCCACGGTGGCGGCCACGCCGCACTCGAACGTTCAGGCGCAAGACGCGAAACCTGCGCCGACTTTGACTGTCGCGAATGTTTCCTGGATGGCGGGAAACTGGGAATCCGAGCCGGGTCGCGTCCAGACGGACGAGCGTTGGAGCCCGATAGCCGGCGGCACGATGATGGGAACGAGCCGGACCGTCGCAGGCGATCGCACCGTGTTTTTCGAGTTCCTGAGAATCGAGTCACGGCCGGACGGCGTGTACTACGTCGCCCAACCGAAGGGACGGCATCCTGGAGTCGACTTCAAGCTGGTGCGGGCCACCGACATGGAAGCGGTCTTCGAGAATCTCGCGCACGATTTCCCGAAGCGGATCATTTACCGCAAGGCTGCGGACGGATCGTTGACGGCGCGAATTGAGGGCGACGGAACCGAGAAGGAAAAGCCGCAGGAATTCCGGTATCGGAAGGCAGGCGGCGCCAGTTGACGACGCATCGGGCCGGAATGTCGTTGGGAAAAGCGGCGGGTGCTCACGGCGACGCATTCGTCGCCTGCACTCCCTCGGCGCGGTACCGCTCTTCCTTCGCCTTTCGTACGGCTTCTTTCTGCCGGACCACCATCCGTTCGGCATCGGCGTCGGGAACAATTGGCGCATCGAGCTTGACGTAGCTGTTCGTCGCCGACTCGATGCGGCCCCCGTCTCCGAGCTTCACCCGGAGCACCCCGAGTTTCTGGGTCTTGTACCAGGAGTAGACGACGCGCACCGGGCCGTCGAGTCTTGCTTCGAGGCCTGATCCCATTACGCTGCCATCCGCCGAGCCGGCTCCAAACGAACTCGCGACGATCGCAATATCAGGCTTCGTGCCTAATCTGTCGATGACCCCGTCCGCAGCAGAAGCCGGCATGTACATCAGGACGACCACGATCGCAGCCTGGCTCCGTGCCCTTCCGATCTCCCGCTCGAGGGCAACAACCGGATCAGTGACACGATAACCGCTCGAAGGATCCATTCGCCCCGGAAACTCCGTGACGCCGACGAAGGCAATATCGAACGCGGCCCGGCTGCCGGAAGCCTCGACCCGTCGGGTCACGTAGGGCTGCGGAGCTGTTAACTCCGGCGAAACCGGTTCGAGATTGGCCGACACGAGCAGACCGGCGACTCCGGGGGGCGACCCATCACGCGCCAGGTATTTGCGAGCAACCGGAATGTCGTTGGCCGTCAGGTTGATCGCCGTAAACCCCGAGTCGGCAAGCGCCGCATAGGTAGTGTCGATCGCCGCCTCTACATCACCTGGGACTGGACGAATGTGAGACGTTATCAGACTCGACGTAAAGCCAACGTCGACGCTGATACTCGCCACCGATGGATATGACGTGCCGAAGGCGCGTGTGAAGGCGTTTCGGTAAGGCAGTCCGCCGAGCTTCGGGTTGCCCATGCAGCCGCAACCCTCCAGCGATCCCATGATCTCGGAACCGTAAAATATGACGAAGCTCGACCCGTCATCCGGGCCGAGCAGTTCCAAAACTACGGGATCCACTGGCTTTTCGGCACCGCAGGCTCCTGCAACGATGACGGATACTGCCAGGACAATCGGCGAGACTGACCGAATCCACCTGCCGGCCGCGTCACCTCGCGCGATTCCCTGTCGCGGCAGCCAGGCGCTCTCGGTGGCGCGTCCATTCCTGCGCCTGAAGCGGAGGATACCTGCCATGAAGGCCATCGGCTCGTCGTAAGTCCGAAACACTTCCCGGCCTATTGCGAGACCGGTTGCTTGCGTGAAGCGCCCTTGGCGCGCTGCATCATCAGTCGCGTGTCCGAATCATCCGGAACATCGGGCCCCAACTGGACGGTACGGCGCTTGATTCTCCAGCGCTTCGCGGCCATCGCCGACATCGACGGATACAGCCTGACTTCAGTAATCGACTTTGCCTCGTCCGCAACCGTGATGGTTGCGGGCCGCTCGAGGTCAATCTCTCCTTTCGGCGCCGATTTGCGATTGGCCACGACAATCAGGTCGACACCAGGAATCGACTCTTCGAGGCGGTTGGCCGAATCCTGGTCCATGTAGGCAAGTACTACAAGGAAATCGCACGACTTGCGCAACTCGGCTCCGTATTTGCGCGCAGCGGCCATAGGGTCGCTTATCTTCCAGCGACTTCCCGGCAACACCTTGTCGGGCATCTCGGTCAGTCCAATGAAACCGACACGAATGCGATCGGCCATGGCCGGAGACGAAGGCGGCGAGACTTCTCGAATCACGTAGGGCTGAAAGCCGACGACATCGCCGGACGCAGCTTCGACGTTGGCGGAAACGAAACGGTCGAGCGCCGGAAACTCCCTGGCCCGATCCGCAAAGCCATCTTTCGAGCGCCACGGGTCGAGCGTTTTCAAGTCTGCTGCCGAAACGTTCAGCGCGGCAAAATCCGCGACGCCAAGGCCTCGAAGCAGCCATTCGTTCTTGATGGCCGCATCGTAGATCGCTTCACTCTGCGGCCTCGCAGGATCGAAAATCCGTCCGGCGTCGACCGACAGGATTGCAGACCTGCCCTCCACGCGCTTCGCCAGACCGCGGGCATAACCGGCGCGGCGCGCGAGGCCCCCCACAGGCAGTTTGCACCCGCACGGGTCGATGGCACCGGCCATGTCGCCTCCAGCCAGGATCGACAGCACGTAGCCATCGTGAGATCCAAATGGATCTTCGAGATCCTGAGCCATCGACGTAGTACAACCTCCGAAAACCAACGCGAGCACCACAAGGAAACCAGTTACCTTCACCATCTGCCTCCGCCACCAGTGGTTTTCGTACGACGCCCCGGTCCAGTCCAAACCATACCCGACGTCGCACAGTACCGCCAATCCACGCAGATTTGCCGCTTGAAAATAGTCGTTATGCGGACTATTGTTCCCGCCGTGCCGGGATCCCTCCAGCGTGAAATCAAGCAGCGGAAGCCGTTCGACTCGATCGAAGAGGAGGTTTTTCTCAACCTCCAGCGCACGGCCGAATCGTTGATGGGCGGACTGTCCGAAGTCCTGAAGGCGTTCGACCTGACCGCGACCCAGTACAACGTTCTTCGGATTCTCAACGGGGCCGGTACGGCCGGGTTGCCGTGCCGCGAAGTCTCGGATCGGATGGTCACTCGTGACCCCGACGTGACCCGGCTGCTCGACCGGCTCGAAGCTCAAGGTCTGGTCGAACGTGAACGCCTGACGACGGACCGACGCGTCGTCGTCGCCCGAATCTCGGCGGCAGGCCTCGACGTTCTCGTTCGCGCCAATCCGGCCGTCACCGCGTTCCTCAAATCGGCGATGACGAAGCTCGATCCTCGAGCGCTCAAATCGCTCAGTGCATCTCTCGAGACCCTTCGTGGCGGCTAGGCAGCACGAATATGGCGTCGCCTGGCACTCACCAGCAATGACGTCGGCAATGCCTCGAAGCCCGGAATCCGGCTTCACACTGTTCCGTCGATCACAGGCGAACTTTCAACGTGCCCGCTGACGTCTCCTCAAGAAAGCTGGAACTGTCCTTTGTCGTCGAGACACTGAACCTTCGCGACGCTCACGATTTCACTCCGCTCGATACGGCGCTTGGCACGCTCGAGGCGCAGACTCTTGCGCGGGACCGCTTCGAGATTGTCGTCGTAGTCGATCCGGAGGCGGAGCCCGAGCTATCGCGCCATCTCGCTGCAGAGTGGCCTGACGTCCGGGTGCTCGCGGTGCCGCCGGGGACGCATTACTACGCCATGAAAAACGCCGGAGCCGTCGCAGCTCGTGGCGCCGTCGTCGGATACGTCGATGCCGATTGCCAGGCCGCGCCGGAATGGGCCGAGTCAATGTGCGAAGCGCTGCTCCGGCAAGATGATCCTCCGGCTTTCGCCGTCGGCGCATACGACACGCCGCGTTCGCGGACGTCGTGGCTTGCGAAAGCCTTTCTCGTCACGATCTTCGGCAACCAGGTAGGTCGGACCGAGCGGCGCACCGACAGCATTGCGGCAAGCAATTGCGCCGTGCTCCGCGATCGCATCGTAGCCGAACCGTTTCGCGAGGATCCCTTTTTTCACGGTCCCGACGTGGAGATGGTGACCAGGATTCTCGCTCGCCGCGAACGAGCCGTGCTCATCCCCGCCGCGCGAAACATCCACGATCACGAGCCGGGCTTTGCCTCGCAGCACGGCCGTGGCGTCTACTGGGGTTACTGTTTCCTCAGGTTGCGGCTCGAGGGATCACCAGCGGTAAAGTACGCGACGTTCTTCCGGCGACTCGGGCCACTGGCGCCGCTGGCCGTGATGCCGGCAAAAGTCGCAATCGACCTGCGAAACCTCATCAAGCGACGCTACGACCTCGAAGCAGGAGTCGGTGCCACACTAGCGGTCGCAGGACTGATCGTGCTCAACGCCTTCTCGGCTTCGCTCGGGGCGATGCGGTATTACGCCGGATTGCCCCCGCCGCAAACGCCTCAGAACACGCGCTTCGCGACGTCGGCACAGGCTCGCTGATAGCTCTGCGCCT
>CAZXLQ010000103.1:0-15497 GCA_964641945.1 uncultured Clostridia bacterium
GGCGGAGACGCTCTGCATCGATGGATCGGAACGACAGCCAGACTGCGGAGAGCGCACCTAGGCACACCGCCGTCAGGGCAATCGCAACAAGTGAGCGTCGGTCACCGGGCAATCGATGGAGCATACGCGCCTATCGGAACGTCGGAATGTAAGTGCGAGAAGTCGAAACCCCGTGGGGGTCGTTGGCTAGTCGCCCGCTCTGATGCAGCTCGCGAAATGCGGGTGGCCTGCGGGCGACGGGTAGTCTACTCCGGTCACGAGCCTCGTCCCAATGGAGGCGACTCGACCGCAGCATTTTCACGCGCCATGCCGGTTCACAGAGATGTCACACCGGCCGGATCGCGTACCGCCGTACGTTGGTGCAGACTCACCGCTCACTCGCGTCTTTGCGTCTTCCTTTGCGACTTAGCGAGAAACCCTTCAAACGGTCGCAGAAGTTCTCGCAAAGGCGCAAAGGAAGACGCAAAGACGCAAGAGAGCAAGCAAGTCACAGTGACCCACTACCCCGGAATTGCCTGAATTGACACTCGGCGATCGCCGCGTGTAGGGTTCGAAGCAGTGACAGGAGGTATATGGCAGACAACAACGCGACCCTCCGAAAGATCGTCCTTCCCGAGCGCGGCCTCGAGTCGCTCTTTGGACCATTCGACGAAAACCTGAAGACGCTTGAATCACTCCTCGGAGTCACCGTCACAGTTCGCGGCAGCGACATCGTGATCGAAGGCGATCAGGATGGCGTCGATGCGGTTGAGCGCATCGTCGAGGACTACACGCAGCTGATTCGTGACGGGCAGAAGATCTCGAGTGCCGAGCTCAAGTCGGCGTTCAAGCAGATTGCCGAAGATCGTGCCTACTCCCTGCAGGAGCACATGACGAGCGCCCGCTTCAATCCTTCGGGCAAGAAGCAGGTGACGGCGCGTTCGGCGAATCAACGGCGATACCTCGAGATGATCGAGCAGAACGACGTCGTCTTCGGCATCGGCCCGGCGGGCACCGGAAAAACCTACCTGGCTGTTGCGATGGCCGTGCACGCGCTTTTCTCGAAGCGCGTGAATCGCATCGTGCTGACGAGGCCCGCAGTCGAGGCCGGCGAGAAACTCGGATTTCTTCCGGGCGACCTGCAGGACAAGGTCGATCCTTATCTGCGACCGCTCTACGACGCGCTGTTCGACCTCGTCGACTACGAGAAGGTAGCGAAGATGCTCGAGAAGAGGGTCATCGAGATCGCGCCACTGGCCTTCATGCGCGGGCGTACGCTAGCGGACGCCTTCATCATTCTCGACGAGGCGCAGAACACGACGACCGAGCAGATGAAGATGTTCCTAACGAGAATCGGACTCGGTTCGAAGGCCGTCATCACGGGAGACCTCACGCAGATCGACCTGCCGGCCGGCCGCCGCTCCGGCCTCATCGAGGCCGAGCGCATCATGCGCGGTATCGACGGCATCGAGTTCGTGACGTTCACCGACCGGGACGTCGTGCGTCATCGCCTCGTGCAGATGATCATTCGCGCATACGAAGAGCAGTCGAGGAAGGGGCTCGAGGCGGCACCGTAGGACGATGGCGGCCGAAGTCCTCAATCGGCAGCGACGTTATCCGGTTCGAGCGGGCCGGCTCATGGAGATTGCGGACGCGACCCTCGCCGCCGCCGGGCACGACGGTCGCGACGTGACGGTCACCATCACCAATGACCGGCGTCTGCACGACCTGAACCTGCGGTTTCGGGGAAAGGACAAGCCGACGGACGTTCTTTCGTTTCCTTACGATGAGCCGGACGGACCCATCGGAGACATCGTGATCTCGGTGGACCGGGCGGTCGCTCAGGCGGGCGAAAAGCGGCACGACCTGCAGCGCGAGCTCGAGATTCTCGTGCTGCACGGATCGCTCCACGTATGCGGCTTCGATCACGAGACGGACGACGGCGAGATGGACCGCATCGAACGCCGGCTTCGCCGCAGGCTCCTCGTCCGAAACCAATCGAACGCCGGGGCGCGTTAGGCGTTCGCTCGTCCAGCCAACCCGGGAATCCCCTCCGAGGAGGACATCGCATGCCGATAGCAGGAGCTCTGGCACTCGCGCTCGCCATATCCGCCGCACCCGTTGCAGCTGCATCGCAGGATGGTGAATCGTCGACACCGCGATCGATTCAACTGCGAGACGCGATCGTCGACTTGACGGCGGAGGTACGTTCACTGCGAGCCGAGATTCAGCGGCAGCAGGCCAACGACCCGATCAAGTTCAATATCACGGCGTCGAAGTATCAACTCGTCCTCGTCGACATCCAGCGACTCAAGGGCGAGGAGAAGGAGATCGTCGAAAGGCTCGCCTACGCGCGCTCTCGCGAGCTCGACGCACAGAACCGACTGGCCAACATACAGGTCGAGCTCGTTGCGCTGGCGGACATCAACCGGTCCGACGCCGAGGCACGACTCCGCCGGGCCTTCACCCAGCAACTGTCGGTAGCGCGCGATGAGCTCGCTACGCTGCAGTCGCGATTGCTTGCAGTCCGCGAGAAGCTCGAGCGTACCGAAGCCGTGGCCGACGCTCTCCGCAAGAAACTCAAGATCCATCCATCGCAGATCGACGAGATCGAACGCGAGGTGACTTCGCCGGCACCGTAGCTCGCGACGGATGGATGCCGATGGACGAACCTGCGAGAATGCCCCTTCGTTCAGGAGGTCCGATCACCGTGCGCCGCATCTACCTCGACAATGCCGCCACGACGGCGGTTCATCCGGCCGTCGTCGAAGCAATGCTTCCCTACCTGACCGAGTTCTTCGGGAACGCGAGCTCCATTCACTGGTACGGCCAGCAGAGCAAGAAGGCCGTGTCGAAGGCTCGCCGGCAGGTCGCTTCGCTCATCGGAGCTGACGAGAACGAAATCGTGTTCCTGTCGGGCGGAACCGAGGCCGACAACCTCGCAGTGATTGGCGTCGCGGAGGCCTTCGCCGATCGCGGAAGGCACGTCGTCACGTCGGCCATCGAGCATCCGGCGGTGCTCAAGGCGTGCGAACATCTTGCGTCGCGGGGATGGTCGATCACTAAGGTGCCGGTGTCGGCCGGCGGGGTCGTCGACGTGGCAGACGTTCGGACGGCAATTCGCGACGAGACGACCGTCGTCTCGATCATGACCGTCAACAACGAGATAGGAACGATCCAGCCGATCGCGGACATCGCGGCTGTCGTTCGCGAGCGCAAGGCTGCCGGGCAGGGTCACCTGCACCTGCACACCGACGGTGTCCAGGCCGCCGGAAAAATTCCGGTCGATGTTCGCGACCTGGGCGTCGACCTCCTTTCGATCGCCGGGCACAAGCTGCACGCACCGAAGGGCGTCGGCGCGCTCTTCGTCCGCAAGGGTGTAAGGCTGAGCGCCCGGCAGTTCGGTGGTCACCAGGAGCGAGGGCGGCGGCCCGGCACCGAGGCCGTTCCGATGATCGTTGCCCTCGGAGCGGCGTGCGAGCTCGCCCGGGAGCGAATGGGCGATCGTGGCGTCCACACCGGCGAGTTGCGGGACCGGCTCGAGTCCGGAATCCGCGATCGCATTCCGAACGTCGGCTTCAACGGTGATCCGGCGAAACGCGTGCCGCACATCGCGAACGTCAGCTTCGGCGACGTGCACGGCGAAGGGCTGCTCATCTCGCTCGACCTCAAGGGCGTTGCCGTTGCAACGGGCGCGGCGTGTTCATCTGGATCGGTGGAGCCGAGCCACGTACTCGTTGCGCTCGGGATCGACCGCGAGCGGATTCACGGCAGTCTGCGCTTCTCGCTCTCCGAGTCGAACACGGAGGCCGAAATCGACGACGTGCTCGACATTCTCACCGAGGTCATCGAAAAGCTGCGCGTCGACGTCGACGTCGATGCAGGAACGCGAGCCGTCTCGAGCTCCGACTAGGGACATCTCCGGGCTGCTATCGGTGTCTTCGAAGGCTCGTGACGACTCTGAGCACCCGTGCGTGCGCCCGCAGTGCACCGTCGGCCAACTCGAGTTACAGAACCGCGAGCGCATGCGGGCGGCCTGCGGACAGTGCCCGTCAAGGCGGACTCCCATTAAGGAAGAAGTGCCGGCTGAGACCCGTCCGCAGGCCGCTCGCTACCGCTCGCGGTTCTGTAACTGCGGGCGATCTGCCACTGGTGATCTCATCCGTGAGGCGCGTGATGGATCTCGCTACTTCTTCCGGTTCTCGCGCAGTCTCAGCCTAAGGAGTGAGTTCCGCACGAGAGAACAACTCGATCATCTGTTGCTCGGGAGGAGGATCGAATATGCACTGGGAGACGAAGTCCTCGGCCTGTGGATAGTTCGTGGCCCGAATCCGACGTGCCGCGCCGGCCGGATCGTAGTGCGAGCGACGATGGCGCACGCCCGCGTCGAGCAGCAGCCAGCACGCACCCCTCTCACCGTACGGCATCCCGACGCTGCCCGCATTGACGACGCGTACGCGTCCCACCATGCGATCGAACTGCATGTGGGTGTGCCCGCAGACGACGACCGGCTCGACGACACTCTCGAAGATCGGCTCGAGCAGGCGTTCGGAGGTGGCGTTCGTGAAACACTCCCAGTCGTTTCTCGGCGTCGCGTGGCAGAAGAGCACTTTACCCAGCCCGGCGACCTCGTGATGAACCGTCGCCTGCCAACCCTCCAGGATTCTCTGTTCCACGCTTCCGAGCTGATTGGCCGTCCATTGCACGGGCTCGCGCCACGCTTCCTTTGCATCCCGGTACCAGGGCGTCTCGACGCCCGCCATCACGGCCAGAACTTCGCGGTCACCGTTGCCGACGATGAACGACGTCGGAACCTCGAGCGCCATCAAGCAGGCGAGCGATTCGACTGGCATCGGACCCGGCAGCACGTCGCCGCCAACGACGACGTGATCGACCGCCTCCTGGCGGATCTCTTCGAGTACGGCTTCCAGCGCCGGGAGATTCGCGTGAATGTCGTAGATGGCGGCGACTCGCATCGTGTGATCCCGAACTCCCCCGTAAACACTTCGCCATTCACAGGCCGCGCGGCGCCTTAGCCTGCGCGCACTTTCCCGAGTACACCTTCAACGTGTGGGCTGCCGGCACCTGCAATGGCTGGCACCGCGGGCAAAGCCGCCAAGACCACGACCATCCAACCGCAGTTTTCCCTGCCGGTACCGAAACGCATATATGTGGCCGCTGCTGCAGCAACGCGTCCCAGTTCCGAATGCGACGGTGATTGAGCGTTTCGTCCGCTCGAATGAATCGAAGAACGCGTAGTGCTCACAATCGTCGTCAGATTGCGCGACTGCTTCGCCAGACAGGAGCTCGAACTCGACATTCGGTAGCGTCGGAATCCACGCGACGTTGAGACCTTCCATCGAGAGCCGAACCCTCGTGGGTGCTTCGACCCGATCGAATTTGTCGCAGAGTACGTCCCAGACGATGGCCGCGCGTTCGTGGTCGGCGATGGGCTCAGCCGCAGGATCGATCGACTGACCGGTGGCGCCGGTCGTATCGAGCAGCGAGGCCACGCAGACCGCACTGAACGACAACAGGCTCCGGATTACCGACATGTTCGCTCGAACGTGCGACGGCGACCGATCTTTCGAGTCCTGCTCCGACTCTTGCTGGTCGTGAACGATGCGGGTGGTCCCAGTTCGCCCCGTTCTTCGAGCCGCGAGCGGTAGCGAGCGTCCCACGGACGGTCGAACGATTCCGATCTCTTCCGCAGGCCCAACGGTACTGATGCATCGCGCGCGTGTTTGGCTACATCAGGCGTCGAGGAGTGCCTTTCGCGCACGGCGTAAACGCGTCGCGGGCTGCTTCGCAGATGCGATCTCTTCACGGAGCATCCTTCGCTGCGCCGCACTGAGTCGATCCCACGCCTTCGCCGCTTCGGGCGATTCGTTGAGCAGGCCCGTGAGCTCATCGGGCAGCCCGACTGATGCCACCGCAATCGCGATCGTGGGCTTCGAGCCAGTGTCGATGCCGGTCCGGCGGCAATCCTGTTGAGTGATCGTGAGGAACCAGCGGTCATCGTCCCACTGCACGAGACTGCGACGACCGGCCTGCACCCCATTGATCAGCACGTCCACGGTCGTAGTGCCGTCGAGGCGCCACGCCGACACCAGCCCCGACGGCACGACCGCATACCGAGGCAGGTCGGGTTGCTTCCGTTCGATCGTGACAGAAAGCTGAACGAAATCCCGTCGGTCCACGCCGACAAGATCCACAAAGCGGCCTAACGCCGTCAAGTAGCCCGAAAGACGATTTCGGACTGGACGGAGCGACCGGCCCCGACCTACAAGCCGCCGCTGCTGACACCGCCGGCGACAGCGCCGCACGCAACACAGAAGATCTCACCCGGCATGAGCTCGGCACCGCACTCCGCACATACGGGGCCGACGGGAGTCCGGTCCGCTTCCTCCGAAGTCATGAGGACCATCGTCCCGCACGCCACGCAGAAAATGTCGCCCGGATTGAGACTCGCGTTGCAGTTCGGACACCAGTCGCCCTGGGATCTCAAGTCGCCGATCGGAACGTGACGAATGCCGGCACTGCTTGGCTCTTCGGCGACGCCACTCGTTTCCGGGTCAAGATGCTCCGTCGTCGGGACGCGCTTGGCGGCGCGATCCGGCGAGATCGTGTCGTCGATCAGGTGATCGGGGACGGGCGAATCGCTTTCCCCATGCACACCCGGCGGCACCGGACGCTCGCCGGTGTCGTAGCTGGTCTTCTTGAATTCCTTCTCGGCAACTGCCTTCTCGACGTCCGAAGCCTTCATGGCGCTCGTTATGAAAGCCTCCGGGCCGGGAAACGACCTCTGTGGCTCCGGTTTGTCGGTCGAGGTTTCCGTCGATTCGAGCTCCGCCGTGTCCGGAGGCGTCAGGCGCGTCCATACCTCCCTCATCTGCGCGACGGCAAGCGTTCCAAACGGTTTGACGAGATGCCCATCGGCTCCGGCTTCTGATGCCGCCTGCTCGTCATAGGGCTCGAACTCGCTCGAGACGAGCATGACCGGAATCGACACGAAGCGCGGATCCTGCTTGATCTCGGCGCACACCGTGTAACTGCTGCGTCCCGGCATCGAGACGTCAAGCAGGACCATGTGAGGCGAGACCTCTTCGAGCTTCGACAGCGCAAGATCTCCATTGCCGACCGTGACGAGCTCGATGCCCGCCGCCTCGAGCACGCCCTGGATGGACTTGCGCCCGGCGACGCTGTCGTCAGCCAGCAGCACTCGCTTCATTGTCGGGTTCCTCCACTGCGCGGTTGGTGTGTTCTGCCGAAGTCGCGGCAGATTGTACAGAAGAGGCCGATCACTGGCCAGCCACGCGACCACCGCAATATACTCGCGCTTTCCATGCAACCCAGGAGGTCGACTCGTGACAACCCAGACGTCCGGCATCGAACTTGCGGATCGGCTCTCTGCCGTCGGCTTTTCGGAGATCGTCAAGGTCCGCAACAAGATCCTTGCAATGCGCGAACGCGGGGAAAGTGTCCTTCAGTTCGAAGGCGGCGAGCCGTTCCCGAACACTCCCGACCATATCAAGGATGCGTGCGTACGGGCGCTGGCCGAGAACCAGACGAGGTACGCGCCGTCGAGCGGGATATCGCCCCTGCTCGAAGCCCTTGCCGAGAAACTTCGGCGAGAGAATGGAATTCCAGCTTCGGCGTCCGACGTCATCGTCGTGAACGGCGGAATGCAGGCTCTCTTCGCAGCGTTTCAAGGCGTTGTGAACCCCGGCGATGACGTTCTCATGTATTCGCCGTACTGGACGCCGGTTCGCGACCTGATCGGGCTCACACGCGGGAAACCTGTCCTGGTCGACACGGTCGAAGCGCGCCGCAACGGAATCCGGGCGTCGCTCGAGGCGTCGCTGACTGAGCGTACCCGCGTCATCTATGTCAACACGCCACAGAATCCCACCGGCATCGTACTGACGCGTGAGGAGCTCGAGGAAACGGCCGCCATTGCGCGAGAGCACAATCTCGTCGTCATAAGCGACGAAGCCTACGAACATGTGATCTATGGCGGAGAACACGTGTCGATTGCGTCGCTCGACGGAATGTACGAGCGAACGATCTCCTGCTACACGTTCTCGAAGTCATATGCGATGACAGGCTGGCGCCTCGGGTACGCGGTGGCGCCCGAGCCTTTCATCACCGGCATGAAGAAGCTAACCCTCACGTCGACGAACGGTGTTTCGACCCCGACGCAGTGGGCGGGGCTTGCGGCGATTACCGGGCCGACCGACTTCACCGACTGGTGCAGGAACGAGTATCGAAGGCGTCGCGACCTGCTCGTCTCTGGCCTGCAAAGTCTGGGTTTCGAGATCAAGCCTCCGGCGGGTGCCTTCTACGCATTTCCGGACGCCCGCGCTTTCGGCACGGACAGCTGGGAGATAGCCAATCGGCTGCTCGACCGAGCTGGAGTGGCGTGTCTTCCCGGCGTCATCTTCGGCCCGGAAGGCGAAGGACATTTGCGGTTCTCGTATTCGACCTCGCCCGAAACGATCGAGCGCGGTATCGAAGCGCTGCGCGCGGTCCTTTGACACGCCCGGGAGTCGACCGGCATGTCCGGTGAGTTCGAACGAATTGCCGTCATCCGGCGGCTGGCAGGTCGGCGCGGTCGCGGCGTCGTGCTCGGGATCGGAGACGACGCCGCGCTGCTCGCCTCCAGGCCAGGGCACGACACGGCGATTTCGTCGGACCTGCTCGTCGAAGGCGTACACTTCCGGCTCGACTGGGCTACACCGGAGCAGATCGGCCACAAGGCGATCGCCGTGTCGCTGAGCGACATGGCGGCAATGGGCGCCGAGCCATTCGCGGCCGTCATCGGTCTCGCGATTCCCGCGAACGTCGGCGACGACTTCATCGAGGCGTTCTATCGCGGCGCGACCTCGCTCGCGAATCGACATGAGACCACCATCGTGGGCGGAGACCTGTCGAGGTCGCCGTCGACAATCGTGATCGATTCGGTACTCGTGGGATACGTTCCTGAGGACGGCGCCCTGCGTCGTGACCGGGCTCGAGCCGGGCAGGACGTCTACGTCAGCGGCGAGTTGGGCACGTCGGCCTCTGGTTTTGCCCGATTGCAGTCGTCGAATGATGACGAGAGGGCGAACTTCGCCAGCGATCCGGTCGTGCGCGCCCACCTCCTTCCCGAACCTCGCGTCGAGATCGGACGCGCTCTGGTCGAGCGTTCGCTCGCAACCGCGGCTATCGACGTGAGCGACGGTCTCTCCTCGGACCTCGGCCATCTGTGTGAGGCAAGCGACGTTGGAGCGATCCTAGACGCGGCGGCAATCCCGGCGCCGGCCGGATTGGAGCTTGCCCTTCACGGCGGCGAGCAATACGAGCTGCTGTTCACGGCGGACCCGGGGCGTCGGCCTGAACTGGCCGCGCTCGGAGCCGAGACCGGCGTTCCCATCACCCGGATCGGACGCCTGGACTACACGGTCGTCGGTGTCTGGCTCGAGATTGAGGGCACGAGAGCGAGGCTCGAACCCTCCGGCTACGATCACTTTCGTTCCGCGTCGCCTGCGGCCGACCCTACTTCACGCTGACGGTAACCTTCGCGGATCCGGAATTCGCGCTGCCATCGGCGGCACGCAGCGCAATCACATGTTCGCCGGGAGTCAGGTCCGCGAGACGGACCAGGAAACTCTCGCGCATGCCGTCGGGAATACCATCGGATGGGTACACGGGCATCCACGGCCCACCGTCGACGCTGAACTCTGCACGCAGGATTCGACTCGTCGAATCGTCGACCGAGAATGAGATCTCCGCATTTCGTCCCGAAACGGTCGGAGCGCCGGCGGTGACCTTTGGAGGTGTGTTGTCGATCTCGATAGGCTCAGAGACCTTGTCGCCCGAGAGCGCGACCGCCCGGGGGTTCGTCAGGTCGTCAGAGACTACGAGCCGCAGAACGTAAACGCCATCGGGCATGGCATCGCTGTCGATCGTGTAGTAGGCATTCGTGAGTCCCGCACCCAGCGTTCGCCACTCCCTCTCGGCAATTCCGCGAATCTGAAGCGTGTAGGACAACCGGTCGTCGTCCGGATCCTTCGCCTGCCAGACGATGGATCGAGCGCCCTTCTGGAATACGCGCCGGGGCGGAATGTTCGACGCGAGTCCGAAGATCGAAGGATCGAATCCGGAGCTCAGCACTGCGGGATCAACCGGCTGCTGTGGAAGTTCCTGGAGGCCGATGCCCGAGGGAAGCACCAGGAGCTGTGTGATCTCGGGAGCGACGTTGCGCGGCAGGTAGCTCACCGCAACGGACTGGACCAGCGTGGAGGAACCAGTCAGAGTGAGCTTCCATTGAACGTAGCGCGACGGCGGGCTGACGATCGGACCGGTGCCCCCGTCGAGGCGAACCGGCGTCCAGGCACTCCACGTCGAGTCGGGTGCCTCTGTATTCCCGGACCGGGCTTCCACCGCAACCTGTCCGCTCGCGCGAAGCGTCACCCGGCCCCACGCGGAGGCGGCCTTGGCATCGTGGACCGGCGACTCGTAGGTCCCCGTCGGCACGGTGCCCGGACCCAGGCGAAAGAGCTTTCCGAGATTGGTTCCGGTGGCAAACACGCTGCTGCCCGCCGACACGAGCGTCGACGTCTGATCCTCGGTTGACTGTAGAAGCAGCGTAGACCGCAGGGTCGACGTTTCAACCGCGACGATACGGCCCCGGTCGCCGGTTCCGACGAGCAGACGCGATCCGTCGACGAGGATCGAGTAGCCCACGACCGATTTCGAGCTCCAGACGACGTCCGTCGATCCATCCGCCAGGATCCGGAAAACCGCGCTGCGCGCATCATCCACGTCCCGGCGGCTCGGTACCGACGATGAGCCCGCGTTGGCGATGTCGAGCCGCGACGCCGTAGTGGTATTGCTCTCGACGATCGACACTCCGCCTTGTTCCGCGCCGGTCGTCGCTGCCGATGCGGCGATTGCGAGGGCGTAGATCGTCCCGTCGGACCCGACAGAGAACGCGTGCGTCTCCTGGAGCGGCGTGTCGAGAATTGCGAATGGTTTGCCGTCGGCGCCAATTCGGAGGACCAGCGAGTTCGGGTCGGTTCCGGCGATGAGATCACCGTTCGGTGCGAACGCCAGGGCCACAACGTGGACTTCGTCCGTGTCGACCCACGCAGTCCCCTTGCCGTCCGCCGCGATTCGATAGATGACGCCTTTCTCTCCGGAGCCCGCGTAGAGCATTCCGTTTCGGAAGACGAGAGACCAGATGTACTTGTCGTCGGGATCGAAGAAAACCGTCGACTTGCCCGCGCCGTCAATCTTGTAGATCTTGCCGTCCGGCGAAGTCGCCGCATACACCGTTCCCATCGCAGGATCGAAGGCAAGCGCCGTGACGTCGAGCTCTGCGGCATCGAAGAGCACCGATCCGACTCCTGCAGGCGTGACGGCGAAGACTTTGCCGTCGTGACCGGTGCCGAGATAGATGGTGCCGTTCGTGCCGACGGTGGTCGACCAGATGTGCGTCTGCTGCGAGTCGAACACCGCTTCGAAACTTGGCGACAGCCCTATGGCGCCGTTGTCGGCAACCGAAACTCCCGACGCACTGCCCTTCTCGAGGTCGGCGCGCGATGCCAGTTCGAAGTACACGGGGGTACTCGCCGTGGCTGCGCCGTTTGTCACGCCGAGCACGATGAGAGCACAGAGGAATGAGCCGACAAGTCGGCGCCGAGTCGGGCGGGTTCTGGTCATGGTGTCAGGAAAATGGAAAGGCCAGGTGCGACGCGTCCGCGCACCCGGCCGGGAAAGAATGAGGATTGTTGCGACGCGTCACCGGACAACGTTGATCTGGATGACCTGCTGTCCCGTGACGATGAACCGCGCGGGAGGGAGTTCCTTCTCGAAGATGGTCGCCGTCTGCAGCAACGTGACCGCATTCGTCGACCGCGGCGACTCGAGCCTCGACAGCACCGAAGGCGGCAACGCCGTCATCGCCTGATTCTCGACGACTGCGCCGCCACTGGCCCGGACGAGCTTGACGTAGAGACGGTCGTTTTTCTTGAGCTTGTTAATGGCACGAACGAGTTGCGAGAGATTCGTCGGAGCAAAACCGGCAAAGCTCTCGTCCGACTGGGCGATCGTCGCGCCGTCGCCGATCAGGATGGCCAGTTTTCCGAGCGGGGCGTCCCGCGGGATGACGATCGGAATCCGCTCCACGTATTCGACGCCGTCGTCGGTGCGCGCAAACGCCTGCAGCTCGACGGTGTCGCCGCGGCCCACTCTGGTCTGATCAACCCGAACCCGTGTCAGCGAGCCGATGTTGCGGTCCTCCGATGCCGAGATCGTGACATCCACTCCGTCGACGTTGATGTCGCGGAACCCGCTCGAAAGCAGCAGCTGAAGCGGAGTGCCGATCGAAAGTGCCGCGGCAACAGCCGCGTTGGACGAGCCCGCGAAACGATTCTCGAGCGAGATCTCAGGCTGTCCCGCGAGACGAATCGTGCCTCGGACGTCGATCGTCTGGTCGCCGATCTGCCGTTCGGAGCCGAGCACCGTCGAGAGCAGAGTGATGTTCAGGAAGAGCGGCGCCAGCGCCGGGTCGCCGATGACCTCGTAGACGAACTGGTTCGTTTCGCCCTTGCTGTTCTTGAAGCTGACACGGACCGGAATCATCCTCGGCGCACGCCCGAGCTGTCCGCCGATGCCGGAGGAGCGGTCCTGTCCGATCGAGCCGACGGTGCGCGTCGCCGTAGCAAACTTGAACGAGTTGTTGAGGTTCGGGACGACCACGATGACTTCGGACTCGGACATCGGCATGGCCGTCGCACCAAGACTGAGGAACGGGTGGCCGAAAGCGAAGATGCGGTCTCCGTCGCGTTCCGTCACGGTGCCGGAGGCTCCGGCCGAGTAGTCACCCCGGACGAGGGAAACGACCACCGAGCTTCCCGGCTTGAGCGTATCCGGCGTTGTCGGACTCATTGGCTCGACCGCCGAACCTCCTCCAGGCGCGGCAACGGCCATCAGTCCCATGCGTTCGAAGTCCGGCGCGAACATGTCGATGACCGACTGGGGAACTCCCCCAAAAGCAATCGGCGTCGCAATCGGGCGGAGGGACTGGCCGGCATATGCCGAGAGCGAAGGAGCTGCGGCAGCGGCACTCAGTCCCGAAATCGACTCGGGCGCCGAGAGACGCTTCAACGAGTCGGCAGGTGATGCCGACGAGCGCGTCGCGACGAGGTCACGAAACGTGAGGTCGCCCCGTGTTTGCGTACCGGATGATTGCGGTATGTCGCGAAGCTGCGAAACCATCTGTCCAATTGGCGTGATACCGGCGATCGGCTCCGTGGCGAATGCAAACGTATAGGCCACGGCCCCGACGAGCCTCCCGTCGATGTACACCGGACTGCCGCTCATTCCGGCGAACACCCGGGTCTTGTCGACCGTCCCGCCCGACAATCTCGCGAGGATGATCCGCTGACGCGGATTGGGTTGCCCCTCGACAATTCCGAGGACTTCGAACTCGAAGCGTTCCAGCTTCGAACCCGTGAACGTCGTGACTCCGTAGCCACGCATTCCGGTCCGGACTTCTTCGACCGGAAAATACGTGGACGACTTGGACGACGGAGCCGGCTGAGTGAGGGACTGTGCCGGCACGACGGCGGGCACGAACATCGACAGGAGCAGGGCCAGACACAAATGCTTCATCCGGGGAACTCCTTGAGTGACAACACGCTCCGGGGAGCGCCGACCAACGATTGGAGTGTAACGGCGACGTCAAACTGACGTCAAATCCCGGTTCACCGTACCGGGTTCGCCGTTGGCAACGGCGCCTTGCCGAAACCCGGGCAGGAGCGGGAAGCCGGCGTTCGATCTCGAGACATCTCTGCTCGCCGTGCCCGCTCTCGGATGCGCTGGAGCCTCGGCTGGGTTTGCCGTTGCGAGCCCGGCCCTTCAGATCATCTCGTGGGCCCGAGATTTCTCGTCCATACCAGCCGCAAACAAGCCTACCAGGGCATCTTGATGCGGAGGATGTCCTTGATCTGCACGAGGTGCGACAGATCGTGACTCTTGATCTGCCAGGTCACCATCTGTTCCACGGACTTCTCGCCGCGGGACGGGTGCACACCAACTCGCTGCCACTGATCGACCGGTGCCGAATCGAGGAACGCCACGGTCTGCTCGCGCAACGTGCCGAACTCGTCGAGGGCCGCAGTCGCGCTCTGGGCCAGGTAGTCGCGGTCGACCGCCGCTCGCTCCTGATCCCACGCCGCGAAAGTAGGGCGATCTTCGAGCAGAGTCTGTCGCAGCCGCACCTGGAACACCTCGCGTTCGACATCGCGCAGGTGCACGACGATCTCCGCAATGGACCACTTGTTCGGTATCGGTCGCCACCGCAACTCGTCATCCGACATCCCGACGACAAGGTCGTGGAGCTCGTGCGGCAGACTCTTCAGATTTGCGAGAAGTCGTCCCTTATCGCGCGCTTCGAACATGGTCAGCAGTCTCCTATGACAGATGAGTTCGGTGTGACTGAGCGGTGCTGCGGGCGACATTCGTACCGCAGCGGGCAACACGTGGTCAAGCACCGGGCGGAGTCTCTCCGACCCAGATCAACGCAGGCGCCCTCCAATTACAGACCGCGGATGACCGCGGAACCGCCGCCCGACATTTACCGACCCCGGAGCGACCCCGGTGCGACCGCGGAGCGACCCCGGAACCGCCGCACGAAATGTACCGACCCAGCTGCGACCTCGGAGCGGTCGATAAAATAGCCGTGGGTCGCGCGCGGGCGAGTGCAGCGAGCCCCCGCGTGACCCGCGGAACCGCCAGCCGTAACGCACCGACCGCGGAGCGGTCGCATCGTCAGTCCGAGAGATAACGTTCGTATCTATCGCCATCGTCCTGCCCAACGAGACGAGCGTGTGAACGTGGTTCTCGGTGCCGTTGACGGCGAAGCACCGGGAAGCGAGGTTCGCGACGATGTTCGCTTGACGCTTCGTCGTAGACCTCGATCAGTGTCCGTGCCAAGACCATTGCGACCGCTCCGCGGTCGGTGCGTGGGGGGCCGGCGGTTCCGCGGGTCGCTCGACGGCTCGTTGCACTCGCCCCCGCGCGACCCACGGCTATTTCATCGACCGCTCCGCGGTCGCAATCGACCGCAGGCGCGGTCCAACCGAGAGGCTGACCCGAGCGCTACCCCGCCCGGTACCGCTCGTCCCTGAGAGGGGTATTGACGAACCAACGGACGGGTCGGCAACCACGTCAGGTCGGTCAGCGGCCTCCGGGTCCCCGGCGCCACCATCTGACGGCGCTTCCCTTCATCCACGCCGATGCCACTGGCCAGCGCTGACCGATCTCGACGGCGACCTCGAGAGTCGTCACGAGCGGATCATCGGAAACTCGATCGACGAGCCCGATCTCGAGAGCCTCGGCCGCCGACAACCGCTTGCCCGTCGCAAAAAGCTCGATAGCGCGCGACCGGCCGATGAGTCGAGGAAGACGAGCGGTCCCGCCGAATCCGGTCACGATGCCGCGCAGGGCGCCCGGATGCGCAAACGTCGAGT
>CAZXLQ010000104.1:0-15318 GCA_964641945.1 uncultured Clostridia bacterium
GACGTGGGTGCAGGCGAAGTCGGCGTCGCCTACTTCCGCTTCAAGGCCGTGAAGATCGGCGAGCAGCAGCTCCAGGTCACGGCGCGGCTCGACGGTAACGCGGGATCGCCCGGCGACGCCGTCGCGCGCAACGTCGAAGTGAAGCCGAACGGCGAGGAGCTCCACGTCGTCATCAACGAGCGGCTCGAAGGCTCGGCCATCAAGGACGTCGTCCTGCCGCCCAATGCCCTTCCCGACGCCTCGAAGATCTTTGTGAAGTTCTACCCGGGCGCGCTTTCGCAGGTCGTCGAAGGCCTCGACTCCATGCTCCGGATGCCCGGCGGCTGCTTCGAGCAGACGTCGTCGTCGACCTACCCGAACGTGCTCGTGATGGATTACCTGAAGACGAGCAAGAAACTCACGCCCGAGATCCAGGCGAAGGCCGAGGGCTTCATCTCGCTCGGATACCAGCGACTGGTGACGTTCGAGGTTCAGGGCGGCGGGTTCTCGTGGTTCGGCGAGGCGCCGGCGAACAAGATCCTCACGTCGTACGGGCTGCAGGAGTTCTACGACATGTCGAAGGTCTCGGAAGTCGACCCGCGACTCATCGAGCGGACGCAGCGATGGCTCGCGTCGCAGCAGAAGCCGGACGGCAGCTGGGCGCCCGACACGAACTTCATCAATGAGGGCGCGACAAACCGCTACAACACCGACGTCACGCGCATCACGGCCTACATCGGCTGGTCGCTCGCGACGACGGGCTACACGGGACCCGAAGTGGACAAGGCCCGCCAGTACGTCGCCTCGCACATGACCGGCAAGGAAGACGCCTACACGCTCGCGGTGATGGCCAACTTCGCGGTCGACAGCGGCAAGGACAAGGCGTTCACGGACCGGATGATCGAGACGCTCGCGGCGAAGGCGACCGACGACGGCAAGCTGGCGTTCTGGAAGCAGGACACCGAGACGCCGTCGACGGCGCGCGAGGGCTCGGCCGACCTCGAGACGACGGCGCTCGCGGTCCAGGCGCTGCTCAAGTCGGGGACGAAGGGCGCGCTCGCGAAGAAGGGGCTCGACTACCTGACGTCGAACAAGGACGCGTTCGGCAACTGGCAGACGACACAGGCCACGATCCTCGCGCTCAAGGCGTTCATCCTTTCGTTCACGAAGGGTGCGAACGCCGACACGGCCGGAACGATCGAGGTGACGGTGGACGGGCAGACCGTCGACCGGCTCGAGATCACGCGCGAGAACAACGACCTGCTGCACCTGGTCGACCTGAAGGCGTACACGCACGGCGGGACGCACAAGGTCGGGCTGAACTTCAACGGCAAGGGCAGCATGCAGTACCAGCTCATCGGCCGGTACTACGTGCCCTGGCAGCGTGTGGCCGGCGCGCGCGAGGCCCTCTCGATCGAGCTCGCTTACGACCGCACGACGCTCGCGCAGGACGAGATCGCGACGGCGACGGCGAGGATCCGGAACAACACGCCGGCGACGGCGAAGCTCGTGATGGTCGACCTCGGCATCCCGCCGGGATTCGAGCCGGACGGCGCGGCGTTCGCGAAGATGGTCGACGACACGCGCGGAAAGAACGGCGGGAAGCTCCAGAAGTACACGATCACGGCCAAGCAGATCATCCTGTACTTCGACGCGCTGACGCCGAACCAGACGGTGGAGTTCAGTTACCCGCTCAAGGCGAAGTTCCCGCTGCGGGCGAAGACGTTCGCGTCGAGGGACTACGAGTACTACAACCCCTCGGTTGAGGACTTCGTGGTCCCGGCGGAGCTGACGGTCTCGGCGAAAAAGTAGGTTCGCCAGGCCGTCATCTCTGTGGCTCCGTGCCTCTGAGTCTCCGTGTGCGAAGCTCTTCAAGACGCTTCGCACACAGAGGCTCAGAGGCACAGAGCCACGGAGAACCTCACCGTGTTAAAGTTCCCCGCCTATGAAATCGATCCTTGCGACCCTCGTTCTAGCCCTCATCCCCGTCACCGCCCAGGCTTCCATGGACCCGAAGACTCCGCCGCCCCACGACGCCCACTCGTACGCCAACCCCCAGTCGATCCGCGTCACGCACGTTGATCTCGACCTCGTCGTCAGCTTCGACAAGAAAACCCTCGAAGGCACGGCAACCCTCGACGTCGAGCGCGTGGTGCCCGGCTCCGGACCGCTCATCCTCGACTCGCGGGCGCTTCGCATCGCGCGCATCGAGGCGACGGAGAATGGCCGCGCGTGGGTTGAAGCGAAGCACTCGATCGGAGGCACCGACGAAATCCTCGGCGCGCCGCTCTCGATCGACGTGCCGGCGAAGGTGAAGAAGGTCCGCATCACGTATTCGACGAGCCCCGAGGCGTCCGGCCTCCAGTGGCTCGAGCCGTCGATGACCGCCGGCAAGAAGTCGCCGTTCCTCTTCTCGCAGTCGCAGGCCATCCACGCCCGAAGCTGGATTCCGGTACAGGACTCTCCGAGCGTGCGCATGACCTACACCGCGCGACTTCGAACGCCGAAGGAGCTGTTCGCGGTCATGAGCGCAGAAAACGACGCGAACCTGAAGGGACTGCGCGACGGCGACTACACGTTCCGGATGCGGCAGCCGATTCCGGCGTACTTGATTGCGATCGCGGTCGGCGACATCGGATTCAAGCCGATGAGCAAGCGCACCGGCATCTTCGCCGAACCGAGCGTGATCGAGTCGGCCGCCAGCGAGTTTGCCGACACCGAAAGGATGATGGTAGTCACAGAGAAGCTTTACGGCCCGTACCGATGGGGCCGGTACGACATCCTCGTGCTCCCGCCGAGCTTTCCGTTCGGTGGAATGGAGAACCCGCGCGTGACATTCGCGACGCCGACCGTCATTGCGGGCGACAAGAGCCTCGTTGCGTTGATCGCCCACGAGCTTGCCCATTCGTGGTCCGGGAATCTCGTGACGAACGCGACGTGGAGTGACCTGTGGCTCAACGAGGGCTTCACGGTCTACGTCGAACGGCGAATCGTCGAAGAGATCTACGGACGCGACTTCGAACGGATGGAAGCGGTCCTTGCCGTCCAGATTCTCCAGGGAGAACTGGAACGCGTCGACGAACGCGACGAGTCGTTGCGCCTCGAACTGGCGGGCCGCGATCCGGAGGACTCGTTCTCGCAGGTCGCGTACGAGAAGGGCGGCCTGTTCCTCCGTCACCTGGAGGAGGCGTTCGGACGCGAGCGTTTCGACAGGTTCCTGCGCGGCTATTTCGATCACTTCGCGTTCAGGAGCATCTCGACGGACGACTTTCTCGCCTACCTGAAGACAAACCTGCTCGACAAGGACCCGGCCGCAGCGGCGAAGGTCCCGGTCGAGGAGTGGGTGTTCAAGGCTGGGGTGCCCGCGAGCGCGCCGAAGCCGCAGTCGGATGCGTTCGCGAAGGTCGAAGCGCAGGCGCGGCCGTGGCTGGACGGCAAGGCGCCCGTCACGTCGATCGACTCGAAGTCGTGGACGACGCAGGAGTGGCAGCACTTCCTCAAGTTCATGCCGGAGGGTCTTGGCGCCGCGCGAATGGCCGAGCTCGACGCGGCATTCGGCCTGACGAAACGCGGCAACTCCGAGGTCGTCTTCGAGTGGTTGCTGCTGTCGATCCGCAACGGTTACGCGCCGGCTGACGCTCGACTCGAGCAGTACCTCGTCACGATCGGTCGCCGGAAACTGATTCGGCCACTGTACGAGGAACTGATGAAGACCGAGGCCGGCAGGAAGCGTGCGAGCGAGATCTACGCGAAAGCCCGGCCCGGTTACCACCCGCAGGTCGTTGCGACGATCGACTCCGTCCTCGGTACCGGTCAGAACCGAGAGCGGTAACGAGGGGCCGGCCGTTCAGTTCAACGGGTGTGAGCTCAACCGTCGGCCCCACGCTATACCAGGGACCGCTATCCCGACCGCACGTCCCGGAACCGCGAACGCAGTGAGCGGCCGGCCTTGCATCTCCCTCCAAGTGGTTGCACAGCACGCCCGATCCGATAGCGTCCGCCACTACAAGCCCGAGCGCTCGGAGTTCTGTGGTTACGGTCGGAATTCCGAGAGCAGGTAGTCCGTGCCGGCGCTGTGGCAATCGGCGCAGATGCCGATGCCGCGACCGTAGAAGTCGGCCTGCGTGCCGTTGAACGTCTCCATGAAGAGCCAGCCCTTTCCGGTGGGCCCGGCGTTCTTCTTGACCTTCACCATGACTGCGTAGCCGCGGACTGTGTCGGTCGATCCGAAATACAGCTCCTTCACCATCGTCGCGCCCTTGCGGAACGACGTCCGGCCGGCTTGCAGGTCCTCGACGAGAATCGAGTTGAAGAACGTGCGGACGTTGCCGCCGTGCGGTCCTTCGGACGGATGCACGGCCGGCTCGGCCGTGTAGCCCTCGAGGTACCGTTTCTCGGCGAGCCAGGCGAGCATGGCCTTGCGCTTAGTCGGAGGGATGTTCGGATCGGCGCCGAACAGCACTACGTCTTCAGCTGCGGCAGGCGCAGCCTCGACCCCGAGCACGTTCGCCTCCGGCGCTCCAGGCACGGCAAATACCGCCAGTCCGAACACCGCTGCGATCAATCCGCCAACTCGTCTCCGCATGCAGGTCCCCCGTTGTCGTCGATTCCGCGCACCGAAGAATGACCCACCTGGCCAGGTTATTCCAGTCAATCGGTCGAACGGTTCATTCGCCACATCAGTACCGTGCGCGGTGGACATGATCCGAAATCTGTCCGTGGGACGCTCCGCCAGGTTCCCGTTCCTCGAGCCGCGAGCGGCAGCGAGCGTCCCACGGACGGTTCGTGAAACCGCAAATCCGTCGTTGCTGAAGGCTGCCTACCTCGCACGGATCATTGCGAGTCAGTCCGTCGGCGGGCCAACCCGTGCGTGACCGCGCACGGTACTGATGCTTTGCATCGCCCGCCTGAAAACGTCGTCCAGCATTGCCTCCGTCAGCCGTCCCGTAAACGTGTTCTGCTGGCTCGGGTGGTAACTGCCAATCAGTTCGAGACCCGGCGCGATGTCGACCGCGACTCCGTGTCCGAACTGGGCGGGTATTCGCTCCGACACGTGTCCCGCAGCAAGCAGAGCCCGGCACGTCGCATCGAACGCGATCTTTCCGAGCGCAACGATCACGCGCAGTCGCGACAAAGCGTGCAGTTCCTCCACGAGATACGGCTGGCACGCTGCAAGCTCCGCGGGCAGCACCTTGTTGGCCGGAGGAGCACAGTGGCACGCCGCCGTGATCCAGCAATCCATAAGGCGCAATCCGTCGTCCCGGTGCTCGGACAACGGCTGATTTGCGAACCCAGCGCGATGCAGGGCCCGGTAGAGCCACTCTCCGCTGCGATCACCAGTGAACATTCGGCCCGTGCGGTTCGCTCCATGAGCCGCCGGCGCGAGGCCGACGACGAGCAATCGCGCCGCCGGATCGCCGAAGCTCGGCACGGGACGGCCCCAATATTCCTCGTCCGCGAACCGTCGGACCTTGCCGACCGCGATGGTCTCGCGCCACTCGACCAGACGCGGACACGCCCGGCAAACAACGACTCGCCGCTCGAGCGCATCGAGAGTACGCTTGGCCGCCGAATCAGTCACGCGGCCTCTCACTCCACGACCTGGGTATCCGAATGTTCATCGCTTCACGCCGAGTCCTTGCCACTCTCCTTCTCTTCGTCGCCTTTGTTCCCGTCGCGGGCGCCGATAATACCCCGAAGACCGCGGTCACGAGCCCGTCGATGAAACGGCTATTGCTCGGCCGCCATCACCTCTCGCTCCAATGGGTGAGTTGGGACCGGTTTGGCAGCGTCGTCGTCGCCGACCGAGCAGGAACGCTAACGATCAAGGGCGAGCAGAAGTCGCGGGACGGCGCCGACTTCGTCCGCATCGACGGCATCGTGACGCGCGTCGATGCGAAGGAGTTCGGCTTCCGGGGAACGATCACGACACAGGTCTCGCACATCAATGGCGGCCAGCCGTGCGTGCGAGAGGGCGACTTCACCTTTGCAATCAAGGCGAATCGGCAGTATTGGCGCCTGCAGCAGATGGACAATCCCTGCGAGCCGGTGACCGATTACGTCGACGTGTATTTCCGGAGGGGGTGAACCGGCTGTCAGCCGGCCTGGCAATACTGCTGCGGGGCGGGAAGGTCGGCGAGATCGGGGAGAATGAACCCGTTACGGGCTTCGTCCGAAGCGAGCAGCGCCGGACTGTAGTAGTGCTTCGCGACGTTCTTGTCCGCGAGACGCTCGATCGCGGCGTTCGCCCTGGCGTGCAGAGGCTCATTGGCGTCGAGCTCGGTCGCGACGACCGAGACCATCCGCATCCAGAATCGCGTAAGGGTCTCGTGGTAGCCGCGACCGGGCGACGGCACGATGTTGTTGACCTTCGCGAAGTGCAGCAGCGCGGACCGCATGCGCTCCGTGGCCGCGTCCTCGCCGAGCTCGGTTGCGTAGACGAGGGCCACGGCGATGTGGCCGGCGTGGTCCCACGCCTCTCTTGAAATTTCGCAGGTCTCGAACGCGCGGACGAGCGCCGTCAGCTCTTCGTCGCACGTGAACCCACGCGTCACTATGGCTTTCTCTTCAACCATGACTTCAGTCCTCCGAACTGGGAATTACCGGCAACGGAAGCGCCGGGGTTTCCTTGACCGCGGACAGTGCAATCGTCGTGCGCGTTCGCACGACGCCCGCAAGCCCCTTGATGGTTTCGCCAACGATGCGCTCGAGGTCGAGCAGTGCAGCGCATCGCACCTTCAACATGTAATCGAAATCTCCGGCAATGTGGTGGCACTCCTGCACTTCCGGCAGCTCTCGGATCAGATCCGCGAACGGCGCCCGGTGCTCCGGTCGTTCGAGTGCCACGGCGACGAACGCCGTGACCGGGCACCCGAGCTGGATCGGGTCGCCTAGCGCGGCGTATCCGCGGATGACGCCGCGATGCTCGAGCCCACGGACGCGCTCGGCGACCGCTGGCGCCGATAGGCCGACTATTCCCGCGAGGTCCGCGAACGAGATGCGACCGTTGGCCATTAGGGCCTCGATGAGTTTGGTATCAATGGCATCTCTGACCATATGCCTCATAATCGCTCGTCATATGACAATTGGTCAAGTGAATTCACGCTGTCAAGCTACATGTGCCTTGAATTGAGCGGGAATAACATCTCCGTGCCTCAGTGCCTCCGTGTCTCTGTGTGCGAAGCTCTCACGAACGCGTTAGAGAGCTTCGCGCACAAAGGCACAGAGGCACGGAGGCACGGAGAAGCGGCCTAACCCAACCGCTGCTGACTACTGAGCGTGAACCCCGAGCGCCTCATCAAGCTCCGCCGCGACATCGCCGGACATCGCCACGCCAAGTCCCTTGAAGTCGAACAGCCCGGCGTCCAGCATGTGCGACGGCACGACTCGGCCCATTGCAGCCATCAACGAGCTGCGCACCTCGGGGATCTCCTTCTCCAACTCGTCGACCAACCGCCCCACCCGCTGTCGCTTCAGGTTCTCCTGCGACCCGCACAGGTCACACGGGATGATCGGATACGCCATCTCCGCCGCAAACGCCGAGACGTCCGACTCCCGGCAGTAGATCAGCGGACGGATCACCGTGTTGCGGCCGTCGTCGCTGCGCAGCACCGGCGGCATCGTCTTCGTCGTCCCGCCATAAAGCAGGTTGAGCAGCAGCGTGTCGATCGCGTCGTCCGCGTGGTGACCCAGCGCGATCTTCGTGCACCCTTCCTCGACCGCGACGTTGTAGAGGATTCCCCGCCGCAGTCGAGAGCAGAGCGCGCACATCGTCTTCCCTTCCGCAACATTTGCCACGACGACCGAATACGTGTCGCGCTCGACGATCCGGAACGGCACGCCGACCCCGGCCAGATACTCCGGCAGCACGTGCTCGGGGAAATTCGGCTGCTTCTGGTCGAGGTTGACCGCGAGCAGATCGAATCGCACGGGCGCCCGCCGCTGCAGATCGAGCAGCAGCGACAGCATCGTGTAGCTATCCTTGCCGCCGCTAAGGCAGACCATCACACGATCGCCTTCTTCGATCATCCCGAAGTCGTCGATCGCACGCCCGACACCGCGCAATAATTTCGTCCGAAGCCGCTCCAGCACTCGCGTTTCCTCCGCCGGCGGAGTATACACGACGGGCGCTTTCACCTGCGGACGCACCTCTTCCCGCTCACCTGCTCACGGCTCCTCGTCCGCGCCTGCAACCACCCGGAAGGCCAGCTTGCATGCCTCCCGGGCGGACAGTATCATCGCCAGTTTTCACATGAAGTTTACGCCTTCAACGCATCCGGGTAACCCACCCCCGGCATGCTTACCGGCTTGATGTTTGGCGCGGTCATGCGTCCCCACGGAGACTGCCGTGGATCCACAACACAGGGACACTAATCGTGATTCTTGGAGGAGAAGTGAGAATGCTGGGAACCAATCACACCATCGTGCGTCGTCTGGCGTGCTGCCTGGTGCTCGCGACACTCGCCCTCGGGTTCGTCCCGACGGCAGCGTTCGCGCAGTCGCAGGCAAGTTCGGGCCAGATTACAGGCACGGTTCGGGACTCGTCGGGCGCCGCCGTTGCTGGCGCGACCGTGACGGCGAAGAGCGAGGCGATCGGCCTCGAGCGCGCCGTTACCACGAACGACGAAGGCACCTACACCATCGTGACCCTTCCGCCGGGCACGTATTCGGTCACGACCGAAGCCTCGGGCTTCCAGACCTCGACGATCAACAACGTCCAGGTGGTCGTCGGCCGCACCTATTCGCTTCGCATCGACCTCTCGGCCGGCGGAGTCTCTGAAGAGATCACCGTCACGGCCGGCGCGGTCGACGTCCAGACCACGCGAAGCGAGCCGGATGCTGTCATCAACGAGCAGGCCATCCGCGACCTGCCGATCAACGGCCGGCGCTTCCAGGACTTCGTCACCCTGACGCCCACGGCGCAGGTCGAGCCGTCCCGCCAGCAGATCTCGCTCTCCGGACAGCGCGGCATCAACGCGAACATCAACGTCGACGGCGTCGACTACAACAATCCGTTCTTCGGTGGCATCAAGGGCGGCGAGCGCAGCAACTTCGCCTTCACGATTCCCCAGGAATCGATCCGCGAGTTCCAGGTCGTCCCGTCCGGATATTCGGCCGAGTTCGGCCGCTCTACCGGAGGAATCGTCAATGCCGTCACGAAGTCGGGCACGAACGACTTCCACGGCTCGGCGTTCTACTACCTCCGGCCGAAGCAGCTCGCGCGCGACAACGACTTCTTCCGCGCCGTGGAAACTGCCGATCCAACGAGCTCGACCGACACGCGCGACTTCGAGTTCGTCCCGACTCAGCAGCAATGGGGCGGTTCGATCGGCGGCCCGATCGTGAAGGACAAGCTCTTCTTCTTCGGCGCCTACGAACAGCAGCGAATCCGTATCCCGCGACAGGTCGTCTTCTCGACGCTCACGAACGTCATTCCTACGGCGAATACGGCCGAGGCGTTCAACTTCTACCAGTCCGAGCAGGGTCCCTTCGAAGCGACGAACGACGCACTGGCAATTCTTGGCCGGATCGACTGGGAAGCCAGCTCGAACCACCGCGTCAACGCCCGGTACAACTACTCGCAGAACGAAGGTCTGAACTCGACGAACACGGGCGGCGCCGTCCTTCCGACGACGAACCGTGCCGTGTCGAACGACGGTACCGAGGAAAACAACACGAACACGGTCATCGGGCAATGGACGTGGATCGTGTCACCGTCGGTGCTCAACGAGTTCCGCGGCCAGTTCTCGCGCGAGGAGCGTCCGCGACTCGCGAACTCGATCAGTCCCAATCTCTCGACGTCGTTTGCCAACACCGGCAACCGCAACTTCATGCCGACGACGCAGGATGACAAGCGCCTGCAGCTCGCCGACAGCATCAGCTGGACCGTGGGCGATCACGCCGTGAAGTTCGGAGTCGAATACAACTACATCGACGCGTTCCAGACGTTCGGTTTCAACCAGTTCGGCCAGTACAACATCCCGTTCAACGCCGACGTGAACGTCACGCTCGAGCAGCTCTCGGTCGGCGGCCCGAATGCGAACCGCTTCGACAACAGCGGCTTCCGCTACATCCGCCAGATCGGCAACCTCGAGGCTGGCCTCAAGTCCCACGAGCTTGCGTTCTTCGCGCAGGACTCGTGGAGGATCAAGCCGAACTTCACGTTGAATTTCGGACTTCGCTGGGAAGGCCAGTTCAATCCGCAGCCGGAAGCGAACAACACGGACCTGATCGAAAAGGTCCAGAACTTCAGGTTCCCCGTCGGCATCACGACCGACCCGACCCAGATCGAAGATGCGACCGACCAGTTCGCGCCGCGCCTCGGTTTTGCCTGGGATCCGTGGAGCAACGGCAAGACAGTGATCCGCGGCTACGGCGGCATCTATTACGCCCGCTCGCCGCTGCTGATCTTCGCCGGTCCGATCAACAACTTCCGGCTGCCGCCGGGAGACGTTTCGGTCACGCTGCCGTTCCCGGTGGCTGCCGGGCAGGCTGCCACTCTCTACGACCAGTTCGCGCTCATTGGCATCGACCTGAACCAATTCGATCTCGGCAACCTCCCGAACGTCACGCCCGAGCAGATCGCACAGATCGCCGCGGCGCTTGGTCTTTCGCCTGATCCGTTCCTCGGTGCGAACGTGACGGCGATGGCCAACGGCTTCGAGAATCCGCGGTCGTACCAGTTCGGCGGCGGCGTCGAGCACCAGCTCGCCGAGGGACTCGTCGTCGGCGCGGACTACACGCAGGTGAAGGCGGTTCACCTCCAGCGGAACGTGCAGGCCAATCTGCCGTCCGCTTCGTTCGATCCACTCGACCTCGCCCAGCGCCCGCAGTACCTCGTGACGGGTGCCGTGCGCCCGATCCCGTCGCTGCGCGACGTCACGATTCGTGATTCGTCGGCCAAGTCGCTCTACCAGGCTCTGACACTTCGCGCGAAGTTCCAGCGCGAGTGGGGTCAGGTCAACGTGTTCTACGTCCTGTCGCGAAACCTCTCCGATGACGACAACGAACGCGATGCTGGCGGCACGACCTACGAGGACGCGTTCAACCTCCAGCCCGAATACAACTACTCGAACCTGGACCGCCGGCACCAGTTCACCGCCAACCCGGTGTTCTACCTGCCGAAGGGCTTCGAGGTTTCGGGCGCCATCCGGCTGCTTTCGGGAGCCCCGTTCGATGCGCGATTCGGCTCGGACGCAAATCGCGACACGGTGAACACCGACCGTCCGTACAGCGCGCCCGGCGTGCAGTTCGAACGGAACGCGTTCCGCAACCGCGCGATCTACAACGTCGACGTGCGCGTGCAGAAGCGGTTCGAGATCAGCGAGAACCAGTCGGTCACGGTCCTCGCGGAGTTCTTCAACCTGCTCAACATCGAGAACATCACGCTCAGCCAGGGCTTCTCGACGGTTGCGAACTTCTGCGCGGCCCCGGTCACGTCGGACTGCGGATTCGGCGGCAAGCCGAACCCGAACTTCCTTCAGACCGTCGACCAGAACCCGACGAGCCGGACCTTCGGTCGTATCCTGACCGGAAACAACCCCGGCGCTCCGTTCCAGATGCAGATCGGCGTCCGATACCAGTTCTAACGAGCTGGCGGAACGGTTGACCAACGAGCGCCGCCTTCCACACGAAGGCGGCGCTCTTTTTCGTTGAGGCGAATCGACATGCAACGCCGTGACATTCTCGCTCTGCCGCTCCTCGCTCCCTTCGCCGGCCTCGCCTTCGCGCGTCAGGCGACGCTCGACCCGCGTCCCTGGTTGCGGTCCGGCCCAATGGTCGGCTACGCCGAGACGACCGAGGCGGCCATCTGGCTGCAGACGACCAGGGCCTGTCGCGCGCAGATCCGCTTCTGGAAGCAGGGACAGCCGGCAACGGCTCGGTTGAGCGAACCGGTCGACACACGCGCCGACGGCGATCACATTGCGCGGTTCACACTCGCCCGGCTCGACGAGGGCTCGCGATTCGATTACGAGGTCTATCTCGACGGCCTTCGCGTCGAACGGCCGCATCCTCTCACATTCCAGACGCAGAAGCTCTGGCAATACCGGACCGATCCGCCGGCATTCCGGATGGCGTTCGGCTCGTGCGCTTTCGTCAACGACGCTCCCTTCGATCGTCCGGGTACGCCCTACGGCGACAAGATGGAGATCTTCACGACGATTGCCGCGATGAAGCCGGACCTCATGCTCTGGCTTGGCGACAATGCATACCTGCGCGAGGGCGATTTCAACAGCGAAGCCGGCTTCCGGTACCGCTACGCCCACACGCGCCAGCTTCCCGAGATGCAGGCCCTGCTGGCCGCGACCCACAACTACGCGATCTGGGACGACCACGACTTCGGCCCCGACAACAGCGATCGGGTCGCAGGTCTCCGAAGCGCATCGCTTCGGGTCTTCAAGGACTACTGGGCGAACCGGGAATACGGCACGCTGGAGACTCCGGGAGTCTTCGGTCACTTCCAGTGGCAGGACGTCGAGGTGATCATGCTCGACAACCGGTTCCATCGTTCGCCGAACGACCGGCGCGGCGACCAGTCGAGGCAGATGTTCGGCGCTGCGCAGATGGACTGGCTGATGGATTGCCTGTCTTCGAGCCGCGCACCGTTCAAGCTCGTCGCCGCGGGCAATCAGATGCTCAACGTTCCCGTATGGGGCGAGTCGTTCTCGGACTATCCGGCGGAGCAGAAGCGTCTCTTCGAGTTCCTGCGACTGGAGAAGATCCCCGGCGTCGTTTTTCTGTCAGGCGATCGCCACCATACCGAGTTGCTCAAGAGCACGTCCGTCACGAGTTATCCCCTATACGAATTCACGTCGAGCCCGTTGACGGCCGGAGGACGCCGAATCGAGGAAGAGACGAACAACCCGTTGCGGATGCCGGGGACCTGGGTGACCGAGACGCGGAACTTCGGGATGCTCGAGTTCTCGGGGCCGAGGAAGGAGCGCGTGATGACGATGCGGACGTACGACTTCGCGGGACGCGAGTTGTGGAAACACACGGTGACGGCTGCGGAGTTGAAGTAGGGATCGGGGGAAGGCGCTTCGCACACAGAGACACAGAGACACGGAGACACGGAGTCACGGAGACCGGTATTCACGATCGACTCTGCAGTGACTGACTCCGTGACTCTGTGCTCTCCGTACGGCCACGCCATTCCGCAAACTCGGACGCAATTGCAGGTCTGTGCTAACCTCTGAAAGTCCGCCCCCGGAACCCACGCCCCCAGCGAGTTCCAGATGATCCGACGACTCCTTCCCCTGTTCGCCCTGGCGTTCGTGTGCGCCTTTGCAGAATCCGCAAGCGCCGCCACCACCTACTATGTTTCACCGTCCGGCTTCGACACGAACCCGGGCACGTCCGCGCAGCCGTTCCTGACGATTCAAAAGGCTGCAAATGTCGTGCTCGCCGGAGACACTGTGATCGTCCGGCCGGGCACCTACGTCGGAGCCAGGTTCACGCGGTCCGGGACGTCGATCGCTCCCATCGTCTTCCGCGGCGAGCCAGGTGCAATCGTCAATGCGCCGGGACCCCAGAACACGAACAACGACAACCTCTGGATTCGCGATGCAAGCTGGATAACGCTCACCGGCTTCGAATGCCACAGCGCAGGCCGATCGGGCATCGCCGTGCAGGCCGAACCGGATGCCGAATCGCACGGCGTCGTTATCTCGGACAACTACTGCCACAACAACGGTGTGTGGGGGATCTTCACGGCCTACGCCGAGGGCCTGACGATCACGGGTAACGAGACTTCGTTCTCTGGCGCCGAGCACGGAATCTACGTCTCGAACAGCTCGGACAACGTCGTGATTCGACGCAATCGCGTGCACCACAACAGCAATTCGGGCATCCAGATCAACGCCGACCCGGCGCTCCCGGGCGACGGCATCATTTCGAACGCCGACGTGTCTTACAACGTCATCTGGGAGAACGGCACGGGTGGTGCAGCCGGTATCAACCTCGCTTCGGTGATCCAGTCCCGGATCACGAACAACCTGCTCTACAACAATCACGCTTCGGGCATCGCGGCCTGGGACGACGGCTTCGACCCGGCATTCGGCACACACGACAACCAGTTCCTGCACAACACGGTAATTCAGGCGTCGAACGGGAGGTTTGCCTTCTCGTTGCTGAACGGATCGATAAACAACACGATTCGAAACAACGTGCTCATTCATCCCGGAACTCGCGGCTCGATCAGCTGCGACCCGTCGAGCGAACCGGGGCTTGTTTCGGACAACAACGTGATCGTGGACCGCTTCGAGTACAACGAGAACTTCATCACGGCTGCCCAGTGGAAGGCTCGCGGTCACGACGCGGCGTCCGTCATTTCGACCACCGCGGCGACCGTTGTCGATGCCACCGCCGGGAACTACCATCCCAAGGCAGGTGGGCCGTGCATAAACACTGGCGCCGTGCTCGCTTCCGTGACGGACGACCTCGATGGCAAGAAACGGCCGCAGGGTACGGCACGCGACATCGGTGCTTACGAGTTCCGAGGCGACGATTCGGTCGGGATCTACGTTCAGGCATCCAGCGCGTGGTTCCTGCGGAATTCGAACGCGCCCGGCGGTGCCGATCTCGTCTTCGGCTTCGGAGCGCCGAGCGCTTCCTGGGTACCGCTTCGGGGCGACTGGAATGGCGACGGCAGCGACACGATCGGGCTCTATGATTCCGTGACGGGGGCATTTTTCCTGAGGAACACGAACGCCGGCGGTGGTGCCGATCTGGTCTTCACGTTTGGAGCCGGAGGACTCGGCCTCGTACCCGTCGTCGGTGATTGGAACGCCGACGGGCTCGACACTGTCGGACTCTTCGATCCGGTCAACAGCGTGTTTTTTCTCCGGAACTCGAACTCGAACGGACCGGCGGACGTCGTATTCGGCTATGGCCCGGCCGGCGCCGGGTGGAAGGCGGTCGTCGGCGACTGGAACGGCGATGGATCGGACACGGTGGGTCTCTACAGCCCGGGTACCGGAACGTTCTTTCTGCGCAATGCGAACGCGTCGGGCGGTGCCGACATCGTGTTCGGCTACGGTCCGGCCGGGGCCTCGCCACTGTCCGGGGATTGGAATGCCGACGGCGCGGACTCGATCGGGGTGTACGTGCCGGGTTCGGGCGCGTGGTTCCTGCGAAACTCGAATTCTCCGGGCGGCGCCGACGTCGTCGTGACGTATGGTCCACCGAACGTGGTGCCGGTGCCTGGGGATTGGAACAGCCTGTAGGGCAGGTGGCGGGTGGCAGTGATTGCGCGAGCCGTCCTTGCGAGAGCATGCACTCGGCGCAGCGTGATGGACGTCTGTCCGTTTGTCCCGGTTGCGAACGTCACGATGGAAGAGT
>CAZXLQ010000105.1:0-15282 GCA_964641945.1 uncultured Clostridia bacterium
GCGTAGTACGAAGGCACTGTAACGGGCGCCTCTGTGGCTCCGTGACTCCGTGACTCCGTGTCTCAGTGCGCGAAGCTCTCCTTCTGACTTCAGAGAGCTTCGCACACTGAGACATGGAGTCACGGAGCCACAGAGGCGGTGCTATACTCGCCCCTTCAAGCCACCAGCGCGAAGCCACCATCGGGAGCCACCGAATGAGTACCGAGACACCCACCGTACCGCACGTCGAGCACGAGATCTTCGAGCTCGACACCGTCACGATCCGTTTCGCCGGAGACTCCGGCGACGGAATGCAGCTGACGGGGACGCAGTTCACGAACACTTCGGCCGTCATAGGCAACGACATAAGCACGCTGCCCGACTATCCGGCCGAGATCCGTGCGCCGGCCGGTTCGCTGCCGGGCGTTTCCGGATTCCAGATCAACTTCAGCAATCGCGACATACGCACGCCTGGAGACGCACCCGACGTGCTCGTCGTGATGAATCCGGCGGCGCTAAAGGTGAATCTCTCCGACCTCGTCGAGGGCGGCATGATCATCGTGAATACCGACGCTTTCACGCCGAACAACCTGCGCAAGGCCGCCTACGAGGCAAACCCACTGGAGGACAACTCTCTCGCAGGCTACCGGGTGTTCCACGTGCCGATCACGTCGATGACCGCGCGCGCACTCGAGGAGCACGGGCTCGGCAAGAAGCAGGTCGACCAGTCGAAGAACTTCTTCGCGCTCGGGCTGATGTACTGGCTGTACGACCGCCCGCTCGACCAGACGGTCGAGTGGATCCACGACAAGTTCCACGCGAAGCCGGCGATCGCGGAAGGCAACGAAGCCGCCCTGCGCGCCGGGTACAACTACGGCGACACGGCCGAGCTCTTTCACATCCACTATCGCGTTCGAAAGGCCGAGCTCCCGCCGGGCAAGTACCGGAAAATCACTGGAAACGAGGCCACCGCAATCGGGTTCGTCACCGCGGCCGAACTCGCGGGCCGTCCGCTCTTCTACGGCAGCTATCCGATCACGCCGGCTTCCGAGATCCTCCAGGAGCTCGCACGCCACAAGAACTTTGGCGTGAAGACGTTTCAGGCCGAAGACGAGATCGCGGCGGTCTGCGCGGCGATCGGCGCGTCATTCACCGGCCACATCGGCCTGACTGGCACGAGCGGCCCGGGCGTTGCGCTCAAGACCGAAGCCATCGGCCTGGCAGTCGCGACCGAGCTGCCTCTCATCATCGTGAACGTCCAGCGCGGCGGCCCATCGACGGGCCTTCCGACCAAGACCGAGCAGGCGGACCTGTTCCAGGCGGTCTACGGACGCAACGGCGAGTGTCCGGTCGCGGTCGTCGCTCCGGCGACGCCTGGCGAGTGCTTCACGATGGCGATCGAAGCGGTGCGGATCGCGGTCGACTACATGACGCCGGTCATCTATCTCTCGGACGGTTACCTGGCCAACGGCGCCGAGCCGTGGCGGCTGCCCGAGATGGACGAACTGCCGAAGATAAACGTGCATTTCGCTACCGACGCTGAGAACTTCCGCCCGTACAGCCGCAATCCCGAGACGCTTGCGCGTCTGTGGGCAATTCCGGGCACGCCGGGCCTCGAGCACCGCATCGGCGGCATCGAGAAACAGGACATCACCGGGAACGTCTCGTACGACCCGGCGAATCACGAGCACATGGTAAGGCTGCGCGCCGACAAGATCGACCGCATCGCGAACGACCTGCCGCCGACCGAGATCTATGGTGATCCGTCGGGCAAGGTGCTCGTCGTCGGATGGGGATCGACATACGGCTCGATCACGTCCGCCGTCGAGAAGCTCCGTGCCGAGGGCAAGGCCGTGTCGTCGATCCACCTGCGGCACCTTTCGCCGCTGCCTCATGACGTTGGCGAGATCTTGTCGCGCTTCGAGCACGTGCTGGTGCCGGAAATGAACCTGGGCCAGCTCGCGACGATGCTGCGGGCGAAATACCTCGTCAATGCCATTCCGTTCTCCAAGGTTCAGGGCCGGCCGTTCAAGATCTCGGAGATCACGGCCCGCGTCGACCAGTTGCTGGAGGGAGTCAAATGAGCGATCAGAACCTGCCGATTGAGCCGCCGGCCGCCACGGGCGACGCGTTTGTCAAACTGACGAAAAAGGACTTCACGTCGGATCAGGAAGTGCGATGGTGCCCGGGCTGCGGCGACTACGCGATCCTGGCCGCCGTCCAGCGGATGATGCCGGAGCTCGGTATACCGAAGGAGAAGCTGGTCTTCGTGTCGGGCATCGGTTGCTCGAGCCGCTTCCCGTATTACATGAACACGTACGGGTTCCATTCGATCCACGGCCGGGCGCCGGCGATCGCGACGGGCATCAAGGTCTCGAACCCGGATCTGTCGGTTTTCGTGGTGACGGGCGACGGCGACGGGCTCTCGATTGGCGGGAACCACTTCATGCACTCGCTGCGTCGCAACGTCGACCTGAAGATCATCATGTTCAACAACCGGATCTACGGCCTGACGAAGGGGCAATATTCGCCGACGTCGGTGCTCGGGCAGAAGAACAAAACCGCGCCGATGGGCGTCATCGACTACCCGATCGATCCGGTGACGATGGCCCTCGCGTCGGAGGCGACGTTCGTGGCGCGGTCGGTCGACAGCGATCCGAAGCACCTGGCGCGGATGATCGAGCGAATGTCACGACACAAGGGTGCGGCGTTCCTGGAGGTCTACCAGAACTGCAACATCTTCAATGATGGCGCCTTCGACGAGTTCAAGGAGAAGGACGTCCGCAGCGACATGATGCTCGAGATCGAGCACGGCAAGCCGCTCACGTTCGGCAAGGACGTCAAGAAGGGCATTCGGCTGAACGGCCTGCGTCCGGAGGTCGTCGAGCTCGCCGAAGGCGGACCGTGGGAGGAGAAGCACCTGCTCGTCCACGACGAGACGTTGCCGGATTCGACCCACGCGACGCTGCTTTCGCGGATGCACTTCCCGGAGATGCCGGTTGCGATCGGCGTGTTCCGTCAGGTGGAGCGTCCGACTTACGAAGAGATGCTCACGGACCAGATTTCTGCGGCTCGCAGGAAGTCCGGACCTGGAGATCTCGAGAAGCTCATCAACAGCGGTGATACGTGGGAGGTTGGCGCAGGTGGCGTGAAGCCGGTGAGCCATTCGTGAACGAGTTCGAGACGATCAACTACGATCAGGCGTGCGGGATGATCCGGCGCCACGTGAATACGGCGGTTACGGTGGTGACGGCCCCGTTCCCGGGAATGAGCATGCAGGTCGCGGGACAGCTCTACGTTCAGGAGGAAGGCGAGCACTTCGCGTTCGCCATCGACGGCGGTACGGGCGTGAGCATCTCGGTCGTGCCGTTCGCCGAGTTCCTGTTCCAGATCCCCAAGGGTACGGAAACGCCCGATGCCCTCGTCTGCGCGATGGAAGGGCAGGAACCGGGTCAGGAAATGCTAGTCTGGATGCTGCGGTTCTAGAGAGGAGAGTTGACAGGATTACAGGATTTTCCAGGATTAACAGGATTGACTGCAGGTCACCAAAAAGGGCGGTCCGAATCATCGGACCGCCCTTCTCTTTGACCGTTCAGAATCCTGTTAATCCTGAAAAATCCTGTTAATCCTGTCCACTCTCCCTACTGGAAGGTGACCGTCAGATCCTTGCCGAAGGTGAAGATCGGGCGGCGGCGCTGCTTGAGCACCTTCGTGCCAGTCTGCGAGAGCGCGGTGACGAGCAGCGGCATCGCGATCGTTGCGTCGACGTTGACCGTGACCCGGTCGGCATCGCGCGGCGACTTGCCCCACGATGCGCCGTCTTCAACCGAAGCGCCCGACATGCCGCCGTATTGCGGTCCCGCAGTCACGACCTGGATCAGGTACTTGTGCCCGCGCACATTGGCCTTGATTACCGCCGCCGTCTGCGACGCCTGTACGACGAAGTTCTTCGGCGAACCGCCGCCGAAGAAGACCGCTCCCGTATTCGCCGACTTCGCCACGATCTGGCCCATCTCGACTACGTCCGCAATCACGTCGAACTGGAACGGATTCTTGCGGTCGATGCGGCTGGCCGCGACTCCGACGCCGATCGGCGAGTCGGTGATCGCGGGGCAATAGATCGGAATCTTCGCCTTGTAGGCCGACGTCAGGATGCCGTCCTCGGTCGCGATCTCGGACAGTTCCCTTCCGAGCAGGTGCAGGAACTCACGCGTCGAATAGGGCCGCGTGTGGTCGAGCGTGTTCGAGAAGTTACCGACCCACTCCTCCGCCTCGCGGAACTCGACGTCCGACGCGAACGTGTCGTAGATCCGCACGACTCCCGAGTCGCGCAGGTCCTTGTCGTCCGGACGCGGCGACCCCTGGTAGTGGTACCGGCCGAGCGTCTCGTGCAGGTCGTGGAACAGATTCGCCCCCGTGGCCACGAGCACGTCGATGTAATGGTTCTTGATCAGGTATGCGATCAGCCGCCGCATGCCAGACGTTACCAGGGCGCCAGAGACGCCCATGAACACCGTCGCATTGTCCTGAAGCATGTTCAGCCAGACCTGGTGCGACGCGGCGAGGTTGCGCCCCTGGAAGCCCGTGGCCTCCATTTTGGAGAGCAACCCGGCGACCGAACGGTCGCGGTCGATCTGGATGGGGTAGGTCGGGGTCTTCAGGTACTTGGTCGCTTTGGATCGTTTCATCATAAGCATGCGAGCCTCAGGTATCGGGGCCTTTCGGAAAAATCAGACTAGGTATGTGATCCCCTGCACGTGCGCGTCGTAGAGGTCCTTGATCCGCGCGCCGACCCGTTCGTCGAGGTCGTCGCGCTTCACCCGGCTGTCGACCATCGCGCCGAACCGCTGCCGGACCGCATCCCGGTCGTAGCGGGCGTATTCGATCATCGTGCCGATCGTGGACCCGGGAATCGTTTTCTTGATGTGATACACGCCGCCCTTGTCGACGACTACGTGTGCCTCGTTGGGCCTTCCGAACAGGTTGTGGTTGTTTCCCATGATTTCCTGGTAGGCGCCGACCAGGAAGATGCCGAGATAATACGGACTGCCGTCGAATGCATGGATCTCGAGCACCTGCTTGACGTCGTGCAGATCCACGAACTTGTCCATGCGGCCGTCCGAGTCGCACGTGATGTCGACGAGTGTCACGAATTCCGACGCCGGCTCCTTGAGCCGGTGTATCGGCACGATCGGAAACAACTGTTCGATCGCCCAATGGTCGGGAACCGACCGGAACACCGAGAAGTTGCACAGGTACCGTGCCGCGAGCACGGACTTCAGCTCCTCGAATTCCTCAGGCACGTACTTGGCCTGCTGTGCGTACTTGAGAGCCTTTGCCGAGACTTCCCAGAAAAGCGACTCGCCGCGCGCGCGGTCCTCTAGCGATATGAGCCCGAGGTTGAACATCGTGAAGAGTTCTTCCTTGTGCTCCTGCGCGTCGTGGTAGTACTCGCGGTAATTCTTCGAATTGATGCTGCGATGCAGGTCGTAGAGCTCACTGACGACGGTCGGGTCATCGCTCGACACGTTCAGCATCGGGGCGACCTCTTCGACGTAGGTCTCGATCTCTTCGGTCACCTTCACGACGAGCATTGCGTGGTAGGCGGACATGATCCGGCCCGATTCCGTGATGAGGTTCGGCTCGGGCACGTCCTCGTCGTCGCAGACGCTCTTGATCGTGAAAATCACGTCGTTGGCGAACTCTTCCATCGAATAGTTCGCCGACGACTCGAACGACGTCCGGCTGCCGTCATAGTCGACGGCCATGCCGCCGCCGACGTTCAGGTACTCGACCTGGATGCCCTTCTGGCGGATCTTCGCGTATACGCGCGCCGCCTCCTTCATCGCGTTCTTGATGCGCTTGATGTCGGTGATCTGCGAGCCGATGTGGAAGTGGAGAACCTTCAGCGTGTCGAGCATGTCCCGATCGCCGAGGTAGCGCAGCACTTCGAGCATTTCGCTCGTCGTCAGGCCGAACTTGGAGCTTTCGCCACCCGACTCTTCCCACTTGCCGCTGCCCTTCGAATAGAGCTTGGCCCGAATGCCGAACGCGGGTCGGACGCCGAGGCGTTCGGCCACTTCGAGCGCAGTTTTCAACTCCGACAGCTTCTCGAGCGTGATGATCACGTTCTTGCCGATCATCCGCCCCATGAGCGCGAGTTCCATGAAGGCTGCGTCCTTGAATCCGTTGCACAGCAGCAGCCCGTCGCTCGATTGCGGCATCGACAGCGCGGCGTAAAGCTCGGCCTTCGATCCCGCCTCGAGCCCGTAGTCGTACCGGCTGCCTTCGCGGAGGAATTCCTCGAGCACCTCCCGCATCGGGTTCACCTTCATCGGGAACACCGCACGGTGACGACCGCCGTAATCGAATTCCTTGATGGCGCTCTTGAACGAACGATGGAGCCGCTTGACCTGGTTGGTGAGGATCTGGGGAAACCGGATGAGCAGCGGCGCAGAAAAGCCGCGCTTCGTCAGGTCGTCGACGAGGTCCTTCAGGTCGACGCCATCCTCTGACTCGGAGGGCTTCACAACGAGGTTGCCCTTCCGATTGATGTCGAAGTAGCCGGATCCCCAACTCGCGACTCCGTAGGTCTCGGCCGCCTTCTCTATCGTCGTTCTCAACAGTTGGCTCCCGTGGGGTTGGCTCGACCGTTACGCTGGCACCGAGAGGAATTGGGTGGTCGTAACAAGCGCAGGAATGTAGCAGATTGGGTCGGGGGGTGTCAAAAGTTATTTTCGGCCGAAATCGCCGAAAAGCTGCCTGAAATAAAGGAATTACGGGCATCTCGGGGTCCCTGGCCGACCCCGACGCGGCACTCACCGATCCCCCCTCGACGGAGCAGATAGGTCGCGGAAACGACCCGGGTTCGCGCCCCTTCCACCGCTCATGTTTCGCTTTCGTAACGGCGCAGCTTCCGATACAAAGTGGACAAATCGATCCCCAGCAACTCGGCGGCCTTTCCCTTGTTGCCACCCACACGTTCGAGTATCGAAAAGACGTGCCTTCGTTCTACGTCGTCGAGTGAACTGATTGATTCTGAACTGATTGCCGCTGCACTGGCCGTTGTCGCGAGGACCTTCTCCGGTAGATGCTCGAGCGCGACGACATCGCCGCCGAGCGCCACGGCGCGTTCTATGGCATTCATCAGTTCTCGAATATTGCCGGGCCATGCGTAGCCGCCGAGGGCGTCGAGGGCATCTGGTTCGAAGCGGACTTCCGCGACACCCATGTCCGCTCCGAACCGGGCAGCGAAATGGCGAGACAGCAGTGGAATGTCGCTGCGGCGATCGCGCAGCGGAGGAACCCTGACGGGAATGACGCTGAGACGATAATAGAGGTCCTCGCGGAAGCGTCCCTCGGCGACTTCGGTCTCGAGGTCACGGTTCGACGCCGCTACGACTCTGGCGTCGAACCGGACGACCGATCGGCCCCCGACGGGCAGCACCTCGCGCTCCTGCAAAGCCCGCAACAGCTTGACTTGCAGCGATTGCGGCATGTCGGCGATCTCGTCGAGGAAGATAGTTCCCGTATCGGCGGCCTTCAGCAGGCCCTCACGAGCATGCGTTGCCCCTGTGAAAGCGCCCTTCTCGTGGCCGAAGAGCTCAGCCTCGAGCAGGTTTTCGTTCAGGGCACCGCAATTCACCGCAATGAAAGGACCTTTGGCTCGCTGAGAGCGGTAGTGTACGGCCCGGGCCACGAGCTCCTTTCCGGTGCCCGATTCACCGGTGATCAGTATCGATGCGTTCGTAGCCGCGACCTTGCCGACGAGCTCGAGCATGGTCTGGACGGCGTCGCTCACGCCGATGATCGCCGAATAGGAGCGGCTGCGGTCCAGCTCACGTCGCAGCGATCGGTTCTCGCCGAGTAACTCTTTCTGACGCAATGCGTTGCGTACGGCCTTGAGCACGTCGTCGTTGACGAACGGCTTCACGATGTAGTCGTGGGCACCGGCGCGAAGCGCTGCGACGGCCGACTCGACGGATGAGAACGCCGTCATGATGATGACCAGTACTTCGGGATCCAGTGCCTTCAACCGCTCGAGCAACTCGATCCCATCCATCTCTGGCATTCGGATATCCGTCACGACGAGATCCGGCGCCGATTCGGCGAAGCGCTCGAGCGCCTCGCGACCCGTTGACGCTGCGACGACGTGATAGCCGGCTTCCTCGAACAGGCCGGCGAGGATCCTCCGCAGCAGTGCCTCGTCTTCGGCGACGAGAATGGTCGACGAGGTGGTCACTCGGATGCCTCCGTGAGAATCGACAACCAGAACCCCGAGCGGACGCGAGGGGCCTTCCCTGACTCATGCCCACCAATAGGATATGGAAATGGCCCGGGAACGCCCCGCGCCTCCGCTGCAGGTTCCGGTTGAAGCGTGCAGCCGGTAGTCATGCGGCCTCCGCGGCATCGATCGGAAGTCGGATTCGAACGGTCGCGCCGCCATCCGCCGGACTCTCGATCTCGATCTGTCCGCCGTGCGCAGTAACGATGCCGTAGCAAACCGAGAGTCCGAGCCCGGTTCCGTATCCGGGCGGCTTCGTCGTGAAGAACGGATCGAAGACCTGGCGCAGGACGTCGGGCGGAATGCCGTCGCCGGTGTCGGTCACGGTGGCTTCGACGGCCCCGAGATCGCGATCGTGTCGCGTCCGAACGGTCAGCCGGCCGCCCTCGGGCGTCGAGTCGCCGGCGTTGAGCAGCAGGTTCAACAGCACCTGCTGCATCTGGTCGGCGTCGAGCGACAGCTTGGGGAGGTCAGGCTCGAGCTCGGCGATGACCTCGAGCCGCTTCAACCGCTTGTCGACTGCCACAAGGCGCAGACTGGTCTCGACGATTCGGTTCAGGTCGCACTGTGAGCGACGCGGCTCGGGAGCCCGGGCAAAGTCCGTCAGGTCGCGCAGGATCGACGAGATGCGCGAGATCTCGCCGAGGATCGTCCCGAGCGTCTCGCGATCCGATTCGTCGGCGGCGCGCTTCTGAAGGGTCTGCGCGAGCGACGAGATGGAAGCGAGGGGGTTGTTCACTTCGTGCGCCACGCCGGCCGCGAGGACGCCCGCCGTCGCGAGCTTCTCGGTCCGGATCAGTCCGTCGTTGATGGCCTTAAGTTGCTCGATGTCGCCGGCGACGCGGTCGCTCATGCGGTTGAAGGCCTCGGCGAGCACCCCGATTTCGTCGTTCGAGCGAAGCCCCTCGACCTTGGTGCCGTAACGGCCCCGCGTGACCTCGACTGCCGCTTCCGTGAGGCGGCGGACGGGACGCGACACGGCGCGGACGATCAGGGCGATCATCACGAGCGTCGGGATCAGCCCGGTCATCACCGACAGCACCACGAATCGCTGCCATTCGTCGTCGGTGCGCGGGCCGAAGCTCAGCCGGACGACCGGAATCCCGAGGGCCAGAAATCCGAGCAGCCCGGCGCCGGCGATTATGAGCGCGATCTTCGAAGTGAGGGGAAAGAGGCGAAGCGGATCGAGGACGCTGGTGATCGAGAAGAGCTTCACGTTCGACGTCGCGTAGGCGTAGCCGAGCGCGCCCGCGAGGATGACGAGCGAACTGTAGGTCACCGGTCCCGTCCACCCGGCGAACGGCAGAACGACCGTGATGAGGAACATGAGCGCCCCGGTCATGCCCGCGACGGCGATGACGACCGTCAGCTGCGCCGAATCGAGGGACTCCGATGGTGCGCTGCGCCACTTCCGGAAGAGGGTCCACATTCCGGCGCCATACAGCGCGAGTCCGTAGGCACCGTAGACCCAGATCCACGGGGTGAGATCGATGGCGAATGCGCCGGTGTGGGCGTCTACACCGGCGCGACTCCAGAGAGCGCCGGACAGGATGAGTGGCGCGACGACGGCCAGTGGCGCCAGGGCCACGGCGGTCGAGCGGCGGTCGAGGCGAGAGCGATCCGGAAATATGAATGCGAATGCGAGAAACGTGAGCTGGAGAGCGAGGGCGAGCAGAAGGCTCGACGTCACCCACGCATCGGCGGTGAACCACGGCAGTTGAAGCGCCCAGAAAAGCGTGTCCTTAGCGGTCCAGACCGCCATGGTCGCGCAGAAGGTGGCGAAGGCTCGGTTGACCGGGCTCGACGGTGCGAGCAGAAGGACGTAGGAGCCCAGCGCGATCGTCACGAGCAGTGACGTGATCAACATGGCGGCGAGCACGGTTCGGAGTATAGCCGCGAAAACGAAACTGCCGCGGGGACAGTGCTTTCGAACCAACTTCCAGACCCCTTGGCGTCCAGATCGCGGCAGCTGAAGGTTCGAAGGGCCCTGTCCTCCGCGGCGGGCTTGGTGGGGGAGAGTGCACGGGGCGTGCCAGAGGGGAAGGGTCGGGAATGGGCGGAAACTCGGGGTTGTGGAGGTAAGGCGCTTTGCAGAATGCGAAGTTGCCCATCATGACTTGGCGTCTCTGCGAATCCTTGGCGTCTTTGCGAGAAAACCATCTCGAGAAGGAGATTTCTCGCAAAGACGCCAAGAATCCGCAAAGGCGCAGAGGACGACAGATCAGAGCTGTTCTACTCCTACTGTGCGACCCCTCCCTGCTGCATCAGCCGCACTTCAACGCGCCGGTTCGCTTCGCGCCCGGCCTTCGTCGTATTGTCGGCCGCCGGTCGCGACGCCCCGAATCCGAGCGGCGTCACGATCCTGCGCAGCGGGATGCTGTGCGCATCGGCGAGGTATCGCACGACCTCATTCGCGCGCTTCTCGCTGAGAACGCGGTTCTTCTCGGCATTGCCAGTCGTGTCCGTGAAGCCCGTGATCTCGAACGCGTAGCCCTTCATCGTCAGGATCTTCTCGGCCAATACATCCAGGTCCTTCTTGGCCTGCACCGACAGTACGGCGCTGTTGACCGGGAACGTCACCGTCACCGTCTCGAGCACCGTGTAGTTGTCGAGCGCAGACACGCGTTCGTTGGCCTTCTTCGCCTCTTCCATCGCCATGTTCGAGAGCACCGCAAGCTCGTCGACCTGTCCGGCCAATGCACGGTTCTGCTCCTGGGCGAGCTTGATCTGCTCCTCGTTCTTCGTCAGGCGATCCTCGACCGGTGTGAGCCGGTTGGCCATTGCCTGTGCCGTACGCATCTCCTTGGACGAGATGCTGATCTTTTCGGCCCAGAGGTTGCCGTTGGCGTCCCCACGTCCCTGGATCTCGGCGATGATGCCGCCGACGAGCTTGCGCAGCTCGTACCGCTGGGCCTCGGTGACGGGCTTGCCGTCGATCTGGACCTTGACGCCTTCGTGAAGCACGACCTTCGTCTCGACGGTCATCTTGTCCTTGAGGATGAGCCCGTCCTCGGTGCGACTCGTGACCACACCGCGGATCTTGTAGCGCTTGCCGGTCTCGAGCTTCTGCGGCGCCGGAGCGGCCGCCGCGTCCTGCGTACCACCGGGATTCGCGTAGGCGGGCATGACGACGGATGCACTCGCCACAAGGACAAGTGCGATGAGAATCGCGAATCGGGGTTTTCGAGCATTCATGATAGTTGAGCCTCCGTTTCGGGGTGACTGAGTTCTTTGTCGAATGGCGTTCGTCGAGGGCGTCCGTCGGGCTCGAGACCCGGCGCCGCTCCGGATTCGAGCGCTCTCACTTGGGCGCCGGCGGCAACAGCGCTCCGTTCAAGTTGTCGAGCACGGTGAGCAGCTGCTCGGCAGCCGCGTCGAGGTTGCCCGCGGCAGCCGTGTCGGCCGCGAGATCGATGTCCTGCGACAGGCCATTGACGACATCGAAATACGGCTTCGTCGAAGGACTGAGTCCCAGGTACCGCTCGAGGTCCTGCATTCCTCCCACGAGGTTCCGGACCGTTTCGGCGACGGCGACCTTGTTCTTCTGGATCATCGCCAGCACTTCGGGCGGCGCGCTGTTGTCCTTCGCAGATTTTTCTGAGAGACGGATTCCCTCGACGACGGCGCCGTATCGATAGAGGAATGTCGACAGGATCTTTGCCTCGGCGGTGATGCGCTCCGCGCCCGTGCGGAGCTCCTTTGCCGCGGCGGTCTTTGCAGCAGAGGCGCCGGTGGTTCGCTTTCGGGCCTGCGCCGTGGCCATTGTCGCGGACATCGCGACCATCAAGGTGCAAAGCAGGAGTTTCTGAATCATCGTGTCCTCGCCGTGACTGGAATCGTGGGCACCCGACCTCGCCCGGCGGCACGCAAAGCCGCCAGCGTGCGTCGAAGCCGAAGCATCGGCTACTGCCGACGCGAGACAAGCGGATGTTCCGGCGACTACTGAGCGCAGACGCGCCAGATTCGTCCGAAGTCGCGATCAACTTACCTCCCGTCGGACGGCTTCGATATTGGACCTTGGTCCTAGTTCACCGATTCACGGAGATGAGCGCGGCCGTTGGACCAAGGTCCAATGTACGCCGCCCGCTCACCGCCGTAAGGTCATTGGGCAAGCCAAAGTCCCAGCCCAGAAGGAGCTCCGATCCATGCTCACCTCACACATCTCGAACCGGCCGTGTCGCGCGACTGCAGTCGCGCTGACTTTCGCGCTCGTTGCGGCATTCGCACTTAGTGGAACGAATGCAAGCGTTCCCTCGCCCGGTGCTCCGTCGCCGCAGGATCAGATCGCGGCCCTCAAGCAGTCGATCCAGGAGAACCAGGTTCGCCTGAAGCGTTACGAGTGGATCGAGACGACGGCGGTCAGCCTCAAGGGCGACGAGAAGTCGAGAACACAGAACCAGTGCTACTACGGTGCCGACGGGAAACAGCAGAAGGTCCCGCTCGCGAGCAACGCACCGCAGGAGGCGCCGAAACGCGGACTGCGCGGCCGCATCATCGAGCACAAGAAGGAAGAAATGACGGAGTACATGCACCAGGCCGTCGCCCTCGTGCACGCCTACGTTCCACCCGACAACGAGCTGATTCAGGCGGCGAAGAACGCCGGCAAGGTCGCCGCACGACCGCTTCCCGGCAACGCCATGGCGATCGAGATCACCGATTACCGGATGCAGGGCGATCTGGTCACGTTCACTTTCGACCGCTCGCTAAGCCGCATTCTCAGCGTGCGCATCCAGTCGTACATCGAATCGCCTCAGGATGCGATCACGCTCGACGTCCGGTTTTCGGCGCTGCCCGACGGAACCAACCATCCCGAAGTCATCACCCTCGACGCGCCGGCCAAGAACATCCGCGTGACCGTCGAGAACACCGGCTATCGGCCGGGCCGGTAGTTCACATTCGGAAACTTGTTGGACCAAGGTCCCATTGATCGTGCCAGGACAAGTCCCATAGCCTGTCGATCGACGCCTATTTACCCTTTGTGGAGGACGCTTCCAAATGTACAGCTCTCACCGCCGGATTCTGCAATCCTTCGTTCTTGGACTCGCCGTTCTGGCTTTAGCCGCTACCGCATCGGCCGGCGAACCAGCCGATGCGAAGGGCGACCCAACGGTGGCCGTCACCGCTGAGGCCTCGACGGCTACAGCGCCGGACGCCACGCCGGCTGCTACGCCAGCACCTGTCGCGGTCGAGCCAGTACCCGTGGCCGCCCCGATAGCCCACCCGTGGGTTCCGCTCGCCGAGCCTTCAGAACCGGCAGCCGCCGATTCCGGCGGAACGAACGACGATGACTGGCGCGGAAGCTTCCAGATGTATGGCTTCCTGTCGGCGATCGACGGCGAGCTTCGCGCACGCGACCGGGTCGTCGAAGTCGATCGCAGCTTTGGTGACATCACGGACGTGCTCAAGTTCGCGGTCGGAGTCAGGGTCGAAGGCCAATACAAGAAGTGGGGCATCGCCTTCGACAACAACTACGTGAAGCTCGGCGACGACGTCGAGACGGATCAGTTGCTCGTTCCCGACTACCGGTTCGACCTCGCGCTCAACGTCACGGAGATCGAGGGCACATACCGCCTCTACAGCACCGGCGCACAGGATGACCCTGTTGGCGGACCGAAGTTCGCGATCGATGCGCTCGGCGGAGTGCGGATCGTGCATCCGGAACTGGATCTCGAGATCCGTCGGACGATCGGAAACGACTTCGTCCGCGACGCGGCATCGACGTACGTTCACGGATACCTCGGCAACCGGTTCATCGCGGCGCCTTCGAAGTACGTGGCGCTCATCGGCCGATACAACCTGAGCCTCGCCTCGGATCTGTCGTGGTTCGTCAACGGTACGGTCGAAATCCGGCCGTGGGAGCACGTCGCGTTTGGCGCCGGCCTGCAGGTGCTCGACCTGTCCCTCGAGAAGGATTCATCGGACGCCGCGCTCGACGCGCGATTCTTCGGTCCGGTGTTCTACCTGAAGTTCCACTTCTAATCCAGGAGCGACAGGCGCGGCCGTACAAAGAGCACAGAGGCACAAAGGGCACAGAGTCTTCGACCACTCGGAACTCTGTGTTCTTTGTGCCTTTGTGCTCTCTGTACGGCCACGCCTTCCCTGTCTACTCCCCACCCAGGAAGCGGGCGTCTTCCGAGGTACGGGCACCACGCTCACGCCAGGCGAACCGTGGCTGTGGTCGGCCCTCGACGGCGTCGGCAATGATCGAGCCGAGCACCGGCGTGAACTTGAATCCGTGCCCGCTGTCGCCCGCCGCCACGACCAGTCCCGGCCGGTCCGGATCGCGATCGATCAGGAAGTTCCCGTCCCACGAGTCACCGTAGAGACACAGCCGCGTGGCGACGATCGGAGCGTCCGCGAGCGACGGAAGCGACTCGCACAGGAAGTCGCGCAGCCTGTCGAAGTCATCCGCCGCGACCTCGCGGGGCCCGTCCGGATGCACCGTCCGGCCGGGACCGTGGTTTGCGATCTTCACGATGCCGTCGTCGTTTGCGGGAAACCCGTACCAGCCGGTCCGCGAGATGTCGGCCGTCCAGCACGGGAAAACGTCGGGACGAAACTGCGCAGGGTCCCTGGGCTGGAGGTGAAACACCGGTTGCCCGATCACGGCGAGCCGATCGCTGAGGTGAGGCAGCAGGACTGACGTCCACGCACCGGCGGCAACTACAACCGTGTCGGCCTCAATCCGCTCGCCACCATCAGCGACGATGCCACCGACTCGCGAGCCCTCCTCGATCAGGCTCGCGAATCGGACGCCTTCGCGAAGTCCGACTCCCGCTTCGCACGCGCGACACACGAGGTGTTCGACGACGCGGCCGCTCGGCGACCAGCCGGCGCGCGGATTGAAATAGCCGTCTGCGTATCGATCGGGCGACCACGCGGAGAACCGGTTCGCGAGCGTGTCCGTCCCAAATCGCACGGCCCCGATCCCTCTCGCGCGCACACGCTCGAAGCTGTCGCCCTCGAAGCTGCCGGGCCGCATTGGTCGCGCCGAAAGTAGCAGCAATCCGGTCTCACGA
>CAZXLQ010000106.1:0-8429 GCA_964641945.1 uncultured Clostridia bacterium
GTCCTTGGCGCCTTTGCGAGAAACGCTCGCGTAAGACCGCGTCTCTCGCAAAGGCGCCAAGGACTCGCAAAGACGCAAATGCAGGAAGCCCCCGCGGATGTCTGTCCGCGGGGGCCTCGCTGTCAGCTTCGATCGACTCCCGGCCTCAGTCGTTGATCGCCTCGAGGACCAGGATCGTCCCGATCACGGCGCCGATCACGGCAAGAGTGCCTCCAATGTTGCGGCCGTACTGGTTCCGGCTGTGGTAGCCATCCTCATATCCCCGCTGGAAGCCCTGGCGGAAGTAGTAGTTGTACGTCGACTGCGAGACATACATTCCGTTGTAGCCACAGTTGGCGTCCTGATACGCGAACGAGTCCTGGTAACCGTAGCGCCATCTGTCGTTCCGATCTGCGCGGCCTGCGTAGTAGCCTTCCCGGTAGCCTTCGTTGATCGCCTGCTCGAGCAGGTTCGCGCCCCACTGGTTCGTCTCGTAGTAGTTTCCGCCGTACCCGTACCGGTAGTTCGCCGGAGTGTAGTAGTACGGATCGTTGTAGTAGTCGTACGACTGCCACGAGTTCACGCGCTGCTGCTGCAGGGCGAGGCGACGCCAGTAGTCTTCCATGTATCGAGCCTGCGCGAGGCGCCGCTGCAGCTGCAGCTCACGACGTCGCTGGTCGGCGATCCGCGTCTGACGGATCAGGTAGTTGTTGTAGGTCGAAACGCGCGCCTTGTTCTCGGCGATGCGGCTTCGCTGTATCTGGTCGGACACGCGCGCGGCGCGGTTGACCGTCTGGTTCCGGCCCGGATAAACGGCGTCGGACGGCCGCGTGTTCGGGTTGACCCGCACGGGCTTGCGAACGACGACGCTGTCGTCAGACGGACGCACGGTCGGATTTACCCGGCCCGGCTTGCGAACGACGACGCTATCGTCGGAGAACGGTACTGCCGCGGGCTTTCGGACCTTGATCGGCTTTTCGGCACGCTGGACGACGACCGGACCGTTGTCATTCGGGACGCGAACAGCGTTCTTCGGAGCCTTCGGCTGCTTGACGGACGGACGCTCGGTGCGCTCGGCCCGACGAACGGTTGGCTGATCACGGTTGATCGGTACGCGTTCGGCGGCGGGAGCCTGGCTCTTAACGCCGCGCTTGACCTTGACCGGTTTCGGCGCAACAACGCCCGTCTGGGCCTTTTCGGCCTTTTCGACACGCTGTGCCCGCTTGCCGCCACCCTGCGCCATTGCCGGCGTGCTCACACCCGCCAGCGCGACTGCGCCGATCATCACTGCACTTGCAAGTCGGTTGAATGTAATTGACTTCATGACTGCTCTCCTTCATCCCCAAACTGCCCGGCGCGCTGGCCGTGGCGGCCTCAACATTGCGTCGGGCCCACCGTGGTGGCCGGGTCCCAAACGCATTTCACTTGACGCCATCGGTAGTGCGAATGGCGTGCCAGAAGGAAAGGTCAGTCCAGTCAGTAACTTAGCTGTCACGGTATCGATGCGTGTCCACACGATTTCGTGCATGGAGCGACGTTCTGGAGCGTGTTTGTTGTCAGAGCACCGCGGCGAGCGAGACGCTGCGTCGACGACGTGGATCTCACAGGTCACCAGTTGCCTCCGTGTTCTCCGTGCCTCCCGTGCTCTCTGTATGCAATGGCATTGCCAAACAGAGAGCACAGAGACACGGAGAACACGGGTCGACATCTCGCCCTCATTCATAAATGCGACGAAACCGTGAAAACCGGAACACGAGAGCCGTCGACGTCGTCAGCGAAGGCTCACGGGCGGTGTGCGGGTCGGCGTCGGAGACACCGAGCGACGGCCACGTCGAGCGCCGTCGCCCTGCCTTCGGCGAACAAACGAGCCGCGACCTCGTCGCCCAGTGCACGGCGGGCAGGGCCGAGGTAGAAGTCGAGGTCGGCACTGGCCTGCGGTGTGATCGCTACCCCCATCTCTTCGCGCAGGACGGCCGCCGTCCCCGCAAGGCGAATCGCTTCTTCGTGCCGCCCGCCCGCGGCGAGAGCCCAAGACAGGTCATCGAGTGCGGCGGAGACGCCGGAGCGGTATTCCAGTTCCCAAAACCGGGCGAGCGATTCCTCGAGCAACTCGACGGCCCTCTCGGCGTCGCCCCGCCAGAGTGCATACAGACCCCGCTGGCCGTGCGCGTAGGCAAGCTTTACCTCGAAGCCGTCACTCCGGGCGACAGCCTCGCACTCGTTGAGCAGTGCCTCGGCCTCGTCGAGGCGGCCGAGCCGCCCGACACAACCGCTCAGCAGAAGGAGCGTGGTCACCAGATCTACACGGCTCTCGTGGTCGCGGCAGATCGCGAGACGCTCTAGTAGAAGCCGCTCGGCGTCCGCATAACGGCTGACTGCGAGTGCAAGGATTCCGGACGAGACCAAAGCCGACGACATGCGCTGCCAATCGCCGAGCTCGCGGGCAAGCGAGAGTGACTCCGTCGCGAGCTCCGCCGCCCGTTCGTACTCACCGGCCGAAACGAAGACGTTCGCAAGAGACCCCAGCACGCGACACAGCCCGTCCCCGTCGCCGAGTGCGCGGTAGATCGACGCGCTCTCGTCGAGCCGGACCCGGGCGGTCGCGAGGTCTCCGTCATAGGCTGCAAGACGACCGGCGGAGGTGATCGCTTCGGCGCGTTCCGGTTCCGCGAGGACGGTCGCGCTCTCGAGCGCCGCATCGAGCCACCGACGTCCCTCGACGATGTGACCGCGCCGGATCCAGAAGTGCGTGAGCGCCCCACAAATCCGCGCCGAGACTTGCGGGTCGCCCCCCTCGCCCGTCTCTCGCGAAAGGACGAGGCGCAGGTTGTCGTAGTCAATCGCCAGTCGACCGGCCCACGACGCCTCCTCGGGACCCTGCCAGTGGCTCCGGGCGCGCTCGGCGAGTGCAGCGAACCACTCCGTGTGCGCAGCGAGCGCCGCCGGCGCCTCCCCCGTTGCCGACAGTCGCTCCCAGGCATACTGGCGAATCGTCTCGAGCATCCCGTACCGCGCCCCGCCGTCCCGGGAGTCGGCCGTGACGAGCGACGTGTCGACCAGGCGGGTCATCAGGTCGACGACGTCGTCCCGTTCGACCGGTCCGGACGCGCACACGGACTCGGCGGCCTCGAGATCCCACCCACCGGCGAAGACCGACAGTCGGGCCAGAAGCGCGCGCTCCTGGTCGCTCAGCAGATCGTAGCCCCAGTCGATCGCCGCTCGGAGAGTCTGGTGGCGAGGAAGCACGGCCCGGTCGCCGCCAACGAGCAGCCGAAAGCGGTCTCGAAGTCGCTCCAGTATCTGATCCACTGCTAGCGCTCGCACCCGCGCGGCCGCGAGCTCTATGGCGAGCGGGATCCCGTCGAGCCGGCGACAGATCTCGGCCACACCGGGCGCGTTCCGCTCCGAGAGCGAGAATTCGGGCCTTGCAGACTGCGCCCGCTCGACGAAGAGCTGGACCGATTCACAGTCCGCAATCTCGTCGACGCACGGCGCGTTCAGTCGGCCGGGCAGTCCCAATGGCGCAACCTCGTAGCGCGCCTCACCCTCGACCCCGAGCGCTTCGCGGCTCGTGGCGAGAATGCTGACCCGGGGGCAGGCGTGCAGGAGGTCGGTGGAGAACCGCGCGCAGGCGTCGACGAGGTGTTCGCAGTTGTCGAGGACGACGAGCAGGTTGCGGCCGCGAAGAGCACGCTGGAGCGTCGCCGCGAGGGGCTCGCCACCCTCCTCGCGAATGCCGAGCACGGAGGCGACAGCCGCCGAGACGAGCCTCGGATCGGTCAGCGACGCCAGCTCCACGAGCCACGCTCCATGCGCGTACCGCTTCCGTGACGATGCGGCTGCCTCGACGGCGAGCCTCGTCTTGCCCATACCGCCCGGGCCCACGAGGGTCACAAGTCGACCCTCGGAAAGAAGCGACGCAACCGCGGCGACCTCGGAACGCCGGCCGACGAAACCGCCGACGAACGTGGGGAGAGTGCCCTCGCCCAGAGCCGCAACGTCGGCCGCGACCGACGCGTCGAGCGCACTTAGAAAGTCCTCTACCGTTTGAAAGCGCTCGGAGGGATCTTTCGACAAGGAGCGCAGGATTGCGGTCTCGAGCTGCTCGGGCACGTCCGGCGTATGTTCGCGCGGCGGGCGTGGCAGTGAGCTGAGATGCAGCTTCGTGATCCCGGCACTTGTCGCTGCCGTAAACGGCGGACTTCCCGTGACGAGCTCGTAGAGAACGCAACCGAGGGCATAGATATCGGCCCGGCCGTCGACTTCGTCGCCCGTCGCCTGTTCGGGCGCCATGTAGGCCGGGGTGCCGAGCCCGGCACCGCCGGCCGAAAGATCTCCCGTGGCCCGCCCGACGCCTTCAGCCAGCTTCGCGATGCCGAAGTCCAGCACCTTCACGCGGGTCCCGCCCGACCCCTCCTCGAGGAAGATGTTGTCCGGCTTGAGATCGCGGTGGACGATTCCGGCGCCGTGCGCCGCGCTCACCGCGTCGCACACCTGCCGCATCAGCGCGACGGCGACTTCGGACGGCAGTCGCTCCCGTTGCTCGAGCTCGACGCGAAGAGACCGTCCCTCGAGGTGCTCCATGACGAAGTAGGCCCCAACTCTGCTCTCGACGCCGTACTCGTGAATAGTAACTATGTTCGGGTGGCGGAGACGGGCGATCGCGTGCGCCTCGCGACGGAACTGCGACAACATCACGGCGCTGGCGGCGAGGTCGCTTCGGACGACCTTGAGCGCGACAGTCCGCTGTAGGCTCAGCTGAGTAGCGCGATAGACCTCGCCCATCCCTCCGCGGCCAAGGAGCGCCTCGACGCGGTACTTCTCGTCGATGACGGCGCCGGCCTCGAGGACGCGTGGCCGCGCGAGGGCCTCGGCTACGACCTTCGTAGGCAATGCGGGCTCGGCGAGGAAGCTGCCCACTCGCTCGTGCTCGACGAGGAGCGCTTCGACTTCGCGACGCAACTCTGCGTCATCGCCACAGAGTTCGACGAGCAGGCGCGCCCGGTTCTCGCCGCGTCGTTCGATGGCGAGCCCGAAAACCTCTTCGATGCGCTTGTACCGCTCCGGGGTCATCAGCTCAGTGTCTTCAACTTGCTGGACAGTGATCCGCGAGCCGCCCCGAACGGCGCCGGGTACGCCTTTCTGATACGCGACCCACGCCGATCATACGCTATAGTTTGCGAGCCTCCGAGGGGGTGATGGAATGCCGTCCGGCGAAGTGACCGAGCTTCTGGGCCAGTACCGCGAAGGCAAGCGCGAGGCGCTCGACCGCCTCATGCCCCTGGTCTACGGGGAGCTGCGCCGAATCGCGGCGCGGTACATGCGGGCCGAGGGCGTGAGCCACACGCTCCAGCCGACGGCGCTGGTTCACGAGGCCTACATGCGGCTCGTCGACCAGCGCGATGTCGAGTGGCAGAGCCGCGCACACTTTTTTGGAGTTGCGGCGCAGCTGATGCGTCGCCTCCTCGTCGACCACGCGCGCGGCCGAAACCGGCAGAAGCGCGGGGGCGGTCTGCTCGTGGTGTCAATCGAGGAGAACGACGTCGCGGGCCCGGAGCCAGACGAGGGTCTCGATCTCGTCGCGCTCGACGGCGCGCTCGATCGCCTCGCCGCGCTCAGTCCGCAGCAGGGGCGAATTATTGAGCTCCGCTACTTCGGAGGGCTCTCGATCGAGGAGACGGCCGAAGTGCTCGGCGTCTCGACGATGACGGTGAAGCGCGGGTGGTCGATGGCCCGCGCATGGCTGCACCGCGAGCTCTCGGGCGAGGCCGGCTGACGCACGAAGATCAGCTGACGGCGCCTTGTCACACTCGCGATCTGCAGGTCACGGCTTACGTTTGTTGGTAATCACTCGTCCTTTCAGAATGGTTGCCAGATTCTGTCGCTCAGTCTTGTAGGGCGTCACCTTGGCGTTCTTGTCCTCGCTCAGCTTTCCCCAATCATCTTCCGTGTAATGGCCGATCACGATCACGTTGCCCTCGCGTGATTCGACTCTGACCCAACGCCGGAAGAACAACTCGCCCCGCGTCGGGTCGACGACAGCGAGATACGAAGCGCCGAGGCCGCTGTCCGACATCGTCACGAGCAGAGCGGACTTGTTGTCTGCGACGTCGACCTCGGCGACGTCGTTGACCTCGAAGTACTCGGACATGATCTTACGATGTCGCCCGGTTAGGGCGTCGTACACGCGCAAGGACTGTCCTTCGTTCTCGTACCCGCCGGCCCCATCTCGGCCGGAGTAGACAACCTTCCGCCCGTTGTCGATGATCCACGCGGCGATCGCGTCTGCTGCAATCTTTGTCTCCTTGCTACCGACGACGGTTACGTGGAGCGGACCGGAATACGTCCCCGCCGCCGCCTCAACGCGAATGCTGGTGACGACCGGTGGGAAGTTCGGCGCGAGAGTTTGTTGCGCGTAAGTACCGTGCGCGTGGCCGATGAGCGTACCGAGGGCGAAGAGGAATACGACGGTCCTGTAGATGTGTACCATTCTCCTGTCCTCCAACTGGAAATCGGTCGAATATCGGGAATCACGAGCACCGGCGACACCGGCCACCTGCTCGGCTCGGTGCCTCTGCGTCTCTGTGCCTCAGTGTGCGTAGCTCTCCTGTTGTACTCACGAGAGCGACGCACACCGAGACACCGAGACACCGAGGCACAAAGACGGATCAATCAGTTCACGTCGCCGGCTGCGACGGAGACCCCGCCCGAGAAGCCGGGGAATGCCAGGAAGGATGCGAGCTGTCCCGATCTCCTGTCGAGGATCTCGATCGTGATTGAGGGATGCGGCGCGCGCTGTCCCTCGGCGACCTCGGACGTGATCCGGAAGCTCACGTTGACGTGGCGCAGACCCGTCCTCGGGTCGATCACGACCCCGGTCACGCGCGGGTCGACCATGTACGTGAACGCCTCGCCAGATTCAATGGAAGCCTGTTGGACGTCTCCCTTCACGTCCACGTAGTCGAGCAGGTAGCGCCCCGAGGACGCCGAAGTGTCGCTGGGCGCGATATAGGTCTTGATGCGGACCGTCGTTCGGATCAGCTGGTTGTCGGTCGCTGGAACATAGACCCCGTGATCTGTTCCGACGTAGAGCGTGCCACCTTGCTGGGCACGAGCCGGGGCGACAGCGAACAGCGTCAGGCACGCGACGAGCGAAAGGGCGGCGGCGGAAATGGTACGAGCGAAGTTCATGCAAACACCTCGAAAATGGGAATCGTTGGGCGCGACGGGCGCCGGCGACTCCGGCTGCTCCTTCCCGCCCTCATTCCCAAACGCGACGTGCGTACGAGAACTGGAACATGGTGGTCCCGGCGGCCCGGGCACGACCCGGCCGCAGTGTCACGTTGTGCCCGCCAAATATGTCCATTGCTTCGCTTCCCACGCCTCATTCCAGCCACTGCCCGACCTCTCCACCGCTCGAGATGTTCCAGTTTGTCCCCCGCTGTCGCGTTGGTGAGAGAAGGCCGAGAGGATGGCCGGCGCCAGTTGTCGCGGCGTCTCTCGCGCGTTCGAAACTAACTCTCAGAGGTGGCTCGATGAAGACTATTCGCGTGTTTTCGGTTTCCCTGCTCGCGCTCGTTCTTGGAATTGCGTTCGCGGGCGTTTCGTCCGCTCAGACTTCGGACAAGATCCGGGTGGCCGTGATCGAATTCAGCCCGGGGCCGAATGCCCCTGGAATGACCCACGAGGCCAAGCGACATATGCAGGCCAGCCTGGCGTACGCACTGTACGAGACCAAGCGGTTCAGCCCCGTGGACGTCCGGAATACGCGGGAAGCGTCTCAGGCCGATCTCGCGGCGATCAACAGCGGTTCTTCCACTGCCGCTGCGGTACGAGTCGGGAAGCAGCTCGGCGTGGCCTATGTCATCACCGGTACTGTCGTGGAGTACACGCCGCAGGGTGGGGACAGCTTTGGCCGTGTGCTCCTGAAGACCCGGCTCGTCGAGGTGGCCACCGGCAAGGTCGTGTACGCGGGCGAAACAAGCCAGCGGAGTACGAGCGCCATGCGGACAGCCAACGCCGCCGAAATGCACACGAAGACGATGCGGCCCGCCCTCGAGAGCCTGGCTGCAACGCTTGCGGGATTGAGGCCATGATCGCGACAGGGGGCTGGCAGGCATCCCTGCTTGCCAGTCCCTTTCAGGAGGATGTTTCCCAACGACGACGGCCGCCATCGCTTGGCATACGCGTCGAGATCGACGTTGCCGGCCGTACAAACAGACGCGGTTCAATGAGTCGGGAGACGGCCGCCATCGTTGGCGGCCGTAAGTGCTTGATTCTAAAGTGCGCCCGGAGAGGCTCGAACTCCCAACCCTCAGATCCGAAGTCTGATGCTCTATCCAATTGAGCTACGGGCGCATGACACGAACCGCCGGATGATAGCCGTCGCGGCACTGGAGCGTCAAACTTCGGCGTTCGAGGCCCTGCGCCTTTGCGAGTCCTTTGCGTCT
>CAZXLQ010000106.1:8529-15278 GCA_964641945.1 uncultured Clostridia bacterium
GCCGACGCCTTCTCGGTCGTCGTTCGGGTGAATCCCGAATACACCGCGGCGTTCCAGGAGCTCGGCTCAGTCCTCGTCGAGCTTGGCCGCCACGACGACGCGCGTCGTGTATTCGTCGACGGCGTCGCGACAGCCGACCGCAATGGCGCCTGGAAGGCTCGCGACCACATCGGACGGCTCCTCGCCGAACTCGACGCGTCCCGACCGGCCGGCCCGGCCGAGTTCTGCGACGGCGAGCCCGGCGCCTGACGTCACCGAACCCGAGCGATGGCCGACACGATCACCCGACTTCTCGACCGGCTTCCCGATCGCGAAGCCCCGCGTCGCCTGCTCCATCGACTCGAAACCGAGCGCCCCGACGAATTCGTTCGACTCACGCGAGCCTCGTCTCCACAGAAACTCGCGAGTCTTGCAAACCTCCTTACGCTGGCAGCCTACAGTCCGTGGCTCGGCGACGTCCTGTTCATTCAACCGGAACTCATCGGCTGGCTCACGCGCAAGAAGGGACTCGAGCGCGGTGCCACGCGTGAGGACCTCGTCGAAGAGCTCGGCCGATTCGCGGCGCGCCATTCCGGCGACGACACGCAGGCCATCCTCACGGCTTTCAAGCGGCAGGAGATGGCACGCATCTATCTGCGCGACTGCCTCCGAATTGCGACGCTGTCGGAAACCACCGAGGAGCTCTCGCACCTTGCGGATGCGATCCTCGCCAGGGCCCTCACGCACGCGCGGCAGCAGCTGGCCAACCGGTACGGACAGCCGCACACCACCGACGAACGAGGACGCCTCGTCGAAGCGGCGTTCGTCGTCGTCTCGCTCGGCAAGCTAGGCAGCCGCGAGCTCAACTACGCGTCGGACATCGACCTCATGTTCCTCTACTCGGGAGCGGGAAAGACCTCGTCGACGGGCAGGCTCGCGACGATCGAAGCCATCGACAACCACGCGTTCTTCGCGAAGCTCGCCGAGACGCTCTTCAAACTCGTCGGAACGCACGTCACGACGGCGCCCGTCTATCGCGTCGACCTGCGCCTGCGACCATACGGGCGCGACGGCGAGATTGCCGTTTCGATCGATCGCGCCGTCGACTATTACCGAACGAAGGCGCGGCCGTGGGAGCGGCAGATGCTCATTCGCGCTCGAGCTTCCGCCGGCTCGGAATCGCTCGTCACACGGCTGCTGACGGATCTGCGCGACGACATTTTCCAGCCGCAGCCGATCCCCGACGCAATCCGCAGCGTCCGCGAAGCGCGCGACGAGATCGAGAAGAAGGAACGCTCGCGCGGCGGCGGCTTCAACGTGAAGCTCGGTCCCGGCGGCATCCGCGAAATCGAGTTCGTCACGCAGGCCCTGCAACTCGCCTACGGCGGTTCCGACCCGTGGATTCGAGCGCCCCAGGTGCTCATCGGCCTCCAGCGATTGGCCGACAAGGGATTCCTGAGCGACGTCGACCGCGCGACGCTCTCGGAGGCATACACGTTTTTCCGCACTGTCGAGCACCGGCTCCAGATGGCGCAGGGTGCACAGACGCACCGATTGCCGCTGGAGACCGAGGCACTCGATGTCCTCGCGCGTCGTTGCGGAGTCGACGGAGCAGAGCCCGGCGCCGAGCTCAAGTCCCAGATCGCCGACCGCGCCGCGCGAGTTCGTGTCATTGCCGAACGCGTTTTCGCCACCGCTGACCGGGTGGTCGAGCCGACTCTCGTCGCGCTCGCGCCCGAGCGGTCGCCCACGAGCGAGGCGCGCTTCGGCGCGGACTCCGAGGCGGCGCTACGGCCCATGGAATCAGCGGCCGTTCAACTCGCCTCGCTCAGCCCGACCGAGGGCGGCGACAGCGGCGAGGATCGGGCCGCCCTGCGCGCGACGCTCGTCGACATTGCCTCGCGATTGCCGAGTCCGGCGCGTGCCCTGCGGGGACTCGATCGTTTTCTCGCCTCGCTCGCGACTTCGGAGGAAGCCGGAGCGGCGGCGCGTGCGCTCGGCGGCGGGCCCGAGCGCCTCGACCAGATCGTTCGGCTGCTCGGCTCGGGCGAATTCTTCGGAGAGATCCTCGTCGCGCAGCCGCTGCTCGCGGCCGAGATCCCCGGGACGCTGTTCTGCACCGTGCCCAGATCGCGAGCCGAGTTCGACGACGCAATCGGGACCGCCGTTCGCGCCGAGACCACGACGGCTGGACGCATGGCCGCGCTGCGACGGGCGTGGTACCGGCAGATCGTGGCCGTCGGGGCGCACGACGTCCTCGGACAGAGTTCACTGGCGACCGTGAACCGCGAGCAGTCGGATCTCGCGGAGGCTTCACTCCTGAATGCGGTGCGGATCGCTCTGGGTGAACTGACGGACGATGACGAGCTCGAACCGCGAATGACACTGTTCGGTCTCGGCCGGCTGGGACACGCGGGAATGGACTACGGCTCGGACCTCGATCTCATCGTCGTGTTCGACGGCGAAATGCCGAGCCCGAACCCGTCGCTGGATCCGTCGACGTTCTACGTCAGGTTTTCGCAGACACTCGTGAAAGTGCTGTCGGCGCTCACGCGCGAGGGATACGTTTACCGCGTCGACTTCCGGCTGCGGCCTGAGGGCGCGGTCGGTCGCCTGGCATCGAGCCTGCACCGGATGCTCGAGTACATCGACGGCCGGGCGTCGCCGTGGGAACTGACGGCGTACCTCAAGGTGCGTCCCGTCGCCGGCGATCCCGCATTCGGCGTCGAGGCCCGCGATCAGGTCGTCGCCGCCGTGTTCGACGCCGCTTCGAAGCGCGATGGGCTCAGGGAAGCGCTGCGCGCGAACCGGCTCGAGCTCGAACACCTGCACGGTCGAGTCGGCCGCAACATCAAGTGGGGCCGCGGCGGAATGATGGACGTGTACTACGTGACGCGCCACGCGCAGCTGCGGACGCGGACGTTCTTTCCTCCGGAGCGGGGCACAACCGCGCTCATCGAGCACCTCGGATCCATCGGCGCGATCGACGGCGCCTCGGCGCGCGATCTCGGGCACGCGTACGCGCTTCTGCGACGGATCGACCACGAGATGCGGCTTCTCGGCGATCGGAATGCGTCGCGGTTGCCGGACGAGCGGCCGCTGCTCGAAGAGATCGCGAAGGCGACAGGCTTTTCGAACGTCGGGCATCTCGAAGGCACCGTTGCGGCGGCGATGGAGGCCATCCGGGCGGCGTTCGAGAGGGAGTTCTAGGGGCTTCTGCCCTGCGCCTCTGCGAGTCCTCCGCGCCTCTGCGAGAAACCTTTCTCACGACAGTTTCCCGCAGAGACGCAAAGGACTCGCTGAGGCGCAGAGACTGGAAAGATCTGGCAGCAGGGTGCGTCAGGTGTCAGAGAATGACTGCAGCGATGGACGCGAAAAGTCTTGAATTGCGCCTGAAAACGCGTGGCACGGGCGTTGCCCTGCTCTGGGCAGGTTGAATGTCAGTCCGGCACGCAGGAGGCTCATCATGCGCAAGTTCGCACTATTCGCTCTCGCCATCGCGGCGTTCGTCGTCTTCGGGTCGCAGGAGGCGCGCGCCCAGGGCGCGCCGAAATACGAGGTCTTCGGCGGGTACTCGTACAAGAGCGACGACATCATCCGTGAACGGCTGAATCTCAACGGGTTCGAGGCGTCCGTCACGAGGAATTTCGCGAATGGCCTCGGCATCGAGGGCAACGTCGCCGGCAGCTACGGCGAGCACACGCACCACACGTACATGGCGGGCCTGAAATACACGTTCAAGGGCGACAAGGTCAGGCCGTACGTGCACGCGCTCGCCGGGCTCGACCAGTTCGAGACGTCGACCGTCGGGTTCGCAACCGCCTTCGGAGGAGGAGTGGATGCGCGCATCAACGACAGGATCAGCATACGGATCGTGCAGGTCGACTACGCGCCAGTGTTCTATCCTGAAGCGGCGCACAACGTGAGGGTGTCGACGGGGATCGTGTTCACGTTCTAGAGTTCGACCCTCTGCGCCTTTGCGAGACCTCTGCGTCTCTGCGAGAAACGCCGTCTTGAGCAGGGTTTCTCGAAGCGTCGCAGAGGACTCGCAGAGGCGCAGGGGTACAGGGGCGACTGCCGCGTTTGCACGAGCGCGGCGCTACGTGCGAAGGTGAACCCGCGCAAGGTGGACACGGAATCCGTCGCCGTCACCGCCTTCACTCGCGCCGCGGCTCCACCAACCAGCATGCGACAGTGCCCCGACTGTTCGACGGTCCACGACAACGAGGTCGAGCTCTGCCCGCACGATGGCCGCGAGCTCTCGCCGCCGGATCCTCTGCTCGGCGTCACACTCGACGGGAAGTACCGCGTCGAGGCCCTGCTCGGCCACGGCGGCATGGGCGCCGTTTATCGCGCCACCCACCTCGCACTCGACCGGACCGTCGCCATCAAAATCATCCGCGGCGACTTCCTGAGCAGCGCCGACCGCGAAGAGCGATTCCGTCGCGAAGCGCTCGCCGTCGCGCGACTCAAGCACCCCCATGTCGTCACGCTCTACGACTACAGCGTGTCGGCGCAGCACGGCGCGTATCTCGTCATGGAGTTCGTCAACGGCCGAGCGCTGTCCGGCGAGATCCGGCGCCGCGGTCGCATTCCGCCAGCGGCCGCACTCGATCTCGGGCGTCAGATCTGTTCTGCCGTGCAAGCCGCGCACGCCGCCGGTATCGTCCACCGCGACCTCAAGCCCGCAAACGTCGTCCTCGAGATCTCGCCGGGCGGAGCCGTGATGGCGAAGGTGCTCGACTTCGGGATCGCTCTCATCCAGCACCTCGACGACCTGCCGGCCGGCACATCGAACCAGGACGCCGCCGATGCAACGATCGACGGCGTCCCCATCGGAACGCCTCTCTACATGTCGCCCGAGCAGTGCGCGGGCGAGCCAGCCGACGCGCGATCCGATATCTACGCGATCGGCTGCATCCTCTACGAAATGCTCGTCGGTGAACCGCCGTTCGCTTCGGACCGGTTGCACGTCCTGCTCTACAAACATTCGCTCGTCGAACCGACCGCGCCGAGCGCGCGCGGCGTGCCGATACACCAGGACATTGACGACGCAATCCTGCGCTCGCTGGCAAAACGTCCGGAAGACCGCTACGAATCCGCGGACGCCTTCTCGATCGAGCTCGCCAGCGTGCGGTCGCTCGTCGAGGTTGATGTGTCCTTTCCGCCCGTCATGGGCGCCGGCTCTGACTTCCTGCCCGGTCAGCTGTCGACGGGACCGCTAGTGGCAGCACGGCCGATGCCGGCGCGAATGTACGAAACTCGCGCGTCGGTGCCGAGCAACCTGCCGCACGAGGCCACCAGCTTCGTCGGGCGGGAAGGCGACATCGCCGCCGTGTGCGAGTTGCTTGGGGCGCATCGATTCGTCACGTTGCTCGGACCCGGCGGGATCGGAAAGACGCGACTTTCCCTGCAGGTCGCCGCACGATTGAGGCCCGAATGCCCGGACGGCGTCTGGTTCGTCGACCTCGCGGCGATCGTCGACGGGGCGCTCGTGCCAAAGGCCGTCGCCGGTGCCGCGGGTGTCGCGGAAGAACACGGGCGCCCGCTCGCCGAGTCGCTCGCGGCGCACTTCGACGGCCGGACGGCGCTCATCGTTCTCGACAATTGCGAGCACCTGACCGAGCCGTGCGCCGATCTCGCCGAGGCGCTTCTCGAGCGCTGCCCGGCGCTGGCTGTCCTCGTCACGTCGCAGGCCCTGCTCGGCGTGTCAGGCGAAACCGTGCATCGCGTGCGTCCACTCGGACTGCCGGTCGCCGCGCGAATGAACGAAGCCCTCGACGCCGAGTCGGTCCGGCTCTTCATCGACCGGGCCAGACAGCAGAATGCGGCGCTCGCGCTCTCTGACGACAACGCAGCGACCATCGCCAGGATCTGCGAGAGGCTCGACGGCATTCCCCTTGCGATCGAGCTTGCGGCGGCGCGAATGCGCGTCCTGTCGGTCGACCAGATTCTCGCGAGGCTCGACGACCGATTCCGCCTCCTGACAGGCGGTGCGCGACGGGGTGGCGGACGACAGCAGACGCTGCGCGCAACGATCGACTGGAGCTATGGCCTGCTCGGCGACGACGAGCGCGCACTCTTCGCGCGACTCGGCGTTTTTGCCGGCTCCTGGACGCTCGAGGCTTCCGAGGCAGTCTGTTCGGGCGGAAAGCTGGATGCCTGGGAGATCCTCGACATCCTCACGGCGCTCGTCGACAGATCGCTCGTCATTGCGGATCCGGTCGGTTCCGGCGTGCGGTACCGGATGCTCGAGACGATTCGACAATATGCGCTCGAGCTCTTCGAACGCCTGCCCGACGCGACGTTGCTTCGCGACGCCCACCGGACGTATTTCGTCGACATGGCGCGCCGCGCGGAGCCCGAGCTGACGGGACCGAAGATGGACCGCTGGATGGACCGCATAGAACGCGAGCACGAGAATTTCCGCCTTGCGCTCGCGTGGAGCGCCACATCGCCGGAGCCCGCTCGGTCGATTCTCGAGGTCGCGTCGCCGCTCTATCGGTTCTGGCACCATCGCGGTCATCTGTCGGAGGCCCACGGCTGGCTCACCCGCGGCCTCGATTCGACTGGAGATGTGCCCGAGAACCTCCGGGCCCGGTCGCTCACCTCCGTTGGCGCGCTCGAGTTGATCTTCGGCAACTACCAGCGGGCCAAGACACTTGAGGAGGAGGGCCTCGTCGAGCTGCGCAGGCTCGGCGACCGGAAGGGAATTGCGACGACGCTCAACAGTCTCGGCGGTGTCGCGTATTACCTCGCGGACTACGAGG
>CAZXLQ010000107.1:0-15220 GCA_964641945.1 uncultured Clostridia bacterium
CTTCGCGATGATGCCGGCCTCGAGCGTGAGCGGGTTCTACTTCTCGCATCCGCTGTCCGACTACTTCGCGGTCGGGCGCATCGGCGAAGACCAGTTGAAGGACTACGCGGTGCGCTCCGGGCGCGACGAGGAGACGCTGCGGGGCGTGCTGGCGCCGGTGCTGTAGGGGGCGCACCACTTGCCCGGTCTTGCGCGCCCGCCTTGAGAACAAGTGCCTCTTCGCATTTGGCCCCGCAATTCAGCACGACGGGGTACTTTGCGGAAGCGCCCGGTGAACCCATCGTGACGGCGAGATGGTCGATGGCCGTGCCGATCAGATCGGCGAGGTTGCGGGCTGCCAGCGGTGCTGAAACGGCTCGCCGGATCGGTCGGAGACTGCTTGAGCACGTCTTTCAGGTACGCATTAGGCTCGGGTCCGTCGAGCTTCGCCGAGTGCACCAGGCTCATGATCGCCGCCGAGCGCGTCAGGCTGTAATCGACGGTTTTCGCAGTTGCGGAACGATCCGGCACTTTCTGTTGGTTCGCGATCAGCTACGCGCGCAGGGTGTTCGCCGCTGGGGCTGGTTCGAGTTGCTTTCGTCGTTGTCGCTCGACCTCGTCGAGTCGGCCGCAATCACGCTCGATCACGTAGAGTCAGGCGCCTCTACAGGCTCAGAGCCTGCTCGACGAGCGAGCTCTCGTTGTTGACCCACATCTCGTGGAACTTGCGCCGTTCGTGCGCAAGGAGCCCCGCTTCGGTGATGCCCTCGGCGAACAGCGCCTTGTAGCCGCGGTGGTCTTCCCGCGCGCGTGTGCCGCCTCGGGCATTGCCTTGGTTCTCGGCGTTGTAATCGAGGAAACTGCGAGCGTGCTTGCCCGCGCGGCTCTCGGCGAACTCGAACACCGCCGCGCTGATCAGGTCGTACCGCTCCGTGCGGTAGCTCCACAGGTGCGCGCGGTGCATTTTGCCCAAGATCGGTTTGGGCGTCGAGATCGGCGTCTCGCCAGCGTGTGGCACCCGGCGGCTCATCAGATCCGCACGCATCGCCTCGACCAAAGGGCCAGCGCCGCGCCCGCGCTGTCGGACCCACAGCGCCAGTGTCGAGCGCGGGATTGCGACACCGGCGCGCGCGTGTTGCCCTCCTGCCGATATGTCTGCAGGTGATCGGCGTGCTTCGGGACCAGCGCGTGCATGGGCAGTCTCGCGGTCGGGTTGCTCTTGTCGAGCACGTGCGTGGGCACCGGCACCTCGATGAGCGTCTTCCATTTCACGCACGCCAACTTGCCGCGCACATGCTGCTCGACGGTAAACACGCCCGACGTCTAATCGAGCTTCTCGGGGACGCCCTCGCCGATGCGCTTGAACTCATACCCGCAGCCGCAGACAGTGCTCTCGGGCTCGTGCCGGATCTCGCGGCGCGGCAGGCCCGCAGGCAGCGCTTGAGGCTGGCGCTTTGGGTCCGGCTCGCTCGGCTGTGGCGCGGAGGCCCCCTTGACCACGGGTGCCATCCATCCTAGTATGTACGGACAACCGGTCAACCAGCTGGAATACGAAAACTACGGAGGAAACAGCCCATGGCACCTTGTCGTGCGATTCTGGGGTTTGTCTTGAGCGTATGCCTTGCGGTGATCACGTCGGGGTCGGTGAACGCCCAGACCGTGCTGCGCGTGACGCTGCAGGTTCCATTGACCAACGTCTTGGGCGCTAATCTGGTGGCGTTCCAGGAAGAAGTCGAAAAGGCGAGCAAGGGCGAGCTTAAGGTGGAGATCTACCCTTCATCCCAGCTGTACAAGGACCGCGAGGTTCCACAGGCGGTCGCATCGGGCGCGATCGAGATGGGTACGACCTCCCTGACACAGTTGTCAGGAACCATTCCGGCGGTCGATGTCCTGGACGTCCCGTTCCTTTTTCCCGATCCTACCAAGGTCGAAAGAGCCACCGCGCCGGGCAGTCCCGTCCGTGCGCCGCTGGACGAGGCCATTCTCAAGACGGGCGCGCGGCCCCTCTGGTGGCAGGCATTCGGCGGCGCCATCCTGGTAAGCAAGAAGCCGATCAGGCGCCCGGAAGACATGAAGGGTCTGAAGGTGCGCACGTACGGGAAGATTCCCGGCGAGTTCCTCCGGGCCGTGGGAGCTGCGCCCACCATCATCTCGGGTTCCGAGCAGTTCCTCGCCTACCAGCGCGGAACGGTCGACGCGGGACTCACGGGAACCACTTCGGTGCAGTCCCGCAGGCTGTACGAAGTCATGGACTATCTGACGTTGGCTAACATCGGTGCCGTCGAATTCGTGGTCCTGATCAACGAGAAGTTCTGGCAGAACCTGCCCGAGCCGCATCGCCGAATCATCGCGGCGGCGGCCGCGAAGGTGGAGAAGGACCTGCGTAGCGGCTACTCTGAAATCGAGAAAGGCGCGATCGAATTTATACGCGCTAGGACCAAGATGAAGATCGTCGAGCTCTCGAACGAAGAAGTGGCCGCATGGCGAGAGGCGACGAAGTCGGTGGTCGATGCCTTTGTCGAGCATGCGGGACCCTTGGGCGCGCAGGTGGTGAAGGCGGCGCAGGGCCTCTGAGCCGCGGGTCCGTTGCCGGTCTTCCCGATCATGCTCAAGACGATCGACCGCTTCAACGCCTTCTGCGGCTGGTTCGCGGCGTGGTTGTTACTGGCGACCGGGATCGCACTCGCGTACGAAGTCGTTGCGCGCTATCTGTTCGGGTCGCCCACGATATGGGTGGAGGAAGTTTCGCGCCTCGTCCTGTTGTGGGCCACCTATCTCGGCGCGGCGACCGTCCTTGCCCGTCGCGAACTCATTACCGTGAGTGTGATTACCGCTTCGGTGCCCGCCGCGCTTCGCCGAGCCAGTGAACTGCTCTCGCTAGTAGTGATCGCCGCGTTCTGCGTCTATGCCATCCGCAGCGGCACCCAGTTGCTGGTCGAGGCGGTTGTGCAGAAACGGACCTCCGCAAGCATGCTGGGCATGCCGCTCTGGGGGATGAGCGCCGCCGTACCGGTGGGGCTCGCGTTGCTCGTGCTTCAATGCGGTGTCGAGTTCGCGAAGCTCTTGAGAGCGCCGCAATCCGGGAACCCGACGAAGTGACGATTGCACTCATCATCGCCGGCTTGGCACTGGTGCTTTCGGTCGGCATACCGATCGCGTTCGGGCTCGGAACCCTCGGTCTGCTGATGATCGAGCTGAAGGGGCTGTCCCCGCTCATTATCCCGCAGTCCCTGTTCGGCGCGATCGACAGCTTCGTGCTGCTCAGTGTCCCTCTCTTCCTGTTGATGTCCAACATCCTGCTGAAGGCAGGCGTGGGCAAGGACCTGTACGGCGCCGTGCAGAGCTGGATCGGCCACTGGCCGGGAGGACTGGCCATCGCCACGATCGTCTCCTGCGCCATCTTCTCGGCCATCTCCGGTACTTCGGTGGCGACCGTCGCCACGGTTGGCGTCGTGGCCATCAGGGAGATGACCGAGCGCGGTTACGACCGCCGCTTTACCTACGGGCTGCTTGCCGCGGGCGGAACGTTGGGCATTCTGATTCCACCGTCGATCCCGATGATCGTCTACGGGGCCATCACCGAGGAATCGATCGGAAGCCTCTTCCTCGCCGGCATCGGCCCCGGACTGCTGATGGCGGGGCTGTTCATCGTCTACTCGATGCTGTACGCGAGTTTTGGCGCGGGCTGTCGGCCCGCGCCGCGCGCGTCCTGGAGCGAACGGCTCTCGGCGTCGATTCGCGCGCTTCCCACGGTCGGCCTCGCGCTGATCATGGTCGGCGGGATCTATTCGGGCATCTTCACGCCGACCGAAGCATCCGCCGTCGGCTGCGTCGCCGCGCTGGTCCTGGCAGGGCCGATACTGCGCACGCTGACGCTGGGCAAGCTGAAGGAGGCGGTGCACGAGAGCATGCGCACCACCGTCACCATCTTCCTGATCATCGCAGGCGCGCAGGTATTCACGATGGCGCTGACCCTGTACCGCGTCCCGCAGGACGTGTCGCTGCTGATTTCGAGCAACGTCTCGGTTCCCGCGATGTTCGTGCTGGTGGTCTGCATTGCATTGCTCATCATGGGTTGCTTCTTCGAAAGCATGTCCATGCTGCTGATCATGGTGCCGGTGCTGTTCCCCGCGCTGGCGCCGCTTGGAATCGATCCGATCCTGTTCGCGGTGATCTTCGTCATCATGGTCGAGTGCGGGTTGATTACGCCGCCGCTCGGCCTCAATCTCTTCATCGTCCAGTCGATTGCGGGCGCCCCGCTGCGTGACGTGGCGATGGGCTCGCTGCCGTTCGTCACCATCATGCTGCTGACCCTGGTGCTGGTCTATGCCTTCCCGGGGATCGCGCTCCACATTCCTTTCCAGCTATGGAACTAGCGAGTCGCGGCTGGCGGCGGCCGGGCGGGTGTCCGGCGGAGGGGCGCCAATGAGTCTGGAACGTCCGAAACGCAGCATGCTGTTCGTCCCCGGACTGCGGCCGGATCGCCTCGGCAAGGCGGCGGCATCCGGCGCCGACCTCGTCTGCATCGATCTCGAGGATGCGGTACCGCCCGGCCGCAAAGGCGAAGCCCGCGCACTCGCCATGGAAGCACTCACACCTTCGGGCGTGCGCCGGACACCGTTGGTGCTGCGCGTGAACGGCCTGTGTTCGGTCGAAGGCCTTCGCGACGTCCTCGCGCTCGTCGACACCGGTGCGATACCGGACGTCATCATGCTTCCCAAGGTGCGCTCCGCCGAGGAAGTGCGGTGGGCGAACGAGCTGCTCCGGCACGGACCCCTGGCCCGGATCCCACTGCTGGTGATCATCGAGACCATCGAAGCGCTGGAGAATGCCGCCACGATCGCAAGGGCGCACCCTCGCGTGCGTGCCCTCGTCTTCGGCGGCGCGGATCTCGCGGCGGAACTGGGGGCATCGATGCGCTGGGAGGTGCTCCTTTTCGCGCGTTCGAAGGTCATCGTTGCGGCCGCGGGCGCCGGCATCGATGCGTTCGACGTGCCGTGCCTCGACGTGCGCGACGCCGAGGGCTGCCGTGACGAAGCCGAGCGGGCGTTGGCCATGGGCTTTACGGGCAAGGTGGCGATCCATCCTGATCAGGTCGCCCCGATCAACGCGGTCTTCACGCCGGACCGGGCATCGGTCGAGAAGGCGCGTGCCATCGTCGCCGCGTTCGAGTCCGACCCCGACGGGTTGCTGGTCATGGACGGAAAGCTGATCGAGGCGCCGGTCATCCGCGCGCAACGCCGCATTCTCGCGATCGCCGCCGCCACCGGCCTTTGAGCCTACGTCCACTGGAGCGACAGATGTCAAGCGTCACAGCAAACCTGGCGAAGTACTGCGCCGGCATCACGTTCGAATCGTTGCCTTCCGAAGTGCCTGTGCGGGTCGGTCAGCTGCTGCTGGACCTCGCTGGCATCGCGATCAGGGCTCGTCACGACACGGAGTCGGCGCGGGTCTTCTTCGACATGATAGCGAGCCTCGGTATGGACCACGGCGGCGCCACCGTCTTCGGCGCGGGACCGGGCTACTCGCCGCCGGCGGCCGCCTTGCTCAACGGCGCGCTGGCGCATTCGCTGGATTTCGACGACACGCAGGCGGCAGGCTCCCTTCATCCCAGCGCGCCGGTCGTCCCTGCGGCGCTCGCCGCGTGTGAAATGTCGGGCGCCGACGGCCGCGCCCTGGTCGCCGGGATCGTCGCAGGATACGAAACGTGCTGCCGCGTCAGCTACGCGCTCGTTCCACAGAACCACTACGACCGCGGCTTTCACCCGACCGCTACGGCAGGAACTTTCGGCGCCGCCGCGGCGGCCGGACGGGTACTGGGGCTGTCGGCGCAGCAGATGGAGAGCGCCTTCGGCATCTGCGGCAGCCAGGCGGCGGGATCGCTCCGATTCCTCATCGATGGGTCGTGGAACAAGCGCCTGCAGGTCGGAGCCGCGGCGATGCATGGTGTGATGGCCGCCACTGCCGCCAACCATGGGTTCGTCGGCGGCACCGACGCGCTCGAAGGGCAGTACGGGTTCCTGCGCGGCTACGCGCCCGACCCGGTGCCCGCGCGCGTGGTGGAAGGGCTCGGCGCCAGATTCGAAACACTGGAGATCGCTGTCAAACCCTACCCGGCGTGCCGGTTCACCCATGCGCCGCTCGACGGGCTCATCGCGCTTAGGAACGAATACGCGATTCGCGCCGAGGAGGTTGAGGAAGTCGTCATCGGCCTCCCGGACAAGGGGGTCGATCTCGTCGGCGCGATAGCGCCCCACAAGATTCATCCGAAGAGCGTCGTCGACGGCCAGTTCTCGATGGTGTTCACCGCGGCGGTGGGGCTGCGCGAAGGCAGCTTCGAATGGGACCACTATGCGAAGCACCTCGCCGATGTCCGGACCCGGGAGCTGTGCGACAGGATCCGTACGGTCGTGGATCCCTGGGCGCAGCAGCGTTACCCGAGCGCTTTCGCAGCGACGGTCGCTATCCACACGCGGCGCGGGACTTTCAAGAGAAAAGTGCCGCTGCCGAAGGGCGAGCCCGCCACCTTCCTGACTATCGGTGAACTGCTAGCCAAGTTCGAGAGTCTCGTCGGGCCATTCTTGTACAGGACGGTGCGTGAGGACCTGGCGGACCGACTGCTCCGGCCCGAACGGATCGGCAATGTGTCCGAGGTGCTGGCGCTCTCGGCAAAGGGCGGCGAATGATCGCGCCCGCAAGCATGCTGACCGGCATCCGGGTCGTTTCGGTCGAAGTCGGCGCTGCCGGTCCATTCGCCGCTCGGCTTCTCGCGGACCTCGGCGCATCGGTGGTGAAGGTCGAACCGCCCGACGGCGGCGACATCGCGAGGTCTTGGGACACGGCGTGCAAGGGCCTGTCGGCGGCGCACGTCTGGCTCAACCGGAACAAGCGCTCGCTGACTCTGGACCTCAAGCAGCCAGCCGGGCGCGAGGTATTCATGCGGCTGGCCGCCGAGGCCGACATCGTGCTCGAGAATTTCCGGCCCGGCGCCGTTGCCCGGCTCGGTATCGACTACGAGGCGGTCAAGGCCGTGAATCCGCGGATCATCTACGGCCACATCTCCGGCTTTGGCCAAGAGGGCCCCTACCGAGACGCGAAGGCATTCGACATGATCATCCAGGGCGAGGCCGGCCTCATCCTGATGAACGGAAGCCCCGATGCGCCGGCCAAGATTCCGCTGTCGATCTGCGACCTGACGGCCGGCTTCTACGCCGCCATCGGGATGCTGGGACTCTTGGAGCGCCGGAACCGCACCGGGCAGGGCGCCGAGTTCGAGATTGCGATGCTTGAGTCGGTAATGTCGCTGCTGGGTTACTTCCCTCACTGGTACTGGCATCGTGGGGAGGAGCCGAAACGCACAGGCATGCGCCATCACCTGCTCACGCCCTACGGCCCGTATACCGCCGGCGACGGGCTGATGTTCTCGATCGCGATTCTCAGCGATGCCGCGTGGAAAGCCTTCTGCCGCGAAGTCGTCGAGGTGCCGGAACTGCTCGACGACCCGAGGTTCGTCGACAACGAGACGCGAATCGCGAATCGCGTCGAGCTCGAGACCCGCTTGGGCGAGTTGTTCGCCACCCGTCCCCAGCACGAGTGGCTCGCGCGGCTGTCGGCGGCGGGAATCCCGTGCGGACGCGTCAACACGCTCGCGACTGCCCTCGAGCATCCACAGAACGCCTTCCTCGGCACCATCGCGGATCTCGACACCCCGGCCGGTCCCATGCGCGAGATCGTGAGCCCGATACGCGTAAAGGGCGTGCCGACGGTCTTCGAGCGGGTGCCGGGACTGGGTGAGCAAACCGACGAAGTGCTGAAGGAAGTCGGCTTCAGCGACGATGAAATCGCGTCGCTTCGCGCGAAGCGGACAATCTAAGCGAAAGGAGGAAAGATGTCGATCGATTTCACCGAGGAAGAGCGCGGTCTTGAAGCCGAGTTCGTCCAGTTCCTGAAGTCTCTGCCGCTCGATCGCAGCTACTGGCAGCAGCGCGAACGCGACCATCAATGGCCGGCCGAGTTTTGTCAGGCGCTTGCCGAGGGGGGGTGGCTGGGCGCTGTCATACCCGAGGCATATGGCGGTGCCGGAATGACGCTGACGGAAGGTTGCCTGATCTGCGAGGCGATCGCGCGCTATGCAGGGATCAACGCCTCGACCGCGGTCCACACGTCGATCTTCGGCCTGCATCCTCTCACCCTGCATGGCTCGGATGAGATGAAGGCGCGCGTGTTGCCCCGGATCGCAAAGGGCGAGTTCGTGGCGATCGGTATCACGGAGCCGCATTCCGGTTTCGAAACCACCCGCATCTCGACCAGCGCGATCCGCAAGGGCGACAAGTATGTTGTCAACGGGCGCAAGGTGTATTGCTCGCGGGTCAGGGAGTCGTCGATGCTGCTGCTGGTGACGCGAACGACTCCCTACGAAGAGGTCTCGAAGAAAACCGACGGGATCACGCTCTTCCTGACGGAGATCGACTGGTCGAGCGGCGCCATCGACGCGCACGAAATGAACAAGATGGGTCGCAACGCGGTGCCCACCTATCAGTTCTTCATGGACGACTGGGAGATTCCCGCTGCCAACATGATCGGCGAGGAGGGCAAGGGTTTCTACTACCTGCTCGACGCGCTGAATCCGGAGCGCATCGCCGTCGCCGCCCAGTCGGTCGGGCTCGGCATGGTCAGCCTCGATCTTGCCGTTGAGTATGCACGCGAGCGCCAAGTCTTCGGCCGGGCCATCGGCCAGAACCAGGGCATACAGTTTCCCTTGGCCGATTCGTACTGCAGGTTGCAGGCGGCGCGTCTGATGACCTATCGCGCCGCTCGGCTGTTCGACGCCCGCGAGCACTGCGGAGCGGAGGCGAACATCGCTAAGTACCTTGCCGCCGAGGCCTGCTTCGAGGCTGCGGACCGCGCGGTGCAGACCCTGGGCGGATACGGCTATGTCGCGGAGTTCGACGTCGAGCGCTATTTCCGGGAAGCGAGACTGTTCAAGGTGGCGCCGGTTTCGCAGGAAATGGTGCTGAACTATGTGGGTCAGCACGTCCTTGGCCTGCCGCGGTCGTACTGACCACGGCATTCCGATCGGAGATCGCAGTCATGGTTCGAAACGTCAAGGAAGTCGGCCCGCAACGCTACCGCGAAAGCTTCGGGCGCTACTACGAGGACTTCGCCGTCGGGGACGTCTACGAGCACCGCCCGGGACGTACCCTCTCGGAGGTGGACAACACCTACTTCACGCTGCTGACGATGAACACGCACCCGGTGCATTTCGATGCCGCTTATGCGGCGAAAAGCGAGTTTGGACAGCCATTGATGAACAGCACGTTCACGCTCGCGGTGGTGGCGGGAATGAGCGTGAGCGACGTCAGCCACAAGGCGATCGCCAACCTCGGATGGGACAGGATTCGCCTGTCGGCACCGGTGTTCGCCGGCGACACGATCTACGCCGAAAGCGAGGTGCTCGCCGTACGCGAGTCCGGGTCCCGCCCTAACCAGGGTATCGTCACCGTCAAGACGACGGGTACCAAGGCCGACGGAACCGTCTTCATGACGTTCGAGCGCAGCATCCTCGTTCCGAAGCGCGGACATTCGGTCGAGGACATCGTCGACTACTGAAGCGCCGGAGCGAGCGATGTCCATTGCCGTCTGCATCAAGCAAGTCATCGACCACGAGGCGCCGACCGGCACGATTCGGCCGGCCGGGCGCTGGATCGACGAACGGAGCCTCTCGTACAAGACGTGCGCCTGGTCGCAATACGCGATGGAGGAAGCGGTCGCCCTCGGCGCGTCGATGGATGCCGCCACGACAGCGGTAACGGTCGGACCCGAACGCGCGCGCGACGTGCTGCGCCAGGCGCTGTCGCGCGGCATCGGGCGCGGCATGCACGTGCTGGATTCGCGCGACGCTTATGCCGATCCCTGCGTCACGGCACGGCTTCTGGCCGCCGTCCTGAAGCCGCTCGAGCCGAAGGTGGTGCTGGCGGGCCTGCAGGCGGAGGACACCACGGAAGGGGTCGTGGGGCCGATGCTCGCGCACTTCCTCGGGATGCGGCATGTCACGGGGGTCGTGCGCGCGGAATGGGAGGCGCATGACAATCGGCTCGTGCTTTGGCGGGAGCTGGAAGGCGGCGCCCGGGATATGGTCACGACGACCACGCCGGTCGTCCTGACGATCCAGACCGGCGGCCGACCCTTGCGCTCGCCGTCGTTGCTCGATGTACGCAAGGGCCGCACGCGCGAAATCGTGGGGTTGCACCCGGGGGAGCTGGACCTCGATGGCTTCGGGCCGTACGCGCCAGTGGGTACCGTTTCCTTCTATGCGCCGCCGCTGGCGCACGGCACGGCGCGCATGATTCAGGGGTCGGTTGCGGAGAAGGCCGCGGCCGTTGCCGAATTGCTGTCGGGAGGGATGCGCTGACATGGCGGCTGTCGTTCTGGTCATTGGCGATGTTCGCCGCGGAGCGGGCGATCTGCTGGCCGTGCTGGCGCGGCTGGCGCGCTCCACGCCGGCCCCGACGGTTCACTCGTTGATCGCAGGCTCGCGGGACGACGCAGTCCGCCTCCGAGGATGGGTCGCGCAGGTCCGCGTGCTGCTGTCGTCCGGGCCGCTTGCGGCCGAATCGTGGCTGGAAACGCTCGTGCCGTGGGTTGAGGCACTGGCCCCGCGTGCCATCCTGGCGCCCCACGGTGAGCTCGCATATGATGTGCTGCCGGCTCTGGCAGGTTGCATCGGCGCGGCGTGCGATCTCGATTGCTTGGGTCTGGAGATCTCGGCTGACACCACGACATCCATTCGCGAGCAGCTGGGAGGCAAGATCAGGCAACAGCGCCTCCTTCCGGCGGCAGTACCGTTGGTCGCTTCGCTGCGCTCGGGCATGGCCGCCGACACCGCGCCTTCGCCGGGCATCGACACGGCGATAGAGGCGCTGCAGCCGGTCGCCGGGAGTACTTCCTTCGTGAGATCGGAAATAACGCCGGCGGTCGATGTGGACATCGGCAGTGCTTCGATCGTCGTCGGCGTCGGACGCGGGATCGGGCATGAGAAGAACCTCAAGCTTTACCGGGAAATCGCCGCGGCTGTGGGCGGTGTGGTCGCCGCTTCCAGGCCTGTGGTGGATCTCGGCTGGATGCCTCGCGGTATGCAGGTAGGCCAATCGGGGCGGAAAATCGCGCCGCACATCTATCTTGCCTGCGGCATCAGTGGCGCACCCCAGCACGTGCTGGGCATCCAGAAGGCGGGCACGATCATCGCCGTCAACAAGGACGAGTCCGCACCGATCTTCGCGCACGCGCACGTCGGGGTGGTTGCCGACCTGGCGGAGTTCGCTCCCGCCCTGCTGCAGGCCATCGGTCATTGCCAACAGGACAATTTGCCCACGTGAACGACAGATTGAAGACTCTGAGCCGGTTGCCATCAACTGTTCTTGGTGGTGGACGCCCACGATATCGGTTGCTTGCCGAAAGCATAATCGCGGATATCGCCGCAGGCCGCTATCCGGTAGGCAGTTTGCTGCCGACCGAAAGCGAACTCGCTGAGCAGTACGCCGTCAGCCGGCATACCGTCCGCGAAGCGCTACGCCGCCTGCATCAGCTCGACATGGTGGCCTCCTCGCAGGGCGTGGGAACGCGCGTTCGCTCCGCGGCGCCGAGCGAAGACGAGTCGCTTTCCGTCGGTACGTTCGATGATCTGTGGAGCTACGCAAACCGCACCCAGCTCCGTGTCGACCGGATCGAGGACGTAATTGCCGACGAAAAGGATCACACCCTCCTCGGCTGCGAAATCGGACAGCGCTGGCTGCACATCGAGGGCGTGCGGATAGCGCCAGGTAAGACGGTCCCCATCTGTGCTTCCAGCATCTACATTGACGCCGCATACTCGACGATTCGCGAGCGCATCGCCAAGGAGCGCGGCCCGCTTGCGCGCGTCATCGCCCGCGAGTTCGGTGAGTCAATTCGCGAGATTCTGCAGGAAGTCCGCGCGGTCAGAATGCCGAAGGATCTGGCCGCGCGTCTTTGCGCGGCACCTGGCGCACCCGCACTCGAAGTGACGCGGCGCTTTTTCGGGCGTGGCGTTTCGCCGTTCGAGGTTTCGATCAGCATCCATCCGGCCGATCGGTTCGTGTTCGCCACGCGCATGCGCCGCAGCCGGCGCACCGAAGGCGGATGATGCAATCGCCGCCGCGCACGAGTCCTGCGCAGCAACTGAAGGAACTCCTCAATCGGAAGGATCTGCTGATCGTACCGGCCTGCTACGACCCGATGAGTGCCAGGTTGGTCGATCGCGCGGGGTTCCCCGTGACTTTCATGAGCGGGTTCGGCGTGTCGGCGGCCCGCCTCGCTCTGCCCGACCTCGGACTGATCTCGTACGCCGAGATGGTCGATCAGCTCCGCAACATCTGCACCACCGTATCCATCCCCGTGATCGGGGACGGCGATACCGGCTTCGGTAACGCCGTCAACGTTTATCGAACCGTGCAGGGGTACGCGGCCGCGGGAGCCGCTGCGATCATGATCGAGGATCAGGTTGCGCCAAAGCGCTGCGGACACATGAAGGGGAAGGAGGTGGTAACGCGGGCGGAGGCGCTTGCCCGGGTACGCGCCGCGACGGACGCGCGCGACGCCGGAGCCGACATTCTCGTTCTCGCTCGGACCGACGCCCGTGGGCCGCGCGGATTCGACGAGGCGCTGTCGCGCTGCATTGCGTTTGGCGACTTGGGGGCGGACATAGTCTTTCTGGAGGCGCCCGAATCGGAGGCAGAGATGGAGATCTTCTGCAAGGCCGTCGCGGGACCGAAGATGGCAAATTTGGTGGAGGGAGGCGTCACGCCAATCGTACCGCGTCGCCGACTGGCCGAGATGGGGTACGCGCTGGCAGTCTATCCGTTGACCCTGCTACTGGCCGCAACCGGGGCGATCCAGGATGCACTGGCTGCGCTGCAACGTGGTGAAGTTCCGAGTGGTTCGGTCGATTTCCGGCGCGTCTGCGACCTCGTCGGCCTGGAGACCATTGACGAACTTGCCGGGCGCTACGCGGTGTAAGTCATGGGTTCCGCAGCATCCACGGGTCGGGCGACCAATGGCGCCGAGGTGTTGCTCGATACGTTGATCGCACACGGCGTCGATACGCTGTTCGGCTATCCGGGGGGCGCGGTGCTCCCCATCTACGATGCACTCTTCGCACGACCGGCATTGCGGCACGTGCTGGTGCGTCACGAGCAGGCCGCGGTCCACTCGGCGGAGGGTTATGCACGTAGCACGGGGCGTGCAGGCGTCGTGCTAGTGACCTCGGGGCCGGGTGTGAGCAATACCATCACCGGGTTACTCGACGCGAAGTGCGATTCGGTCCCGATCGTGTGCATTAGCGGTCAAGTGGCGACGGGCCTCATCGGCACCGATGCGTTTCAGGAATGCGATGCGATCAGCCTCTCGCGGCCGGTCACGAAGTGGAATCACCAGATTCGGTGCGTGAGTGAGGTGCCCGCAACGATAACTCGCGCGCTTGAGACAGCGCTTTCGGGGCGGCCCGGCCCGGTTCTGATTGATGTACCGAAGGACGTCCAACTCGCTGCGTTCCAAGGTACGTGTTCCGAGACCAACGGCCTGCACGCTAGCGAACGGATAGGAACCGCCCTGCCGTCGGAAAGCAGCCTCGACCAGGCGTTTGACCTGCTCGTGGATGCCCGTCGACCGGTGTTCTACGGCGGGGGCGGCCTGATCAACGCCGGTCCGTCGGCGTGCGACGCGTTTGCCCGCCTGGTGCGGCACCTCGATGCGCCTTGTACGCTTACGCTGATGGGCCTGGGCGCGTTCCCGGCGTCGGATGGACACTTCTTGGGTATGCTCGGCATGCACGGCACGCTCGAAGCGAATCTTGCGATGCATCAGGCCGATCTGGTGGTCTGCGTCGGCGCGAGGTTCGACGACCGTGTTACGGGCAAGCTCGGCGAATTCTGTCCTGATGCGCGCAAGATTCACATTGATATCGATTCCGCCAGTGTCAACAAGATCGTTAGGGCGGACTGCGCCCTAGTCGGTGACTGCAGCGCGATTCTGGGCGCACTGTTGCAGCGGCTGGCGCAGCAACCCCTGTCGGCCGCGCGGCTGGCTCCCTGGTGGCGCACGATTCGGCATTGGCGCGAGCGGCAGTGCCTAGCGTTCGAGCGGGTCGAGCGGCGGATTCTTCCCCAGCATCTTCTTGTAGCGATCCGCGATTGCATCGCGGATCGCGACGCGATCGTCTCCACCGATGTCGGGCAGCACCAGATGTGGGCTGCCCAGTACCTGAAGTTCGATCGCCCGCGACGCTGGCTGACCTCCGGTGGCGCAGGGACGATGGGCTACGGGCTGCCGGCGGCGATCGGGGCGCAGATCGCACACCCTGGGCGGCTCGTCGTGTGCATCAGCGGCGACGCGTCGATCCTCATGAACGTGCAGGAGCTAGCGACGGCGACTCAGTATCGAACGCCTATCAAGGTCGTGCTGGTGAACAACGGCCATATGGGCATGGTCCGCCAATGGCAGCAGCTGAATCATGGCAACCGACTCAGCCACAGCACTAACGAGGCTCAGCCCGACTTCGTGCTGCTGGCCCGATCGTTCGGCTGGGCGGCAGCGGCGGTCGGCGAGCCGGACGCGCTGGAGGGGGCGTTGGTCGAGTGCATCGCCGCGCCGGGTCCGTATTTCCTCGACGTGCGGGTCGAGAGCTGCGAGAACTGCTTTCCCATGATTCCGTCGGATTGCGGGCACGGCCGGGTGATGCTGGGCGAAGGCCAATGGTACGCGGACGTCACCGAAGCGCGTTAGCCGTTCCGCAGCTGGCAAGTGGCCAGCGAAGAGCGGTGCCCACTAGACTTCAAATGAGGCGATGCGCGATGGCTGCGCCGTGGTGGGAATTTCACCGCACTAGCAGCGCAAGCGGTATGCTTGCGCCGAGCTGTCGACACGGCCGCGGGTGCTGACGTCGCAGCCTTGTCCGGACGGCGCCGGCTACCCGCTGGTGGCCGGTCGGTGCGTATCGAACTTGCCTCCGACACGATCGGACGCGGAGCGACGCCGATGACCCAGCACGACTTCAAGCCGTTGCGCCTTCACGTACCGGAGCCCACCGGTCGGCCCGGCTATCCCACCGATTTCAGCTACCTGCACCTGGCGCCCGCAGGCGCCGCGCCACGGCCGCCGATCCAGGCGCGTGCCGCCGACACCGCCGATCTCGCCGCCTCGCTGGTGCGCGTGCTCGACGACGAGGGCC
>CAZXLQ010000108.1:0-15173 GCA_964641945.1 uncultured Clostridia bacterium
ATTTCATCGACCGCTCCGCGGTCGCGGAATTGACGGGTCCGCGATGGCGGAATTGACCGGTCTCCACGGGGGGCGGCAACGCCGCACGTGGAACTCCGCAGGTACGGCGCGGCGCGAGACATGGGCTGGCTGACTTGACGGCGGGGCGGGCTCAAGCGATGCTGGCGGCTCGCGGGAAAGGAAGAATGATCGGTGATCTCAGCAAAGGAAGCCCTCGACAAGCTGATCGAGGGCAATCGCCAGTTTGTAACGAACGTACAGCAAACCAAGTCGCGGACGGGTAACACGCGACGTCTCGAACTTTCGGGCGGCCAGGAGCCGTTCGCCATTCTCCTCGGTTGCTCGGACTCCCGGGTTCCAGCCGAGATCGTCTTCAATCAGGGACTCGGGGACCTGTTCGTCATTCGCGTCGCGGGCAACATCGTCGCTCCGTCACAGGTCGGCAGCGTCGAGTTCGCGGCCGCGAAGTTCGGAACGCGCCTCGTCGTCGTGCTCGGGCACACGAAGTGCGGCGCCATCAAGGCGACGCTCGAGGAACTGCAGCAGCCGTCCGAAAGCCAGTCCCACAACATCCAGTCGATCGTCGACTTCATCCGTCCGTCGGTGGAAGGACTGCTCTCCACCGAACTTCGACACGACCACGAGGCGCTCCTGGAGCGGGCCGTTCGCGACAACGTCCGCGTGACGGCCGACCACCTGCGTCACGGCTCGGATGTTCTCGAGTCGCTGATCAAGAATGACGGACTGCTCGTCGTGGGCGCCGAGTACTCCCTCGATACCGGGGTCGTCGATTTCTTCGACGGCCTGCCGGACCGTAACTGACGCATCGGAGCGTCGCAGAACCATGCACCATCACCTTCGCATCGCGCGTCCGGTTCGTGACCTCGGGCGCGCGGTGCGGATGTACTCCGAGGGGCTCGACCTGCGCGTGCTCGGGAGCTTCGAGGATCACGAAGGCTTCGACGGAGTGATGCTCGGGAGCGAGGGCGTCCCGCATCATTTCGAGTTCACGCACTGTCGGTCCCACGCCGTGTCTCCGTCGCCGACGCAGGAGGACCTCGTCGTCCTGTACATTCCGGATCCGGAGGAATGGCAGGCGGCGTGCGCGCGGATGGAGGCCGTCGGATTTGTGGTCGTGGCGTCCTTCAATCCCTACTGGGATGTTCATGGCCGCACGTTCGAGGATCCGGACGGCTACCGCGTCGTACTGCAGAACGCCGACTGGGTGAATCGTGAGTTGGCGGAGTGACTCGAAGGGCACTCGAATCGACCAGGACGTGAATCGAAACAGCTACAACTCCATTGCGCAGCAGTGGGACACGGCGAGGTCGAAATTCTCCGGCCGCGAGGTCGAATACCTCGATGCGTTCCTCGACGGGCTGACGGTGCCTTCCCGAATTCTCGACCTCGGCTGCGGGACCGGACGCCCGATTGCGGAGGCATTCCTCGAGCGTGGCCACCGCGTGACCGGAGTCGACCAGGCTACCGGAATGCTCGAACTGGCAAGGAGGCGGCTACCGGGGGGAATCTGGATCGAGTCGCGGATCGAGGACTTCGAGTCGGTTGAACCGTTCGACGGACTCGTCTGCTGGGACGCGATGTTCCACATCGAGCGACGGTGGCACAAGCAGCTCATTCGTCGCATGTCCGGAATGCTCGTTGACGGCGGACGCCTGATGCTGTCGGTTGGCGGTTCCGATCATCCGGCGTTTACGGACACGATGTACGGAGAGACGTTCTTCTACGATTCGCATCCGCCGGACGTCGAGTTGGAACTGCTTCGAGCAGCGGGATTCGAGTTTGTCGTGTCGGAGTTCACGAACGTGCCTGACGGTGGTCGCGACAAGGGGCGGTACGCGGTGGTGGCACAGCTGGCGTATGCGCGTTACCCGTGAGTTTTGCGAGTCTTTTGCGCCTTGGCGCCTTGGCGGTGTTCACTTCTGACGAAGGAAGACGTTCGCGCAAAGGCGCAAAGGCGCAAAGGCGCAAAGGCGCGAAAGCCGAAGCTCCTTTATGACAGTCACGACTTCGAGGTGAACACTTGAACGTACTCATTACAGGAGGCGCCGGCCACCTTGGTCGACTCGTGGTTACGCAGGCGCTCGCGGGCGGCCATGCGGTGCGGATTGCGAGCCGTCGGCGACAGCCGGCGACATCGCCGGATGATGTCTCGTGGGCGACGGTCGACCTCGGTACCGGCGATGGGCTTCGCGAATCGCTCGAGGGCATCGACGCGATCGTCCACGCCGCGAGCGATCCGAAGAACAGCGAAGCAGCAGACATCCGGGGCACCAGGCACCTCGCCGACGCCGCACGCGACGCGGGTGTGGGACATCTCCTGTTCGTCTCGATCGTCGGGATCGACCGGATTCCATTCCCGTATTACCAGCGGAAGCTCGAGGCGGAGAGGATCATTTTCGAGCGCGATGTTCCTCATTCCATCCTGCGGGCCGCACAGTTCCACTCGTTCATCGATCTCATGCTCTCGACAGCGGCTCGCGTACCGCTCGTCTTTCCGCTGCCGTCCGGGTTTCACGTCCAGAGCGTCGCTACCGAGGACGTCGCCGACCGGATCGTGCGCGGCCTCGAGGACGGGCCGGGCGGAATGCTCCGAGACTATGCAGGGCCGGAACCAATGACCCTAGATGCCGCCGCTTCGGCGTGGAAAGCCGCGCGAGGCATTCGAAGGCCAACGGTCAGGGTGCCAACATTCGGCAAGACTGCCGCCGGCTTTCGCGCCGGCCACAACACGGCGCCGGACGGCGAGAGGGGCAATGTAACCTGGAAGCAGTGGCTCGACCGGCCGGGGGCCAGGTACGTTGCGCGGTAATCGGCCGAACCGAGTGCGGGTCAGCGATGACAAAGGAGTTCCGATCACCACGCTGGATGAGGACCGCGACTCTCGCCGCCGCGTCGTTGTTCGTATTGACGGCCATGGCGATCTGGCGCGCGCAGGGTCTCTCGTTGATGTCGGTCATCGCGGTATGGCTCGCGGTCTTTGCCGTCGTGGCAGTAGTAGCGTCATGGCTCGACCGCATCACGCTGTCGGATGAAAGCCTCGTCGTGGTTTCGAATCTCCGCCGACGCGTCTTTGCTCGGGACAGCATCGTCGGCGTGTCGTGGGCGAAGGGTTGCCCGGTCTCGATTCAGTTTGCCGACGGACACTGGCAGGAACTTCCACCGGTCGGGGCGGGCAACCAGAGCGTGGGGATGACGCTTCGGTGGTGGATCGCGCGCCAACACGAATCGGATCGGTGCGACACGTCAGAATGACTCCTTGCCGGAGTCCTGAAGCCTCTGCGTCTTTGCGGGTCCTTGGCGTCTTTGCGGGAAACCACCTCGCGAGGGAGTTTCTCGCAGAGACGCAAAGGACTCGCAGAGGCGCAGAGCAAAGACTGCATTCGATGTGCGACATGTGTGCGTATTCCCGTTGACGCACCTCTATCTCCATTCGGGAGACACTCGTGACAATTCACCTTCTCGTGCTCGCTTCGCTCCTGCTCCAGGGTGTCCCGACAGGCGCGCCGGCTCCGCCACCAGGCACGCCGAGCCCGGTCGATGCCGTCCGCGCCCGCATAAACGCGATCGTCGCCGAAAAGAAGGTCCCCTCGATGGCGGTCGCCGTCGTGCACCATGGAAAAATCGTGTGGGAGGAAGGCTTCGGCTGGGCCGACATCGAAAACCGCATCCCCGCGACGCCCCGAACCGTCTACACCCTCGCCTCGGTCGGCAAATCGATCACCGCTACGGCAGTGATGGTCCTCGCGGCGCGCGGCGCTCTAGGGCTCGACGACCGTGTTCAAAAGCACCTTCGGACGCGCGGTCGAAAGGCCGGCGGCGACCGGCACGCGACGATCCGCCAGCTCCTCACGATGCGGGGCGGCGTCGGGCACATGTGGCGCCACAACTGGCTCGACGAAGCCGGACCCGTCACGTCGAACGCCGACGTCGTCGAGGCGTACGGCGGCGAGTGCCTGCCACCCGGCACGGGCTACCATTACTCGAACCTCTCGTACGGCGTGCTGCAGGAAGTGGTCGAATCGGTCTCGCGTAAGCCGTTCGCCGAGTTCGTGGCCGCGGAAGTGTTCGGGCCTCTCGGGATGGCCGGAGCGTCGTTGCGGGCGCCGCGCGACCTCGGCCCGAACGACGCGCGTTCCTATGACGCTGGAGGGGTCAAGGCGCTGCCGTATTGGTACTCGGATCCACTGGCCGGCGCCGGTTACCGGGCGTCCGTGCACGACCTTGCGCTCTTCGCGATGCTGCACTTGAAGGTGCCGGACCGTCCCCGGCCTGAGGGACTTACCGACGTCGCGATCGACGAACTGCACCGCCCGGCACTCGGATTTCCGTACGGTTGCGGGTGGGCTTCCATCGACGACGAGAGCGGCGTCGGCACGCTGATCTCGAACGGAGGGATCGTCGGGTCGACGTCGATGCTCAAGCTCGTGCCGTCCGAGCGCCTCGCGGTGGTGTGCCTGACGAACGTCGCGACGGAGGACAGGATCACCGATACGATCGCCGACGAGATCATCGCGGCCTACGTGCCAGGGTATAGGAAGGCGATGCGGATCCCCGCGGGTGTCGAACCGGTAACGTACACAGGCGATGCAGAGAGGACGGGGATCTGGAAGGGAATCGTGTACTCGGCCGATCGGCGGGTGCCGATCACATTGAGCGTGGGGCAGGACGGGAAACTGGCGCTCGCGATCGACGGCAAGGCCGCGGTCGATGCCGGATCGGCCGAGATCGACAACGGACTGCTGGTGGGGCGGTTCGAGGCGATGTTGCCGGGCGAGTTCACGAAGGGGGAGGCGCACCGGCTCGAGATGTTCGTGAGCATCGGGCGCGACCGGATGCGGGGTTACCTGATGGCACAGAGCACGGGGAAACGGCCGCGGTTCGGGTTGCCGTTCCGGGTGGAGGCAAGGCGCGTGCGGAGGTAGCCCAAGACCTCACGCTTCTACCATTGCGTCTTTGCGGGACCTTTGCGCCTTTGCGGGAAACTCTTGCTCCAGAAGACGAGTTTCCCGCAAAGACGCCAAGGTTTCGCAAAGCCGCAACGTGGAGAAGGCCCCGCTACCCTGCGACCGTCTCTTCCTCCACCGCTGCCACCTCATCCGGATGCGGCTTCATCGTCACGAACTCGCGCATTCTCTCGACCAGCGGCACGAGCGACGCCGGCTGCAGCGCCGACACCGCAATGGCGTTGTGCTTGCGACACAGGTTCTCGATCGTCTCGGGCTCCACGCGGTCCATCTTGTTGAACACGACCAGTCGCGGGATTTCCGTCAGCGACAGATCCCCGAGGATCCCGTTCACCGACGCGATCTGCGCCTCGAGCGTCGGGCTCGACGCGTCGACGAGATGCACGAGCAGGTCCGAGCCCTCCATCTCCTCGAGCGTCGCCCGGAACGCCACGATCAGATCCTGCGGCAGGTCGCGGATGAACCCCACAGTGTCGTTGATGATCACTTCGCGGTCGCGAGGCAATCTGAGCCGCCGGCTCGTCGGATCGAGCGTGGCGAACATCCGGTTCTCGGCGAGCACCACGCTGCCCGTCAGCGCATTGAGCAGCGTCGACTTGCCCGCGTTCGTGTAGCCGACGATCGAAACGACCGGCAGTCCGTGTCGGTCGCGGTTCGAGCGCCGCGTCTTGCGGTGCTTGCGCAGATTCTCGATCTCGCGCTCGAGCAGCGTGATGCGCTCTCGCGCGCGCCGGCGGTCGACCTCGAGCTTCGTTTCGCCCGGTCCGCGTCCACCGATGCCGCCCGCAAGCCGCGACATCTCGACGCCGGAGCCAGTCAATCGCGGCAGCACGTACTTGAGCTGCGCCAGCTCGACCTGGATCTTGCCTTCGCGGCTCTGCGCGCGCTGGGCGAAGATGTCGAGGATGAGCTGCGTGCGGTCGACGACCTTCAACTCGGTCGCGGCGTTGATCGAGCGCACCTGCGACGGCGTCAGGTCGCGATCGAAGATGATCATGTCGACGCCGAGCTGCATGGCGTGGATGAGCAGTTCCTTGAGCTTGCCGCTGCCGACAAGCGTGCGCGGGTCGAGCTGATTCCGCTTCTGGACGATCGAGTCGAGCACGACGACGCCCGACGATCGCGCAAGCTCGGCGAGCTCGTCCATCGACTCCTTTGATTCGTCGACATCGCCCGTCGTGACGTTCACGAGGATCGCCCGGTCGCGCTTGTCGGACGCGGAGCGCGTCTGGCGCGTGCGCGCGAACTCGGCTTCGAGGCTCTCGATGAGCTCGAGGAAGTCGTCCTCGAGCAGGCTGGGCGGCGTCGGCGCGAGCACCGTCCAAGGCTGGGTCGTTCCGAGCGAGCCGTTGCCGGAAGCGCCATCGCCGGTCGGCACCAGGTGCGCCGTGTGGACGAGCGCCGGGATGCCGTTGTCGTCCATCGTCACGGCGGCGACGAGGTCGAGCCGCAGCAGCGCAAGGTCGGTGAGGTCGTCCTGGGTGAGCTGTTCGCCGCGCAGGTGCGTGTGCAGCAGGCGAACGCCCCGGAAACGGGACGTCGCCGCGCGGACGCGCTTGATGTCGGGAATCTCGATCGACGTCGCGTCGCCGACCATCACGGATGCCACGTAACCGGACCGGTCGACGAGCACGCCGACCTGGCGGCGGATCTCGTGCGAGAGCTCGGTCAGCTGGCGCGAGAACTCCTGCGTGATGATGCGTTGCGGCTGGACGCGGCGGTCGTAGAGCTTTTCGAGACGGCGAAGGTGGTTGGGCTTGAGACCTGCGGTGTTGCCAAGAACTGTTTCAGACACGTTGTAAGTATAGAAGAGAGTAGACGGGATTACAGGATTTTTCAGATGAGTCGACAGCCGGAACCCCGAGCGAAAGCGAGGGGCCTCCTCGATCCAAGTCCCGAGTGAAAGGACGGGATAGACCGGGGAGGCCCCTCGCTTTCGCTCGGGGTTCTGGTTGTCGTCCCTACACCGCGTCGGACAGGCTAGTGAAGGTGAAGTTGTCGACCTTGAGGCCCGGCATCATCACCGAGAAGCCTCCGCCGTTGCTGCCCGTCACCCGAGTCGTCGGCGACATTGCCGCGATGTTGTTGAGCATGATCACCGGGCTCTCGTTGAACCGGAAGTTCTTGATCGCCGACTTGATCTTGCCCTTCTCGATGAGGAACGTGCCGTCGCGCGTCAGCCCGGTGAGCAGCACCGTCTGTGGATCCACGAGCCGGATGTACCAGAACCGCGTGACGAGGATCCCGCGCTCGGTAGACGCGATCATTTCGTCAACCGACGTCTTGCCGCCCTCCATGATCAGGTTCGTCGGGAACGGCGTCGGCTCGACGTTCGTCTTCTTCGCCCAGTATCGGCCCGTGAACATGTTCGTCACGACGCCGTTGCGAACGAAGTCCATCTTCCGTGCCGGCTGGCCGTCGCCCGAAAACGGCGCGCCCGGTGCGATCCGGTCGTTCGGGTCCGTGTAGAGCGACACCTGGTCGCCGAAAAACTTCTCGCCCTTGCGGTTGCCGCCGCCCTTCTTCGACAGGAAGCTGCGTCCCTCGTCCGCCGCCCGAGTGTTCGCGAAGAACATCATGAACGTCACGAGATCCGCGACCGCGACGGGTTCCAAAACGACCGTGTATTTGCCTGGCTCGATCGCCACTGCGTTCGCCGAGCCTTCGGCCTTCTGGATCGCGCGAGTGGCCACCGTCGCCCCGTCGACCTCCCCGATCGTGTTGCCTTCGGCCGCGGCCCAGCCCGAACCGCCGCCGGTCCCGATGACGGTCCGGACCGTCGTCGAATAGTTGGCGTTCGATGCCCGGAAATAGCCGTACATTCCCTTCGAGTTGCCGACGGCCTGGAATCCTCCACCGTTCTGCACGAATCCAGCGGCGACGAGGTTCTTCGACTGCGCGCCGCTCAGTACGGCACTCGCGACCTTCGACCGCCATTCCGGCCCGGCATTCGCCGTGGCGTCGTCCCATGCATTCGTGACGGGGATGTAAGTCTGCGGTCCGAGCAACGGCATCGTCTCGGGATCCTCCGGCGACAGCCTGGCGATGGCCTCGGCGGCCTTCACCGTACGGGCGATCGAGTCGTCCGTGAGCGTGTCGGTCGTCGAGTTCCCCGAGCGCATCCCGTAGTAGCTCGTCACCGTCAGGGTTACCTGGTCGCGGTATCCGCTTGTGGTGACCGTGTTCACTGCAAAGCGCGTGTCGCCGCTCGAACCGCCGTTCAACGAGACTTCCGTCCCTTCGGCCGAGGCATAACTGAGCGCCTTCTCGATGATTCGCTTGGCATCTTCCTGTGAAAGCATCAGCCCAATTTCCTCCCCGTATTGATGACGTTCACCTGCCGCACCCGCACCGGCGGACAGCCGTGGCTCACGGCGTTGCTCTGGCCGGGCTCACCCTTGCCATCGAAGTACGACCCGCCGAGCCGGTAGGCGTGTTTCGAGCCGATTCCGTCGAGCCCCGCCCAGAAGTCCGGCGTGCGCGACTGGTAGGCCACGTCGCGCAGCAGGCCGACGACCTTGCCGCCCTTGATCTCGTAGAACAGCTGGCCGCCGAACTGGAAGTTGTAACGCTGCTGGTCGATCGAGAAGCTGCCGTCGCCCTTGATGTAGATTCCGCGGTCGACGCCGGCGATCAGGTCTTCGTCCATGATCTTCGTGTCACCGGGCGCCGGCAGCAGGCTCACGTTCGGCATGCGCTGGAAGGGCACCGACGACCAGTTGTCGGCGTAGCAGCACCCGCCGCTCTCCTTCAGGTTGATGAGCGCCGCGTTGTCGCGGATCGTCTGGTAGCCGACGAGGATGCCGTCCTTGATGATGTTGAACTGCTTCGTCTTGACGCCGTCGTCGTCGAAGCCGCAGGTCGCGAGCCCGTCGCGGTGGATCTTGTCTCCGACGATGTTCAGGAGCTTCGAGCCGTACTGGAAGTTCCCGAGCTTCTCGGTAGTCGCGAAGCTCGTGCCGGCGAAATTCGCCTCGAAGCCGAGCACGCGGTCGAGCTCCGTCGGATGGCCGATCGATTCGTGAATCGTGAGCCACAGGTGCTCGGGATTGAGCACGAGGTCGTACCGGCCCGGCTCGACCGACTTGGCGCGAGACTTCTCGACAACGAGCTGGTTGTACTCCTCGGCTTCCTTCACGAGGTCGATGTCGTCGGTGATGTACTCGTAGCCCTTGCCCATCGGCTGGGCGTTCGTCGAAAGCGTCTCGAAGGTTCCGGACTTTTCGTCGACGGCCGTGACCGTGTAGGTAGGGAACACCCGAACCAGCGTCTGGTCGGTGTACGTGCCCTCGGTCGACGCGAAGATCTTCTCTTCCTTCATCGAGAAGATCTGCGAGTTGCAGAAGAACTTGTAACCGGCGATCGGCTTCATCGCCGCCTTGTTGACCCGCAGGAGCAGGTCGACCTGTGCGTCGATCGGGACCTTGAAGGGGTCCTTCGTGATCGGCGTCTGCCAGACGTCGACGTGCGCGGGCTCCGGGACGAGCTCGATCGGACGCTTCTGGATCGGTTTGTTCGCCCGGGCGATGGCGACGGCGGCCTCGGCGATGCGGGCGATCGAGTCGCGGTCGATCTGCGAGCTCGCCGCGAAGCCCCACGTGCCGTCGACGAGCGCGCGGATGCCGTAACCGTAACTCTCGGTGTCGGTCACGCCGGTGACGTGGTCTTCACGGGTTGAGACGAACTTCCGAAGGACGCGGACGAAGCGGATGTCGGCGTAGGACGCGCCTTTCGACTTCGCGGCGTTGAGGGCCACGGCGGCCAGCTCTTTCATGGTCAGAGCCTCCCTGGATTGTGTGCTGGAGCTAGGTGCTGCGGCGGTATACGGGGGGCTGGAGCAAAAGTTGCGGCTCCGTGCCTCAGAAGAGCTTCGCGCACAGAGGCTCAGAGGCACAGAGTCACGGAGCAGCCAGGGGTCTTCCCGAGTTCGACGGGTCTCTGTGGCTCTGAGGCTCTGTGCCTCCGTGTGCGAAGCTCTTCGATCTACCCTTTCTTACCCTTTACGAGCGCTCCGATGGCGTCCCACTGCTCGCTCGTGATGCACTCGAAGTCACTGAACTGCCCAGCCCCTCTCAGCCATTCCCCGCCGTCGATCACGACGCATTCGCCGTTGATGTACGACACCCGGTCGCTGACGAGGAACACCGCCAGATTCGCGAGCTCAGCGTGGTCCCCGACACGCCCCATCGGAATCCGACCGAGGAGCTTTCTCGCCAATTCCTCGCTCGGCAGCAGCCGCTGCCAGGCTCCTTCGGTCGGGAAGGGCCCCGGCGCGATCGCATTCATGCGGATCTTGTACTTCGCCCACTCGACAGCAAGCGATCGAGTCAACGCAAGCACGCCGGCCTTTGCCGCCGCCGACGGCACGACGTATCCAGAGCCCGTCTCGGCGTAGGTCGTCACGATGTTGAGCATCGTTCCGCCAGTCTCTTCGGCGATCCAGCGCTTTCCGACGGCCAGGGTGCAGTAGAACGTTCCGTGAAGAACGATTCCCAGCACGGCGTCGACCGCGCGATGCGACAATCGCTCGGTCGGGCTCACGAAATTGCCGGCCGCATTGTTGAGCAGGACGTCGACCTTGCCGTAATGCTCGAAGACGGCATCGACCATCGCGTCGACCGATGCCGGGTCGCGCACGTCGCACGCTACAGGCAGCACCTCGCCGCCCGAAGCCTCCGACATTTCGGCAGCCGCCTTCTCCAGTCGTTCGACATTGCGGCTCGCAATGGCCAGCTTCGCCCCCAGTTCGAGAAACCGCTCGCCCATCGACCGTCCGAGCCCCGTGCCACCGCCCGTGACGAGGATGACTTTTCCGTCTAACAGGTCCTTTTCAAACATCGCTCGTTCCCTTCGGCTCGCCTTTCGACGCTCCGCGTATCAGTACCGTGCGCGGTAGCACACGGGTCGTTGGCAGACCCACGGACTCGAGCCGACCCGTGCGCTACCGCGCACGGTATCGATGCGCGCCGGGTGCGGCTCAATGTCCATTCCTCGTATTTCACGTTCAAGATCGTCTCAGGAAGACGCCGCCGCGAGCAGACGCACGGAGATGATCCGGTTCCGCCGGATGTTCTCGATGACGAAGCTGCGTCCAGCCGCCTCGAGCTCCGATCCCTGCCGAGGGATCGAGCCCGACTCGGAGAGCAGGAATCCCGCCAGCGTCACGTATGCCGACGATTCGGGTACTTCCAGCCCGAGCCGCTTGTTGAGGGCACGAATCGAGATCGACGCATCGATGATGACCGAGCCGTCCCCCTGCTCGACGACCGGATCCTCGCCACCGTCGTCGAACTCGTCGCGGATCTCACCGACCAGTTCCTCGAGGATGTCTTCGAGCGTGACGATTCCCTGAAATCCCCCGTGCTCGTCGACGACGATCGCCAGGTGATGGCCGGAACGCTTCATCCGCGCGAGCACCTCGTCGAGCTGCGCATTCGGAGGCACGAAGATCGTGGGACGCACCAGCGCCCGAGGCTCGGCATTACCGCCGGCGACGGCGGCGCCGAGCACGTCGCGAGCGTGCAGCACTCCGACCACCCCGTCCATCGAGCCTTCGAACGCCGGGATGCGCGAATATTCGGTCGCCCGGAACAACTCGACTAGCTCGGCGAGCGGCCTGTCGATCGACACGGATGTCACGGCGGTTCGTCCGACCATGCAATCGCGAACTGTCTCGGCGGCGAACTCGAAGACGTTGTGGATCAGCTCGCGCTCACCCGCGTTGAGGTGTCCGGTCGTGTGGCTCAGATCGACGAGATGACGGAGTTCGTCCGACGTGTAGACAGCGGAATGTTCTGCCGTCGCCTCGAGGCCGAACATTCGAACGACGAGGTTGCCGGACATCGTCAGCAACCAGATCGGGAATTTCAGCGCCTTGTAGAAGAGTTCGAGCGGGAGCGAAACCGTCAGGGCGACGGATTCGGCGCGCTGCAGCGCGAGCGTTTTCGGCGCCAGCTCACCGAGCACTATGAGCAGAAACGTGATCACGGAGAACGAAATGGCGATGCCGACGGTCTTGGCGGCAGCGACGGCCACGCCGTCGGGGAGGATCGAGATCATCGCGTCCGTGAGCATGTGCCCCAACGCTTCTTCGCCGACCCAGCCGAGCGCGAGACTCGCAAGCGTGATTCCGAGCTGTGTCGCCGAGATATAGGCGTCGAGCGACTCGAGTTGCCGGTTCAGCCGCTTGGCCGGCCGGCTCCCGGTACGAGCGAGCGATTCGACGCGCGTCTTGCGAACTCCCACGAGTGCGAATTCCGCCGCGACGAAGAACGCGGTCAGTCCAACGAGCAGGAGGATGAAGCCGATCCGCCACAGAGAGTCCGTCACTTCTGAATTCATGCGGCGGCCAGTATACCGCGTGCCGCCCGGAATGCGCCCGACGCCAGCGGTTTGCGGCACACGGCATTTCGGGCCATAGTGCGTCGTCGTGGAAACCGGCCACCTCGTCGAAGGGCTTCGTCAGTTCGATCGCATCGATGAGCTGCGCGCGTCGAGCTTCTTCCAGCGTCACCGCGTCGAGCTCGACACTCTGCTCGGTACCCCACAGTGCGGCGGCTCGCCGCAATCGTCCGGACCTGCGCCCGACGTCCTGCGGCTCGTCCAGTGGAACATCGAAAAGGGACTGCGATTCCAGGGGATTGCCGAGCAGTTGGTCACCCATCCCGACCTCGTCCAGGCCGACGTCATCTTCCTCAACGAAGTCGACGTCGGCATGGCGCGTACGTCAAATCGCCACGTCGCGCGCGACCTGGCGGACTGGCTCGGTTTCACGTGGGTATTCGCGCCGGCGCATCTGGAGCTCACGAAGGGCGTGGGAGCCGAGCTCGAAGCGCCCGGCGACAACGCCGAAGCCCTGCAGGGCAACGCGATCCTCTCGCGCTACGCGCTCGGCGACGTACGCGCCGTACCGCTCACCAACTGCTTCGAGCCGTTCGAGTTCGAAGAGAAGCGCTACGGAAGGCGAGTTGCCGTAGTCGCAACGCTCGACACGGCTGCCGGACCGATATTTCTGGCTGGCACGCACCTCGAGGTTCGCAATACCCCGGCGTGTCGCGCCAGACAGATCCGCGATGTGGTAGGTGCATTGCCACCCGGCGGGCCTGCGGTGGTGGCCGGCGACCTCAACTCGGGCACTTTTCCGCGCGGGACGCTGGCCCGGACGCTGGCCGGAACGCTTCGACTGCTCGGAGACGTCGACAAGCTGAAGGCGGAGCTGCGAAATCCGGTCTCGCGAGAGCCGCTGTTCCTCGAATTGGCGCGCGGCGGATTCCGGATCGAAGGGTGGAACACCGACGACGTCACTATCGTCGAGGCGATCGACTCGCTCGAAGACGCCGAGCGTTTGCCGAGGCCAGTAGCACGCTACGTCCTTAAGCGCATCGACCGTCTGGACCGGAAGCTCCCCATGCGTCTCGACTGGTTCGCCGGCCGCGGACTTGCTCCGTCGCATCCACTGACGATCACCGGCCTCGTGGACGACGACGGCCGCCGCGTTTCGGATCACGACCCGATCGCCGTGACAGTCCACAGATGAAGACAGATCAACACAGATCTCTGAGATCCATGTCGGGGTTCGTCTGCCAGTGAAGGGTATGGCGACGCTGCGCTTATGAGTGAGTCAGCCTGCTGAGTCGACCCTCGAACCCTACCAAAGTCGATTTCACGATCACTGCCCCAAGCCGACCGATTACCAGAATACATATCGGTTATTTCGATCTATCAGGTCAATACTTCCTAATTGTCATCGACTCGGATCGCGCCTATAACTTGACGCGTTGCGGGAAAAGAGCTTCGTCTGGGGGAGAGAGGAAATGAACTGCCCGGTCTGTGCTGTTGAGTTGACGATGTCGGAAAGAAGCGGGGTGGAGATCGACTACTGCCCGAAATGCCGCGGCGTGTGGCTCGATCGCGGCGAGCTCGACAAGATCGTCGAGCGATCGTCGATGGAGGAAACCGCCGGACCGGGCGACAGATACGAATCACGCCGTGGCAAGTCCGGCGGAGATAGGTACGACCGGGCTGGCAAGCCGAAGCGCAAGTCATTTCTCGGCGATTTGTTCGACTTCGGTTAGGCCATGGACGGAACCGCATTGGTTTTCTGCGAAGGCGCATTCGGAACGCCCCGGGGAAAGACCGCGAATACGCTGGTCAGGCTGGGGGAACGCTACGAGATTCTAGGCGTGATCGACAGTCGTCAGAGCGGCCTGAGTGCCGGAGCGATCGTCGAAGGTGCGGCCAGCGACGTCCCAGTCTTCGAGGGCGTGCGTCAGGCTATCGACCGACTCGGCGTTCAACCGGACTACTTCGTCATTGGCCTCGATCCCGACGACGGTCGACTCGAGTCGCGGTTCCGCAAGTCGATCGCGGAGGCACTGCGGCTCGGGATGCATGTCGACAGCGCGCTGCGACCTTTCCTGCACGACGATGCCGAGTTTCCCGGTATCGCGATGATGAGCGGCGCTCGAATGCGCAGTGTTGGACGGCCAAGGGCCGACGGTTCATACAGGCAGTACACCGGCCAGGTGGAGGCATTGCGCGTATTCAGAGTGGCCGTCGTCGGCACGAACGCCGTAGGCGGAAAGATCATTACGGCCGTCCGTCTGATGCAGTCGCTTCGCCGGGCAGGGGTTCGAGTCGAACTGATTGGCACGAGCCAGCTTGCGTGGTTTCAGGGCATTGCACACACGACGATTCTGGACAGCGTGCCGCAGGGGCACGTTTCCGGAGAGCTCGAGGCCACGATGCTCGACGCGTGCGAGACGGCCTCGCCGGACGTGCTCGTTCTGGAAGGCCGAGGGGGGCTCCTCGATCCCGCTCATTCGTGCGACCTGGAACTCCTGACGACGGCCCGACCGGATGCTGTCGTACTCCAGCACGCCCCGGCGCACGAATCGATCCCGGCGGACGACCCGTTCGGATTGGCGGTCCTGTTGCGGCACATGCGCGTTGTCGAGGCAATCACGCAACGGCCAATTGTAGCTGTCTCGCTCAGCCACTCGGGAAACGACGCACAGGTGTGCCGAGACGCGGCAGCCTTCTTTAGCGGAACTCTGGGTTGCCTCGTCACTGACATCGTTGCGGACGGACCGGAACCGCTTGCTGCAAGGCTTCTTGGGCTTCTGGCGAGCGGGACCTTCTCGGAAGCGCAATTCGACCAGGCGGGTGGCCGAGAGCCCGTCACATAGA
>CAZXLQ010000109.1:0-15112 GCA_964641945.1 uncultured Clostridia bacterium
CGGGCCTTGTATTCGTCGTACTGGGCCTGCGAGACGTCGCCCGACTTCAGAAGGTTCGCGTACCGTCGCTCGTTGACTTCGGCGAGTTTCCAGGTGGCGCGTGCGGATTCGACCTCCGCGACGAGCGTAGGATCCGACGCCCCGGCCGACATCCCGAGGGTTTCCTTCGCCTGCTTGACCGCCGCCTCGGCCTGCTTCACCGCCGCCTCGGCCTGCTGGACGCGCAGCTTCGCATCCCGGTCGTCCATTCGCGCGAGGACGTCGCCGCGCCGCACGAATCGGCCTTCGTTGACCGGCGTCTCAGTGATTTTCCCGGGCACGAGGGGCGCGACGTCGGTCGATTCGAAGGCGATGAGCGAGCCGCTTGCCTCGACGTATGACGGAATCTCTCGCGTCACAGACTTGGCGGTCGAAACGGTCAGAGGCGCCGCGGCGGCAGACGAGGGTGCGGCGGCTGTCGAGCCTGCCGCTCGCCCCCGTATCCCGAAGTAATAGATGGTGGCCAGGATCGCCAGGCCAAGCCCGGCGGCTATCAGGACGTTGCGCGTCCGATTGGACGTATGCGCCGGCGCATCCACGGCCGGGTCGAGTCCGATATTGCTTTCGAGGCGTGGAGGTTCTTCCATCACGGCGTTTGACACGATTCTTATCCTTCCGTCTGGTCTTTCGGTACCCTGAGACCATCGAGTGCGAGCCGTACGAACGTGTCTACGGCTACTTCGTCGCTGACCTGCAGCATGTTGCAGTGAAAGAGGTTGTTGACGATCGAGTGATAAAATGGCGCCCCGAAGATCGCACGGACGGTAGTTCCGGGGTCGAGCGGCTTGAACGCACCTTCCTGCTGCCGCATCGAGATGTAGTTCGTGAGGAACTCGTACACCGGCCGGATCTGACTCTCGCGGAAGCTCTGGGCGAGCTCGTGGTTCTCGAGCACGGCGAAGAACATCAGTCTGAGGAAGTCGACGTTCTCGCGATGGAATTCGAGCAGTCCGGATGTGACCGCACGAATGATCCCGTCGTCATCACGGTTGTCCGCAAGTGGCTGCAGGAGCTCGAGCCAGTTCTGGGTCCCGCACTTTTCGACGCGCCACCTCAGGATGGCGTCGTAGAGCGCATCCTTCGTCGGAAAATGGCGAAAGATGAGTGCCTCGGTGACGCCAGCGGCAGCCGCGATCTCCTTGGTCGTGGTGCCGGAGAAGCCCTTGCGCGAGAAAAGCCCGACGGCGACGCCTATCAGCTGCTCCCTCCGCGCGTCGGCCCGCATTCTAGGAGCGGCCTCTTCGTGATGATGAATGGGTAGCGTCACGCGTATCCTTCGACTCGTTAAGTAAGTAAGTACTGACAAACGGAAACTAGCACGCCGATGGAAGTTCAGTCAAGAAGTTTGTAAGTGCTTATTGATGAGCGCGTTAAACGGATCGCACTGTGGTCCTCGAGAGCGATAGTCAACGGTAATGGGGACCTGGCCTGGCGCCCGGCCCGGTAGTGCACGGTGCGGTTGGCCCCCGTTTTTTGAGCCGCGAGCGATAGCGAGCGTCCTACGGACGGTCGAACGGTTCCAATGACCAATGGCCTTCGGTAGCGACGAAACTGCGAATGCAGGCACCGTCCGTGGGAAGCTCGCTGAACGAAACCGCTACGCGCTAGGAAGCAAGACACGCCGAACGGAATTCGAGGACGTGGGACGAGCTTATGCCGGAGTATGTCGTACTGGCCTCCGAAAAGCGCCGTAGGCGCGACAGAGCCTCCGGCCCACGGCGCAGGCCGTGGGTTGTCCGATTGGAGCCGATAGAGCCCCGCAGGGGCGATACAAGGCCTTCGAGGACGCGCGTCCTTCTTGTATCGCCCCTGCGGGGCTTTCGTCTCATCTTTCGCAGTTCCCACGGCTTGCGCCGTGGGCTCAGGCTCTTTCGCGCCTTCGGCGCTTTTCGGATCCGGACCGCTCCGGCTCAAGTCTTGTGGCTACCGCTTCGAGGCCGTGTCGGTCGACTCCCTTGCTCCCACCAGATTGAAACCTCTTCGCTACCGCTCGCGGCTCGAGGAACGGGGACCCCGCGGTGCGGCTGCGGACGGTCCGCCCTATCTCTCCGGCCTCGCGGTGGCCGGACCGGCCGTCGACAGCGGCCACCAGGCTCCCGACGGAACGAACCCGGCCCAGTAAAACGGGTGGCTGCGTCGCGGATTCTTCAGCATTCGCAGTTGCGTCGTCCGCAGGGCCTCTGACCGCCCACTCCCGGCAAGCAATTCCCCGTAGAACGCCACCATCAGCTCGCGCGTGCTGAGGTCGGATACCGCCCACAAGCTCGAGACGTGCGCCTCGGCGCCCGCGAGCGTCAACGCGCGGCGCAGGCCATAAACGCCGTTTCCACTGCTCACCTGACCCACACCCGTATCGCAGGCCGAGAGCACGACGAGCTCAGTGCCCCACAGGTCGAGCCCCGCAACTTCGAGCGCCGTCAGCAGTCCATCGTCCTGTCCTTCAACGGCCTTGCGGTTGGCGCCGGCCAGCCCGAGCCCCGAACGCAGGAGCGGTGCGCGCGTAGCCGCAACAATCGAGCCCGGAGCCGGCGGCGCGGCGGCGGCGATCTGGACTACGTCGCGGGTGGCCTCCCACTGTCGCCGCGTCGCGGCAGTCGAGGCCGATTCTTCGTCAGAATCCAGGTAGAAACCGTGCGTGGCAATGTGCAGGATCGATGGTCCACTCATGCGCTTGAGCGCGGATTCGGTCGCCTGCGCTCCGGTCAGCACCGTTGCCGCCGGAAAGAGGCGCCCGAGCTCTCGCGCTTCGGTTTCGGTCTCAGGCAGCGGTCGAAACTCGAAGCGCGGACCGTCGCCGATGGCAGAGAGACCAAAGTCAGGGTTGGCCACGATCTCGGCAGAACCGCCTCGCAGTCCCGGTCCGCCAGGTCGCAGCCGAAGCAGCTCGCGCCCGCTCGTCAGGTAAACGACCTCGAGAGTTTCAACGAGATATCGACCTCGTTCATCGACGAGCGCGGCAAATGGCACGAGATTCAGCGCGCCGTCGGGCGACAGAAGCAGGCGCTTCCGGTCTTTGCCCACAAGCCGGCGTACAGGCCGCATCACCTTTTCGTCCAGAGAGCGCGCCGTCGTGCGAAGTCCCCGTTCGCCAGCCGTCGTGCGCAGTTGCGACCGGAGTGCCGCCACGAGAACGTCGATTTCAGCCGCCGGACCGAGGTCAGCCCATTTCACGGTGCCAGAATTGTCGAGCACGTATGCCGTGTATCGATGTGGTGCGAACGTCCGCCGGTTCGGGTCATAAGGCCTGTAGGTCGCGAATTCAACGAGCACTGCATCGGACGGCAGGCCCTCGCGGACGGCATCCAGCGTGACCGGCAATGTACTCGCGCGGAACTCGGCGCTGCAGGCAGCGGCGACCGCTTCCAACTCGTCGACGCGGCGCTGGAGCCGGTCGAGCTCGGAGCGGAATGTCGTCTCGTCCGATGTATTCACTGCGGAAAGCGCGTGGCGCGCATATTCAGCCCGGACTGTGGCCAGTTCCCCGAGGAGCGCGCGGTCCTCGGGGGACGATCGTCGCCTCAGCGACTCGAGCTGCCCGGTCATCGCATCGAGGGCGCGTCCCTTACGGCGAACGACGATCTCGAGCGCGGCGCGGGCCGCCAGTGCATTCGACGACGCCGCGAACTGGTGGAGCGAAATGGTCCGGTCGAGCTCGTCCGCCGTCAGTTCGAGGTACGAGAGCTTCCGTTGCTCGGAGCCCGTCGTCAGGTTCCGGATCAACTCTCGCTCGCGGGCGTCGTTCGCGCGGCGCTGCACTTCGACGGCATCCGCTGTTCGTCCGGTAGCCCAGAGAAGTTCGCCCCACGCCCGAAGCGCGGACACCGACGTCGGATGTTCGGGCCCGAGGGTTCGCTCGTCGATCGCCACGGCGCGCTCGAGGTAACTCCGGGCCGACGCGAAGTCCTTGCGCGCAAGGTATATCGAACCAAGCGTGGCGAGACACGCGGCCGCGTTCGGGTTGTCCAACCCAAGCTGCTTCTCCCGGACCTCCAGTGCCTTGCGAACGCTCGACTCTGCAGCATCGAGGCGACCTTCGATCAACTCGAGATTTGCCATCGCAAGGTAAGCCCTCGCCAGCTTTTCGCTGTCGGATTCGTAGAGTTTCTTCCCGATCTCGAGCGCACGCTCGTAAAGCGGACGGGCCCGCGCCGCATCGCCGCGTACCATGAACAGCGACCCGAAGTTGGCGATCGCCGCGAGTGTTTCCGGATGTTCCGGTCCGAAGATCCTCATTCGAGTATCCAGCAGTCGCTCGAGCAACGGCGTGGCTTCGTCGTACGCTCCCGTCGAGACCAGGAAGTTCGCGAGGTTGTTCAGGGTGATGAGCGTCGTGCGGTGTTCGGGACCAAGTGTCTTTTCGTGAATTTCGAGGGCTCTCCGATACAGTCGATCGGCTTCGCTGTAGTTGCCCTGCGAATTCGCGAGCATGGCCAATGTGCCAATGCTGACACCCGTGGTCGGATGGTTGAAGCCGTACCAGCGCTCGGCAATGTCCGCACCTCGGCGCAAATGAGTGGACGCGTTCTCGTATTCGCCAATCTCGCGGAGAAGGATGCCGAGGTTCGTGTGCGATTGTCCGGTGTCCTCAGCCCCGGGCCCGAGAACACGCTTTCTGGCCTCGAGCGCCCGTTCGTAGAATGGCCGCGCCTTCCCGTACATCCCGAGCATTCGGTAAAGCACGCCAACGTTGTTGAGCACCGTACAGGTGAGCTTGTTGTCTTCGCCCAGCCTCTGCTCCGCAATCGCGAGGGCCCTGAGCAGCGGCGCCTCGGCTCCTCGCAGATCGCCGACGTCACGCCGCATGTTCGAGGCGACGACGAGCGGTGCGATGAGCTCCTCGTGATCAGGACCGAATGCCTTTTCGAAGAGGCCAACCGCCTCCTCGGCGGGCCCGAGCGCCTCGCGCATCTTTCCGTCGGCCGCGAAATTCGTCGCCCGCTCGAAGGCCGCCCGGGCCTTGACGACGGCCTCGGGCTCCGGCGGCGCAGGGTCCTGAGCGCGCGCGCCGTCAGAGAACAGCACGAGCATCAGGCCGATGGCGACCAGCACCCGTCCTGTCTGACTTAGGGCGACTGATGAATCTGTACGCGCAGCCATTGGCCTACCGTACGGCTGGCTGGTCAGCAGTTGCAATCCCGTCGAGTGGAGTCCACGCGCCCGATTGGATGAATCCCGCCCAGTAGAACGGATGACGCGTGCCTCTCGACCTGAGCATCCTCAACTGCACCTGGCGAAGCGCTTCAGTGCGCCCGTCTCCGGCGAGCAGCCGCCTGTAGTAGGCGACCATCAGTTCCCGCGTTGCACGGTCGGCGATCGGCCAGAGGCTGATGACCTGGCTTTCGCTGCCGGCGAGCAACAGGGCGCGGCGCAGGCCCGAAACGCCCTCGCCCGAGCGCGCGTCGCCGACTCCCGTGTTGCACGCCGAGAGGACCACGAGCTCGGTGCCGGCCAGGTCGAGCCCGGCTACCTCGAGCGCCGTGAGCACCCCGTCTTCGGCCCCGTTGCTGCGAGCGTTCGCGCCCGCGAGCGCGAGGCCCGAGCGCACCATGGGATTCGTCTCGATCACTTCGTCCGGATTCCGATCCAGAAAGAACCCGTGCGTGGCGACGTGCAGCACCTGCGGACCGTGCACCTGCTTTACTGCTGCTTCGGTTGCATTGGCGTCGGACAACACGAGTGCCCCCGGGAGGATCGTCGCCAGTTGGCGAGCCTCCTCCATCGTACCGGGCAAGGGCGAAAACACGAGACTGCCGGCCTGCACGATGTCGCGCGTGCCGGTCGCCGTCGCCAGATCCGACGCGTCTCCGAAGTTCGGGTTGGCCAGGATCGTTGGCCGCCCAGGTGCGCCGTCCCGCAACGGGCCGCGCAGCAGGTCTCGTCCGCTCGTCAGGTAGGAGATCGTGTGCGTCTCGACGAGGTACCTGCCGCGCTCGTCGACGAGTGCCGCGAACGGAACCAGCGTCAACGGTCCGTCCGGCGAGAGCAGCAGCCGCGTGGTCGAGCCGCACAACTTCCGCACGGGCTCCATCAGCAATCTGTCGAGTTCGCGCGAAATCGAGCGGGCGTCCTTCCGCTTCGGGTCTGCGAGGCACTGGCGCAGGCGTGAAACAAGGGCGTCGATCGGCTCGGCGTCGCCGAGGTCGACCCAGCGCGTCTCGGCGACGTTCGACAGCACGTAGGCGGCGTAGCGGCCATTTCCGAAGCTCGTGTTCTCGCCGCCGCGTGGATTGAAGGCGCGGAACGAGGCGAATTCGACCAGGACGGCGCCGTCCGGAATGGCCTTCCTCACGGCGTCGATCGTGACTGGCTCGGACGACACGCGGTAACGGGAGCTGCGCCGGCTGACGTCGGACTCGAGTGCGTCAACCCTGTCGCTCAGAGCCTTGACCTTCGCCTTGTATGTATCCACGCTCTCCGCGCCAGGCCCCCTCACCGAGAGGCTGGCGAGTTGGGCGCGGGCGTCCTGCAGGTCGCCTAGAAGTGCTGCGTCCTCGGGAGCCGCGTTCCGACGAAGGTTCTCCAATGCGTCCGTCATCACGTCGAGCGCGATTGCCTTGCGTCGAAGCAGCGTCTGAACTGCAAGACGAAGCGCCATCGGGTCGGCCGGGGCGTTCAGCGCCTGCAGCGACATGGTCGCCTCGAATTCCTTCGACGCATATTTCAAATAGTCGCGCTTGGCTCGCTCGGACCCGGACGACAGGTTATGCGCGATGACCCGGTCGCGAGCTTCGTTGGCACGCGAAAGGCAGTCGAGCGCCTTGCGCAAGTTTCCGTCCGCCGCGTGAGCGAATGCCAGGCTTGCGAGGCTCGAAGCCACCCAGGGATGGACTGAACCGAATGCTCTCTCGAGCCCCTCATATGACTTCGAGCTGGCCTCGATTGCGCTGCGAATGTCGCCGCTCTCGCGGTAGATGCTCGACAGACTGATCAACGCGACGCCGGCAAAGCCCGACCTGTTTCCTTCCGACGCCTCCTGGATGGCGACCGCGCGCTCGAGCAACGGCCTGGCCATGTCGAGACGTCCCTGCATCCTGTAGGTCTCGGCGAGGTTCTGTAGACCGATGGACAAGTAGTATCCATTTGAGCCGACGGACTGCTCCAGGATCGCGATCATCCGTTTGAACGTCGCCTCGGCCTCGGCGAGCCTCTGCATCCGGTTCTCGAGCACGCCGATATTCGAGAGCATGATTCCAACGGTGGAGTGGTTTGCACCGATCGCCTTCTCCACAATCGGAAGCGCCCGACGGAGTGCCTCGTCGGCCTTCCGGAACTCGCCGAGCTCCCGGTAACACGCCCCGAGGTTGTTGAGCTGCAAACCCACAGCCATGCTCTCCGGCCCGCGGGCCTTTTCGTTGATCGCGATGCACCGCTCGAAGATCGGAATCGCCCGGATGTTTTCACCCCGATAGTGGTAAAGGACGCCGAGCCCGCTCAACGAGTCGGCCACCGCCCCGTCGTCGGGACCGAACAGCTTCTCGCGGATGGCAAGTGCACGCGAAAGCAGCGGCTCGGCCCTCGAGTACTGCCCCATCGCCTGGACGACGAGACCCAGGTGCATCAGCGTCTGCGCCACGTCGGGATGCTCGGGGCCGTGGGCCTTCTCGCGGATGGCGAGGGCGCGGCCGATCAGCTTTTCGGCCTCAGCAAAGTTGCCGAGGTTGTAATACACGTCGCCCAGCTCGTCGCTCGTCTGGCCGATGTAGACGTTGTCGGGCGGCAGCAGCTTCTCGCGCATCGCGAGCGCGCGGCGGAAAACCGGCTCTGCCTTGACGTACTGGCCGCGCTGAAGCAGAAGGACGCCGTATCGATGAATGAGCGTCGCGAACCTCGTGTTTTCATCTCCCTGACGATCACGGATCGCGATCGCTCGCAGGAACACGGACTCGGCCTCGTCACGCATTCCGCGCTTCTGATAGTTGAGAGCCAGGTCCTCGCATCGCGTCGAGACTTCCGGATGATCGGGACCGAACAGTTTCTCGGCCATCGCGAGCGACCGGACGTAATGCGGCGTTGCGTCGGCAAGCCTGCCCTGGTTGGCGAGCGAGCCAGCCAGCGCGGCTACGGCATCGCCGACGGCCGGATTGTCGACACCGTACGCCCGCTCGAGCACTTCGACGGCCCTCGCGAATGCCGCTTGCGCCTCCGCGTGCTTGAGCTGACTGGTCAGTGTCGATCCGAGCGCCACCAGCGTGCACGCAAGCCGCGGATCGGCAGTGCCGTAAGCTTTTTCGGCGATGGCCAGTCCCTGCCCGATCAGGGCGACGGCCTTGTCGTACTTCTGGGCGCCGCCGTACGCGCGTCCGGCGACCTCGAGAAACGGGACGATCTCTGGCGCGCCGTCGCCCCGGCACGATCGTGCGAGTTCGAGCGCGCTTTCCGCTTTCTCTACTGCTTCCGCCGACGAGCGCGCCACAACGAGATTCGACGCGGCGGAAAGCGCCTCGACGGCGGCGACCCAGGTGCGATCCGCGGCCGTTGCGCCGCGCACCGCGAGCAGGCGCAGCTCATAGGAGCCTCCCCCTCGATCCGGCGCGCTCAACTCGATTCTGAAGTCGCCTCCAATGCCTGCAACCAGGGCGGCAGGCTCCGGTCCGTAGACGCTGTTCGGACTGTCGACGGCGAGGACCCTGGCGCCCGCAGGATCGAGCACCGTAACCGCAACATCCGAGCCAGCCTGCTCGACCCGTAGATCCGCGAAGTCACCGGCCATCAGACGCACCATGAACGAATGACTCTCGCCCGCGCGTATCCGGCGCGTCACGGGTACGCCGGCCTCCAGCCTCTCCTCAGTCCTGGTCTCGGCCCGAGTCGCCGCCGCCTGCGTTGCTGCGAGCGCTGGATTCCAGGGACCGGCGATGGCCATACACGTCAGGCCGGCAACGAGAACAGCTGAGATTGTCGAGCGCATGGGGGGCCTCCATTCGCCTGGTTACCGTTTCGCCTGGGGCTGGCGAATCCGGACGACCACGCGCGCGAGCATCGGTTCGCTGGCCTTCGCGGCAATGCGATGCACGAGCTGGGGAAGCGGCTCCGCCGTCGTCAGCAGTCGTTTCGGATTGGTTGCCGCCGCCTTCTCTACCCTCGTGTAGAACATACCGGCGCCTCCAACGAGCTCGAAGGACTCCGTCGGAGCGCTCCAGTCCCGTACCCACGTATCGAGCTTCGCTGTATCGAAGCGGTACCGGTCTTCGCGTGTCTCAATGTCGAGCGGCTCGGGCGACACGACGATGATCAACTCTTCCCCGACGACGTCGCCGTACGGATCCGTCGCCTGGAACGGCGGCTCGTCGGGCGGCGTGGGTATCATCATCATCCGTCCGGCGATCACGCGATTGTCGCCTCCGCGAATCCGGCGGGTCGGATAGATGAGATAAGGATCGCCCGTGCTGCCGTCGGCCCGCACCGAGCGGTTCACGACGTAAAGGTAGCCGCTTCGCAATGTCTCGATCCCGACACGAAACATCTCGCCTGTGTCGAGCTCGTCGTCGGACGCGACACGCGCGAGCGTCCAGGCCGACGTTTTCGACCCCACCTGCACGATGTCGCGCGTTCCGGACCGGTCAACTCCCTCGAAGGCCTCCGCTCGCCACAGCGTCACGCCGATGCGCGCATCTGCAAGGTCCGGGACTTCGACTTTGCCGGACTTGCGCCTGTACTTCGCGCGCGGCTGTGCCTTCGCGGTCCGGCTGCGCGGACGCGCGTACACGTAGTTCGCCCCGCGAAGCTCGTCGCCGCTCGCGGACTGTGCGCTGACCGCGGGCGCGATCTGCAGTCCGGGGGCAAGCGCCGCCGAAAGCGCGAGAGCAGCAGTCGATGTCAGGCGTCGCATTCGAATGCCCATGGTGTTCCTCAGTAGTGTTGAATCTCGAGACGGTAAACGAGCGGGCTGGATTCGCCACGAATCACCGTCCTTGAATCTTCGGCCGCCGCGGCCGCCGGGCGCACGGACGACAGCATGTTTCGGATCGCGGCTGCGCGGGCCGAATCGACGATCCCGCGGTCTCGGGGATTGGCAGACGCGCCGATCCCGGCGAGCTCCGGCAGTTCCTCGACCGACCACACAATCCAGAAGGCCTCCGTTCCGCGCTCCCCGTCGAATTCGATCCAGTTCGACCCGGCAGGTGGAAGAGCGGCCTGCTGCGCCGCTACAAGCCGCGCCGAGCCGTCATTGGCCCAGCTCACGGGATAGAGAACACGCAGGTCCGCGGACGCCCGCTCCCCGGCCGTTTCGTTGAGCACGTACAGAAAGCCAGCCGTAGGGCTCGACAGCGTCATCTGGAAGCGGTCTCCCTGCTCGACGACAAGCGTCTTGTCGATGGCGATCGACATCGGCTCTTTCAATGCCGTCCCGTCACGGTACTTCTGGATCACCGCGCTGCATTCGACCGCGAAGGGCAAAGCCGCCGGTGGCGGCGCCGGCGCCGACGCGACGGGTGCGGACGCCGTTTCCCTGCGTGACAGGAACGCACCCGTTACGACGGCCGCCACCAGCACTACGGCCGCGGCGACGGCGAGCCATCTGTTGCGCGAATCAGTTGCCGGCTGCAACTGCGCCGATCCTCGAAGCTGCTCGACCAGCTCGCCGCAGGTCGCCTGGCGAGCCGATCGTTCCTTCGAAAGTGCGCGGCCGACGGCAAGCGCCACGGACTCCGATACGTCGGGGGCGAACTCGCGAACGTCCGGAGCCGGTCGCGACAAGTGCGCCAGGCACAGCTGCCGCACCGACATTCCCTCGAACGGTTTCCGGCCGGCAAGGAGCTCGAATGCCATCACCCCGAAACTGTAGACATCCGCGCGCGAATCGATCTCCGGGCCTCCGTCGTCAGGTGGGGCGCCCCACTGCTCGGGTGACATGTACTGGGGCGTGCCCATGATCTGGCCAGGGATGGTCAACTCGGACTGAACGTCGTGAACGACGTCCGCGGTGTCGTGGAGCTTGGCAATGCCGAGGTCGGTGACCTTCACCACCCGTTTTCCACCCGACGTTCCGATGATCACGTTCTCGGGCTTGAGGTCGCGATGGACGACGCCGTGCGAGTGCGCTTCGTCGAGCGCGGCGGCGACGGGCCCGAGGATCTCGAGAACGCGGCTTACAGGCATCGGGTTTCCCGGCGTCGTTTCGTCGCGCAACGTTCGCCCGTCGATGTACTCCTGGACCATGTAGGTCAGGCCGTCGGTCGTCGTACGCAGGTCGTGAACTGTGACGGCATTCGGATGGCTGATCGCGCGCGCGGCGCGCCCCTCTCGCATGAACCGCCGGACGAACTCGGCGTTGAGCGCAAGGTCGCTGCGAAGCACCTTGATGGCCACCCTGTCGCGGAGCAGGGCGTGACGCGCGCTGTAGACGCGACCCATGGCCCCCTGACCGATCAGCGACTCGATTTGGTACAGGCCGTCGAGCGTGACGCCCACGAGAGCAGATGGGTCGTCGGCCAGCGATTCGCCATCCTGAGGACAGACAAAGACGAGCGGGCCGTAGCGGGAATGGCAGCGCGAGCAGATCTTCGTATATGTCGAGCCAGAGTCCTTCGAATCTGGGAAGACGTCCTCGATCGGGCTCCAGTTGGTCGGCAGCGGAATGGGATCGTCCAGCGAGAAGCCGTCCGGCCTGTCGTAGGCATCAAGCAGGGCGTTCAATTCGTCGAGCAGTTCCGCGTCATCGGCTGCGGCCTCGCGCAGGAAGACGCGACGCGACTCGGGCGGCTGCTCGAGCGCAAGCGTCATCAGGCTCTTCACCTTCTGCCACTGCTCTTTGGTCACGATGTTGGAAGCTCCAGGCGGAGTGACTGAACGGAGAGATCCGTCGAGATTATTGAACCGCGAGGCGCTTGCGACAAGCCGCCGGTTGCCGAGCGGTCGTCGCCACGACGGCCGTTCGGCAGCCGGTCGCAATACGGACTCTAGTGACGCGGGGGGCGCATTCACGGGTCGGCTCCTCGTTGCGGAGTGCGGAGCGGATCGGATGGTCGCTCCGACTCGTAACGCGAGAATTGCGGGCCGGTCGCCTCAAATGAATTGCATGAGCCCTTGAACCGAGTCGCACGAGTGTTCGCGTGTGCGCTAGCCGCCCAATTCGCGACGCAGCCAGGCAGTCGCGATTGCGCGCTCTCGATCGACGGTTGCAGCTGAAATCGACAACACCTCGGCGATCTCGGGATTGGTCAGGCCGCCGAAGTACTTCAGTTCCACGACCTGGGCCATACGGGGATCCATCTCTTCCATCTTCCGGATCGCGGCATCGAGGTCCATCAGGTCAACGTCGCGCTGCTCGACGGAGGCCAGGGCATCGAGTAATTCCACACGCGTGGATCCGCCGCTCCGCTTCGACGCCGCCCGTGCCCGGGCGTGATCGACAAGGATTCGACGCATGGTCTTTGCGGCGATGGCGACGAAGTGCGCGCGGCTCTCCCACTCGACGTCGCGCTGGTCGACGAGCCGTAGGTAGGCCTCGTGGACAAGGGCGGTCGGCTGGAGTGTGTGGCCGGTCCGCTCGGAACGGAGGTAGCCTCCGGCGATGCGGCGCAATTCGGAGTAGACGAGGGGGAGCAGACGATCCACCGCATCCCGGTCGCCGCGGCGGACGCTGCGGAGGAGGAGGGTGATGTCGTGGGGGGAATCGGACATACGCAACTGGCGGGAAGTGACCGCTCGTTATTTTGCGTCTTTGCGAGACCTTGGCGTCTTTGCGGGAATCACCATCTCGAGCTGGCGTTTCTCGCAAAGACGCCAAGGTCTCGCAAAGTCGCAAAAACCTACCAGTCCATCCCCACGATCTCTCCGTCATCCGTCAGGTCGAGCTTCGTCGCGTGCGGGACCTTCGGCAGCCCCGGCATCAGCATCATCGACCCCGCGATCGCCACAACGAATCCGGCGCCCGCCGACAGGTTCGCGTCGCTGATCGTCAGCCTCCACCCCGTCGGCGCATTCAGCGCCTTCGGATTGTCGGTGAACGACGACTGCGGCTTCGCGATGCAGACGGGGATGTTTCCGAATCCCATGTCCGTGAACTTCTTCAATTTTCGCCGCGCGCCGGCCTCGAAGTCCACGCCGTCCGCCCCGTAAATCTCTGTCGCGATCGTCTCGATCTTCCTCTCGAGCGGCATCTCGAGCGGATAGAGCGACCTCGCCTGCTGTTCGCGCGGCGCGTCCGCGGCCGCCATGACCTTCGCCGCGAGGTCCATCGCGCCTTCGCCCCCGCGCTGGTAGACCTCCACCCGCGAGCACTCGACGCCTTCGCGCTCGCAGAAGGCCTCGATGACGCCGAGCTCCTCTTCGGTATCGGTCGGGAAACGGTTGATTGCGACGACCACCGGCACGTTGAACTTCTTCATGTTACCGACGTGGCGCGCGAGGTTCGGAAGCCCCCGCTCCACGGCAGCCGGCCCGGTCTCCCCTGGTGCGGCCGCACCGTGCGCGGCGAGCGCGCGGGCCGTGGCGACGAGGACCGCCGCCGCCGGCACGTGGCCGGACATCGGCATCACGATGTCGAAGAACTTCTCCGCGCCGAGGTCCGCGCCGAAACCCGACTCGTTCACCACGTAATCGCCGAGTCCCAATGCGATCCGCTGAGAAAGCACGCTGCTCGTGCCGTGCGCGATGTTGCCGAACGGCCCGGCGTGTACGAACGCCGGCGTGTTCTCGAGCGTCTGCACGAGATTCGGCTGAAGCGCCTCGGCCAGCACGACCATCATCGCGCCGGTGACGCCCAGCTGTTCGGCCCGGACCGGATTTCCGGCGCGATCGTAACCGACGACGATGTTGTTGAGGCGGAGCCGAAGGTCGGCACGCGACGTCGCGAGCGCGAGGATCGCCATGATCTCGGAGGCCGCAGTGATGACGAAGCCCGTCTCGCGCGGCACGCCGTTGGCCTTTCCGCCGATACCCGCGACGAGCTTTCGCAGCGAGCGGTCGTTCATGTCGAGCGTGCGCGGCCACGCAATGTTGTTGACGTCGAGGTCGAGCGCATTGCCGTGGTGGATGTGCGCGTCGATCGCCGCGGCGAGCAGATTGTGCGCCGACGTGATCGCGTGAAAGTCGCCCGTGAAATGCAGGTTGATCTGGTGCGACGGGACGACCCGTGCGCGTCCGCCGCCGGTCGCGCCACCCTTCACGCCGAAGATCGGACCGAGCGAGGGCTCGCGCGACGTGAGGATGCCGCGCCGACCGTGGCGGCAGATGGCCTGGGCGAGGCCGATCGAGCAGACGGTTTTCCCTTCCCCGTAACTCGTCGGGGTGATGGCCGTGACCATGATGAGCTTGCCCTGCGGGCGTGCCTCGGACTTCTGGATGAGGCTGAGTTTCAGCTTGGCGGTGTATCTGCCGTAGAGGTCGTAATCGTCCTCGCCGAGACCGAGACCTTCGGCGATCTCCCGGATCGGAATCAACGTGTCAGGCATCGGGGAAAGCTCCTGGAGCGTAGTCGGCGGTTAGCCGGTGAAGTTGAGGGAGTGTACCACTGCAGACTCTGTGACTCCGTGTCTCTGTGCCTCTGTGTGCGAAGCGTCTGAAGAGCTCCGCACACAGAGACACGGAGGCACAGGGCCACAGAGCCACTTGAGATTCCGACCGCGCGCTCCTAGACTCGGACCATTCGGTCAATCTCGGTCCAGCAAGGGCAACACATGCGTAAGCGACTCGGACGACTCACCACTCCACTCGTTCGCGACAACGGCTCGCTCCGACCGGCGACCTGGGACGAAGCCCTCGACCGCGCGGCCGCGGGCTTTGCAGCCTCGGTCTCCGCTCACGGTCCGCAGTGCTTCGGTCTCTTCAGCTGCTCGAAGACGACGAACGAGATGAACTTCTACGCGCAGAAGTTCGCCAGGGTGGCGATCGGCAGCAACAACATCGACAGCTGTAACCGCACCTGACACGCGCCAAGCGTCGTCGGTCTGGCGACAGTTTTCGGAATGGGAGGCGGTACGAGCTCGTACCGCGAAATGGAGGAGGCGGATGTCGTCGTCCTGTGGGGGAGCAATGCCCGCGAGACTCACCCGATCTTCTTCCACCACGTTCTGAAAGCCATCAACCGCGGTGCGAAGCTCTTCGTCATCGACCCGAGACGCACGACCTC
>CAZXLQ010000110.1:0-2947 GCA_964641945.1 uncultured Clostridia bacterium
ATCGACCGCTCCGCGGTCGCGGAATCCTCCGCTCTGCCGTCGCGGACTCGACCGCTCCGCGGTCGCGGAATCGACCGCTCCGCGGTCGCGGAAACGACCGCTCTACTGCGTCGCCCCGCAGAATCGGCAGAACCGCAGCTGACCCTGCAGCGGGCGCCCGCAGTTCCGGCACTTCATGTGCGCCGGAAGGTCCGCACCCTGAGTCTGGGCGTACGACCCGGCCGATGACGGAGGCTTCGAAGCTGCGGCCGGCTTCGGCGGCGGCGCCTTGACCTTCGAGTCCGACCGGAACCCGAACTTCGCAAGCAGTCCTCCGCCCGCACTCTTTCGGATGTCCTCGGTGAGGCGCCGGATCTCGGCATTGATCGGCTCGATGCGTCGCGCCTCGTCGAGCAGATCCTCGGCCTCCTCGTTCTTTCCCGCTTTGTGGTAGAGGCGCGCCAATTCGACGAGCGGCTTGATGCTCCTCGGATTCCGCTCGCTCGCCTGGCGCAGCACCTTGTCGGCCGATGCCATTCCGCCGGGCCGCTTCGCAAGCACGCGCGCGTACGCCACGAGCGTGTCGATGTCGTTGGGTTTCTGGGACAGCGCCGACTCGAAGCACTGAACCGCAGCGGCAAAGTTGCCCGCGGCCGCCTCGGATTCCCCCATCTGGATGTAGGCGGAAGCCAGCAGCTTCAACCGGCCCGTATCGCCCCTCGGCCTGGGGGCGGGATATTGCAACGGCGCCGAGTGGCCTCGCTGTACGGGCGCCGGCGGAACGTAAGGCGCCGTCCCGTCGAACTCGCCCATCGTGATCGGCGCGCCTGCGTGATCGTCGTCGGACTGCATGCTGGCCGCCATGTGGATGGCCGCGGCCGCAGTTTCGGAATCCACGACGAAGCCGCTCTCCACCGCTTCCTGCCTCTGCCGCAGCAGCCGGTCAGTATCGGAAACCCGTCGCTCGTGGAATGGTTCGATAACGCCACTCAGCCGCAGCGCGACGAGCGCCTTCAGGACCTCGGCTTCGGGAATGCCGGTGACGATCAGCAGGTCCTCGAGCTTAGCCTCGGCCGTGATCTGTGACGCGACGAGACCGTCGAAGAAGCTCAAGGGAAGCGACGTGAGCCGGCCGGTGAAGCCCTCGGCCGGAGCCGTGCACTGCGAAAGCGAGCCGACGAAGCTGCGTATGAGCCCCTCGTTCTCCATCCTGTGCACTGCCTCGAGGATGAGGTGGCTGACGTCGACCCGAATCGGAAGCGGATGTTCCGCCTGAATTCCACCCGTGAATTTCGCCGTCGCGTCGGGTGTGTCGTATGCGCGGCCGAACACGTCGAAGGCATAGTCTGCCAGCCAGACGCGAACCGTGTCGGCATCGCGGAGGTTCTGTTCTAGCACGAGCGAGACCAGCGACTTCTTGCGGGTGACCTCCTTCTCGAGCTGGAAGAGCACGAGCCGCTCCGCGGCGCTCTCGAAGCGGCCGGCGCGCGTGAAGTAGGCGGCAAGGCTCTCTTCCGGAGCGTCCGACACGACGTACACGAGCTCGCCTTCCTCGAAGAACGCCATGCGGAATCGGCCGTTCACGCTCAGCCGGAGCACGCCGGTTTTTCTATGATCCGCGATGTCGTGCAGGGACTCCGAGAGTCCAACGACCGATGATTCGCTCATGCCGTGCTCCAGGAGGGGTGCAGCCGAGTGTACTGCACGTGGCAGGCAACGTCTACGCCGCGGCCCTCGAACGGATGACCGCACCGGGGCTTCGGTGTGCCAAAGAAAAAGAGCGCTCCGGCGAACCGGAGCGCTCTCGAATGAGCGAGAAACGTGGCGCTCGAAATTAGTTGTCCTGCACGTAGGTGCGACGGAACCCGGTAAGGTTGATGTACTGGAAGAACGGCGTCCCAGGCGGCAGGCGCCGCGGATCGAGGAAGTTCTCGTCGAACACCCAGTTTCTGGTGGGCGGTTGGTACACCTGGTTGCAGCACTTGAACGGGCCGTTGTTGTTGATGCTGTTGAACAGGTTGATGAGCGAGCCGCAGTAGTTCACTGTGCGTCCGTCCCAGTTCTCGCGGAACCGCTTGAAGTTGTGGACTCCACCCGCGAGGTGCGGGTCGCCTCCGCCCTGATTCGGTCCGTCGCTGGCGTTGAAGCTGATCGTATCGCCCATCAGCAGGGCGGTGCGCACGGTGGTATCCGTTGTCGGGAACCGCCCGTCCAGGGTAGTCGTGCCGAAATCGAACGCCCAGCGGAAGCTCTTGCCGTCGTTCCACTGGTTGCTGAGGATCGACACGGCATCGGCCACGACCGAGGCCGGAACCATGTCGCCGCCCGCGTTGACGTATTGGTTGAATGGCGTCGGCGTGCCGATGGCAGTGACACCAGTGGCGTTGTAGTTGCCCTGGATGTAGACGCCCTGTTCGCTTGCGTAGGTAAAGCCCCTGAACTGGTTGCCCGGGAGCAGCGATCCGTTGACGAGCCGAGAGGCGCGCCGATTCCAGCGCGTATCGGTGACCGCCGCGATCGGCGCGTCGAGCCCGGTTGCGTACGTCGCCGATTCGCCGTTGCCGAGGCCCGCGTTGTCGTAGGAGTGGTTCATCGCGCCGCTGCGATTGACGTCTTCGCCGATGGCAAAGCCCGTCGTGTCGGTCGCGTTCGCGACGTACACGTTTTCACCGTCGTATTCGCCATCGTTGTCGAGGTCGTTGCGCCGGTCCGACATGTAGACGATCCAGCCGATCCCGCCATTGTCGGGAAGTGACGCGCCCGTTAGACCGTTCGGCATCGTTCCGTCGAAGTTTCCGTTGATGAGACGGCGGAAGTTCGCCACATCGAAGTCGATCAAGCCCATGACGCCGTTGACCGGCACCCGCTGGCTGTTCGCATTCGGCATGTAGAGGCTCGTCCAGCTCGTGCCGCCGGTGTCGGCGAGCGAGTCGTTGTAGAGCCCCTCCCTGGTATCGAACATCATGAT
>CAZXLQ010000110.1:3047-15089 GCA_964641945.1 uncultured Clostridia bacterium
TGGTTCGGGGTGTTGTTCTCGGTCGCCGACACCAGGTAGTTCGCGTTGTTCACCTTGAGGGGCGGGCCCGCGATGGCGAAACGCTGGATCTTGAGAATCGCGTCCTGGTCGCCAAAGCGCTGCGGTCCCGTCGAACCGCCGCCAGCGGCCAGACCGAGCGGCACCGGCGTCCGATCCGTCATGCCGAGGCTGAGGATGTCGACGGTGATGTCGGTTGCCTCCGGCACCAGCGTAGCCGGGTTCGTGGCGACCGCCTCGACCTTGATCCACACCTCGCGGTTCGCGATCGTCGTCAGACGTTCGCCGTTGATCTTGTGCGCGCGGGGCTGACCGCCCACTCGCGGTGTCGGCCAGTAGCCCTTCGCTCCATTGCCAACTGTGTTCGCCGCGTTCGGCTGGACGACGGCGTTGAGCTGCACTCCGCCCGATGCGCCCGGGAGCTGGGCCTGGCTGTTGCTGAGCGTCACCCGGATGCACGGCTTGTTGTAGTACCGCGAATCGCGAAGAATCGCGTCGTCGGTAGCCAGGCCCCGACGGATGATCGCGACCGGCGGCTGTCCGCCGAGCTGTAGCGGAAGCTGAAGCCGCGGCGTGCGGGCCACGAGGTTACCGCGGAACTGCGCAGAGAACGTCGGCCAGCCCGCGTTGACCGTGCCGTTGGGCTCGTCCGGATCCGAGTTGGTGATGTCCGGACCTCCGATGACGCTCCCGGACGAGACGATGCGATAGGTTCCGGTCCCGTCGTTCACACGGACACGCTGGCCCCAGTTCGTGTAGGGCGACCCGTTGCGGGCCACGTCGACGACGACCTCACCGGCCGCGGTCACACGATCGCGGAACCGCGTGCTCGTATTTCCGGCCATCAGGTAGATGTCGCCGTTGGTGTGCACCCGGCCGCCGAAGTTGAAGGGCGGGCCGGGGTGATGCTCCTGCGGATCGTCGTAGAAGATGCCGAACTGGAAGATCGGAATCGTGTAGTTGTTGAGTGTCCTGGTAAGCCGGACCTCAGCATTCGTCGGTCCGAGCGCCGTCGAGTCCATGCGCCATCCTTCACGAAGCGCCACGAGGCCGGCGAACGGCGAGCTCACGTCGACGGTCGTCTGCTCGGGCGGCGCACCGGGGTTCTCGCGCTGAAGCTGCTGGTCGATGACGAAATTCGGGAAGCCCGCGGGCACGTCGGCCTCGATGTTCGCAATGTCGACTGCCGTCGGCGTAATCCGGACGTCGAACACGTCGCTGAAGTTGCGCGACATGTGGTCCAGACTCGCCTGCGCCGCGAAATAAGCGTCCGTGTTGGCCTGGTCGTTCGCCATCATCAGCGTCTCGTTCGTTACGCGCGAGATCGTTGCCGCGACGAAGATCGCCAGGAGCGCCATGATCATCACGGCGATGATGATCGCGGTGCCGCGTTGGGACGTTCGGCCGCTCCGCGAACGGGACTTTCGGGTGACTTTCGTGTTCGTCTTCATTTTACTTTCTCCACTTCGAGGGCGGCGCATTAGGCCCCGTCACCGGACGGTCGTTCCTCGACGACAAGGTTTGGCGTGTAAAACGATCCGTTTACCGTCACGCGAACCGGCTCTCCGGTCTTCGGATCGATCTGACTGCCACGCAAGGCCACGGTGACGCGCACGAGTCTGACGTTCGTGCGGTTGACGTTCCTGGGAATCGGGTTGCCCTCGCCATCCACGCTCGGGCCGATGTCGTCGACCGTCGTTCCGTCGACGAGCACGTATTGCACCTGGAAATCCTCGATGCCGTAGGCAAGTGGCATTTCGACGAAACCGGCGCCACTGCCGCTCCCCCCGGTCGGGACGATACCGCCGAGGCCTCCGTTTTCGACACCGGCGCCGACGAGCGTCGCCGTCTGGCCGTACAGGCGTCGAATGAGGACGTTCTGATCGTTCACGAAGTAGGTCACCCACGTGATCCGCTTGCAGGCCGCGGCCGGCAGCAGCGGTGCGAAGGTACTTCCGCCTCCGGGATTATTGAGTCCGAGCGGATCTCCCGCCGCGAACCGCAGCTGGTTGCCGCCGACGATGTTGGTAAGCGACCCGATCGCCGGTTGCACACCGTCGTCGATAATGTAGACGTAGAGATCGCCCCCGACGGCAGCGGCGTTGTTGGGAAAGACGTTGATCGTGTTCGTCGCCGGCGCCACCGCTGTCACCGCGACGGCCCGGCCGGTATTGAACTGATTGTCCTGGTAGACGAACGTGACCGCATCGGTCGCTACCGTGACACCGTCTACCACGATGGGCTTCACCCCGTCGCCAGGGACGACCGGCGTCAGCCAGTCTTCGTCTCCGTCGGTCTCGCCGGGCAGGAACATGAGGGCTTCGAGAGTGCCATCGGGCATCCGTCCGCCGCTCTTCCAGTACCCTACGCCGGCGTTGATGGCATCGCGCCCGAGGGTGTTGAGCGCGATGCGCGCGTTCTGCATCGTTTCGGTTCGCTGCTTCGTCTTGAAGGCGTCGGACCGGCCGACCTCGAGAAGCAGATAGATGGCTCCGACGACGATCCCGAAAATCGCCATCGATACGAGCAACTCGAGAAGGGTAAAGCCCGAGTCGGCGGAACGGACGCGCCGTTTCAGTTGATTTTCAAGTGCATTCATCAGCGCGTCCTCCTAGAAATTGGCCACACTGGTCGTGATCGTCTCGACGCGTTCGAAGCCGCGATCGAAGTAGTAGACGCTCACCGTGATCCGTCGCTCGGTGATGGGATTCGGCGGGCTGGGTCGAATCGGGTTGTTCACGTCGACGATGGTGATTTCCCGCTCGAAGCTCCCCTCTACGTCACCACTGTCGTCAACCGTGCCGTACAGCCCGTCGGGGCCCGGAAGAAGGTGCACGGGCTGGCGGCCTGTCACGAATACGCCCGCTCCGTTGCCGACGTGCTGGATCGAGTCGAACGTATACGGATTGCCGCCGATGCTCACGAAGCGGGCCGCGAGCACGCTCTCTAGCGTGGTCGTCGCGATGGCCTTGCCTCGCAGCTGGTTCTCTCCAGCGCTCGTCTGTACGAAAGCCGCGGTCAGCGCCGCCGCCATGGTAAGGATGCCGACGAGCAGGATCGTCATCGCGATCATTACGTCAACGTAGGAAAAACCAGCCTCTCTGCCTCGCGTTCGATTCTTGCGCATCGTTACACCTCGAAGAACTGCGACGTTACCGGGTCGTAAGCCCACGAGCGCAGCGACCCCGTTGGACCGAAGAGCGTGACGGCGCGGATCAGTCCCGGATCCGGATCACCGCTCGGCAATGGCACGAACATCGTGAGCGTCATGCTCTGCGGTGTGTTCGCAGCGTTCGTCGCCGTTCCGTCCGGCATGAAGAAGATGACCATTCGCCCGCCCGGCCAGTTCCAGTGTGTGAAGTTGTGCGGAAGCGGCGGCAACGGAAACCGCGCGGGATCGGTGTTGATCGTCGTATCGGCGACATCGGGGAGAAGCTCGTTGCGAATGACCATGTCGTCGCCGGCGCCACCGGTCAGCGTCTCCTGGTCGATGACCTGGATCGTTCCCCGCGTTCCCGTCGTGCCCGGCACGAGCTCGACCCGCATCACCTGCCGCTCACCGAGCGCCCTCTGCTGAGCGAACTGCATTATGTCCACGAGCTGATTGCTTGCATCATCGACCGCGTAGGTTTGACGCGCGTTGAAAATCGACGGCAGCGCAATTGCGATCATGATCGCGATAATCGCCAGGACGAGCAGCAACTCCACGACCGAGAACCCCCGGCCATCGGTTCTGGATGGAAGCGTCGTCGGCTGGTTGAATTTCGCATGTTGGCTCATCAATTTCTGCCTCCACTCTTGCGCCGCCGCAGCTGGCACCGTTCTTGTTGAGTCCGCAGCTTCCGGGTGATTTCGGAACGTACCGGGAAGGACTGAAACCGTCGTTTCTCACAGGATCCTCGTGAGAACTCACACAACGGTGAGGCAAATGTCGTGCCCGCTGTGCGCTATCGGTGCAAGTGACTGCTCAAAGAGGAGTTCGGACGTGTGAGGAGTCTATCGCAGGACCTTTGCTCGGGGCTCTTTATGTGTTGTTTGGTAACAGTACCGGGAAGGTGGGTTCCGGTTCTGCTGAGAGGATCGTAACGAGCGCACCGGCGCATCCTGTCTCCAGTGCGACCCGCTCGCTACCGCTCGCGGTACTGATCCGACCACGGCATGCATGCCTCGCCGCACTCAACCGGTGGCGACGCATACGCGAGTTTCAGAACCGCGAGCGGTAGCGAGCGGCCTGCGGACAGATGTCCATCTCGCTTCCTCCGGACTTCAACTGCACCTGATCAGGAGTTGACGGCGGAATTGGCAACCGGCAGCCGGCACCGGAAAACTGCGCCAGGCCGGGCATTCTCGACCGTGATCCGTCCGCCGTGGGCCAGGATGATCTTCTGTGTAAGCGCGAGCCCGATTCCATAACCGCGAGACCGCGTCGTGAAGAACGGGATGAAAATCCGGTCCAGATCCTCGACCGGGATGCCGGGGCCGTTGTCGCGGACCTCCAGCGTGACGTCCGATGTGCCCTGCCCTTGCCGGATCGTCAACGAGATAGTCCTCGGACCGTCTACCGTCTCGACCGCCTCCACCGCATTCTGGAAGAGGTTCAGGATCGCACGCGAGAGCAGCATCTCGTCGGCCGAGACGGTCGACGGACTCTCATTCGCCTCCTCGATGACCGAGGCCTCGATGGCAGACGAGGCCAACCGATCGGCGAATCGCTCGATCACGCCATCGACAACGTCCCGAAGTTTCACCGGCACCGGCGAGAGATCCTCCGGCTTCGCGAAATTGAGGAAATCGGTGACCATCTGCGAAAGGGCTCGAACCTCGCTGACAAGTGCTTCCGTTGGTTCCGTCGCCCGGTCGATGTCTAGTCCGGCGAGCAGCTGCGCATACCCCTGAATCGTGGCAAGCGAGTTTTTCAGCTCGTGCGTCAGGCCTGCCGCCATCTCGCCGAGACTCGCCAGCGTCTCCTGCACGCGGACCCTGTCGCGCAACTCAACGACCTCGGTGAGGTCCGTCATCAGCGCCAGCGCGGCCTCTACCGGTCCCCCCGCCGGGCCTATCGGCGTCACGGACACTCCGAGGCATCGCGTCGACCCATCGCCAGTCTGAGTGTGCAGCTCTATCTCGCGCCGCTGGAACGACCGGCCGTCGGCGAGACAGTCGCCTATGAGGGCCGACAGTTCCGGGGCGCGCCCGAACACGCTAGTGTGGTCGACGGCCTCGGTCCTGGCGCTCGGCAGATCGGCAAACAGTTCGCGCGCACTCGGGTTTGCCGCGGTCACACAGCCCGAACGGTCGACGACTACCAGTCCCGTCGGCATCTGTCCGATGACGCGTTCGGCGAAACGCTCACTTCGATCCGCGCGTTCACGATCGCGCTGGCTTCGCAGTTCGAGCTCCTTTCCCTTGTGCTGCAGCTCGCCGATCACAGTCTGGAAAGTCTCGACGACGAAGTCGGCTTCGCGCGACGGAACGTCCCCGGCGCCCGAGGCTGCCTCGCGCCGCGCAACCGGTGAACGACGACGGATCCTCCAGAACAGGAATGCGATCGCGGCCACGACGACTACGATCGTCAGTGCCTGGTAGGCGACGAGAGTGTCGGCCCACGGCGCAAGCGGCCGCTGCTCGTGGACTATGAACAGCCAGCGCGCACCCTCGAGCTCGACGAGTTGCACGCGAACCCCGTCGTCTCCGCCAAACGGCCGGACAGTTGCCGCAACGGATGCTCGATCGAGCTCGAGATCATCCGGGAGCCGCGAACCGAGGTGTTCACGTCCCGGGGACGTCGCCCTCAGACGAATTCGGCCGGAACCGTCATAAACTCCCGCGGCCATCGGGGCGCCCAGACTGCGCACGGCCTCTGTGACCGCCGCCTCCGTTGGATCCGGCTCGAGCGCTTCGATCTTCCGCGCGAGCGACTGTGCATCGGCGTCCTCTCGGGCGTCACGAGCTTCCTCGGAGCGAGTGCGGATCGCCGCGTCGACCCCGAGCCAGAGGACGAACGCCGTCAGAACCGCGACGGCGATGAGCGCCGCGATGCCCGCCCGCATTCCGCCATTGTCGACGATCGTCGCCATAGTTCAGACCGGGCCTCGTTACGCTTAAACGGCCTCGCGCCGCAAGGCATTAGCCCACCAATCCGAGGTACCACGCCAGGATTCGGGTCCCTGCAAGCAACGAGACAATCGCCCCGATACCGAGAAAAACCCCGAATGGAACCTGGAACTCGTCGATGCGCCGGCCCCGGGCGGCGGCGACTCCAATAACCGACCCGACTATCGACGCAAGCAGTATGGTCAGCAGCGTCAATTCCCACCCGAGGTACGCCCCGACGAAACACATCATGCTCACGTCGCCGAGTCCCATTCCTTCGCGCTTGCGAATGACCTCGTACGCGACACCCAGAACGAACAGCAATCCTCCACCCAGCGTGGCGCCGGCCGCAGCGTTCACGAGCGAAACGTACCAGTCGGGACTCGCCCCGAGCCCGAGCGCGAAGCCTCCGCCGCCGATCTTCGGGCTCATTCCCACGAGCTTCGGCACTACCAGCGCAGACACGAACGCGAACGCGAGTCCCGGCACGGTGATCGCGCTCGGCAGCAGCCGCACGTCCGCGTCGATAAAGACGAGGGGGATCACCATCGCGATGAAGAGGCAGTCGAAGACGAGCTTGAGCGACGGCCCGTCGACGACGCACGCCATCGCAAAGAGCACGCCCGTCAGCAGTTCCACGGCCGGGTATCGCACCGAGAAGGACTGACCGCACGACCGGCATTTACCGCCGAGCAGCAGATAACTGACCACCGGGATGTTGTCGTACGGGCGCACCGGAGCGTCACACGAACCACAGTGACTTCCGGGAAAGACGATCGACTCGCCGCGCGGCCAGCGATAGATGACAACGTTCAGGAAACTGCCGATAACAAGGCCGAAAAGCGCGGAGATACCAATCCACACGGCCAGCGGCACGTCGGTGGGACCCATTCGCAGAGAATACCCGGCCGGTTGCCGCCGTCAAAGCTCGACCTGCGTCCGGCACCGGTGGTTGACACTCCTACATGCCAAGGCTAGACTCCGCCCGATCGCACCGGCCGTTCTCGGGAAGCAAATTCCCGCTCGATTTTCCCAACCTATTCAACGAACTCACGACTGAGGAGGAACGCTCGCCATGCAGAATCCACCAGGATCGTATCCACCGCCCCAGCCGGGTTACCAGCCGGGAGGATTTCAGTCACCGGGCGGTTACCCTGGCGGTCCGGCACCCACTGGAAAGACGCAGACGCTAGGCCTCGATTACAACGTCGCCGCGGGTCTCTGCTACCTGCCTATCTGTGCCATCAACCTGATCGCCTCGATCCTCTGGATCGCAACCGAGCCGAAGACGAACAAGCTCGTACGACTGCACGCATTCCAGTCGCTGTTCCTTCTTGCCGCCTACATTGTCGGCGCTATCGCGATCGGCGTGGTTTTCATGGTGATCAACCTCGTCGCGGCCGCGGCCGACAGTGGAGCGCTCGTGCTCATCGCCAGCCTCATCTCGCTGGTCGTGTGGATCGTGTTCATCCTGTTCTTCCTCGTCATGGTCATCATGGGCCTGATCAAGGGCTTTGGCGGGAAGTACTGGAAGATGCCGATCATCGGAAACCTGGCGGAGAAGTTCGCCTAGTCGACGGTAGTCGTCACGAATTCTTGGCCACGATGTCCTCGAGGATATTCGCGACGTCCTCGCACTTGTCGATGCCGGCCTCGAGCCTGTCGTAGAGTTCCTTGAGCCGAATGACGCGTATGGGATCGGGCGCTCCTGCAAAGAGCGCCCGCATCGCTTGCCGGTACTGGTCGTCGGCGCTCGTCTCGAGCCGGTGCACCGTTTCGCAGTGCTCGCGGATGCCGTCGCGATCGTTCAGGTGCTCGACGGCAGCCGAAAGCTCCCGGGCGCACGCCAGCAGGCTCGATGATAGTGACTGAAGGTGTTCGTTCGACTCGTCGAGGTTCGACGCGTCGGCGAAGCTCGCAGCCACGAACGCATCGTCGAGAACGTCGTCGAGTTGCGTGGCAAGCGCCTGGATGTCCTCGCGGTCGATCGGCGTCACGAGCGAGCGCTGCAGCCGGATCATGATGTTCCGTGTGGCGTCGTCGCCGCGCCTCTCGACCTCCTTGATCGATTCGACGAGCGACGCACGGTCGGCGCCGTCGGCGAAGAAGCGGGTCAGAAGCTCACAGCCTTCCGCCACGCTTCGCACCAGGCTGTCGAAGAGCTCGTAATACCGCTCCTCCTTCGGAAGAATCCGGAAAACCCGATCCACGCGCTTGAGGTCCATGTCCGGCATTCTAGCCGAGGTCGTGAGTGCGGACCAGCAAGGTATCGGCTGCTTCAGCTCGCTACGTGGCAATGGTACACTTCGCGGACTTTGCAACTGAAAAAGACAGACTGGATATTCGTACTCGTGGCCGGCGGAGTCATTGCCACGCTCATCGTGCTCTCGCTGGTGAGCCGCAAGCCCAAGCCGGTCTCGGCAATCCCCGAGCACGCGACGGTCACGATCGAGACTACGCGGGTGGACTGCCTGGTTTGCCATGATCCGACGGTAGAGGGCACGGTCGCACCGCTCAAGCCGGTACATCCGCACGTCTGGAAGAAAGAGCAGGTAGCCTGTACCACCTGCCACAAGGTGCCGGAAGGCGGGCTCGAGCAGGCAGCCAGTCAGAACCGGGAGCGATAGCGACCTGAAAGGGTTACTCCGTCCCGACGCAGGGCTCTGTGACTCCGTGCCTCCGTGTCTCCGCGTGCGAAGCTCTTCAGACGCTTCGCACACGGAGACACGGAGACGCAGAGCCACGGAGGAAAGCGACTGCAACCGGTGATTCAGGCACTGAGCTTGCTATACTCCCCTGCCGTGGCGCACCTAATCGACATTCCGGACAGTACCTTCGTTACGCTGCGTCGCAGCGGCGTTCAGGTCACCAGCGTCGAGCCCGATTCCGTCGCCGAGGCAATGGGTCTCGAGGCCGGCGATCGGCTCCTGCGCGTCAACGAACATCGGCTCCGCGACGTCCTCGACTGGCGGTTCCACGCCGGAGGCGAGACCGAACTGACCGTGGCGGTCGAGAAACACACCGGCGAGCTCTGGGAGCTCGACGTCGAAATCGACGAAGGTGACGACTGGGGTCTCGAATTCGAGACCATGATGCCGCGTCAGTGCGCCAACGACTGCATCTTCTGCTTCATAAAGCAGAACCCTGAAGGCTCGCGCCGCTCGCTGTTCATCAAGGACGAGGACATCCGGCTCTCGTTCCTGCACGGCAACTACACGACGATGACGAACCTGACGGAGCGCGAGTTCGAGCGCATCGTCGAGCAACGGCTCTCGCCGCAGTACGTCTCCGTACACGCCACCGATCCTGAGTTGCGACGCTACATGCTGGGACGCCAGCGACCTGACGACATCGTGGCGACCGTGCGTAGACTGACTGACGCGGGCATCGAGGTACACGCGCAGATCGTCCTCTGCCCGTCGATCAACGACGGCGCAGCTCTCGACCGCACCGTACACGACCTCGCCGGTCTCTATCCCGGAGTCGCTTCGGCGGCCATCGTGCCACTCGGCTTCAGTCAGATCCACACCGACAAGGACAAGCTGACGGCAGCCACCGACGCCTGGTGCGGCGAGATCATCGATCAGGTCCGCCCGTGGCAGCGTTCGTTCCGTCGTGACCTCGGCTCGACGTTCGCCTTCCTCGGCGACGAGTTCTACATCCGATCCGGCCGCCCGTTGCCGTCGGCAAGGCACTACGGCGAGTACCCGCAGATCGAGGACGGCGTAGGCATGGTCCGACGATTCGGCCGTCAACTCGACCTCGCGCTCGCCACCGCCGACCCTCTCCCGGCGCACCTGCGGAACGGAACACTCGCGACCGGCCGGCTCTTTCACGAGACGCTGGACCGTGCCGTCACCGAGATCAACTCGGCAATGAACGGATCGCTCAGGTCCCTGTCGGTGACGAATCGGTATTTCGGCGAGGAGATCACCGTGGCCGGACTGCTGACCGGACGGTGTTTTGCGGCGGTCCGATCGCTCGTGAAGGGCGACTTTCTCGTCATCCCGGCGGACTCGCTCAGAAGCCACGACCGGATCTTTCTCGACGGGATGAGCCACTCGGAACTCGAACGGGAGCTCGGCATGCCCGTCTACGACAGCGAAGACTTCTTCGCGCAAGCCGGCCTCGGGGATCCTGCCGAGGCCTACGTTCCGTCACAGATGTATCCGCAATGGTAGTCCGGGCCCCACACGACAGGTAGCGTCCGGCGGCTCGAAGTCGCCACCCGAACCGGCCGAAATCCGTCCGGCGATTCCAATCGATGGCAACCACCGTCCCGCTTCTCGAGCCACTTTCGACCGGCGACATCATCGACCGGTCGGTCGCCATCTATCGCCGCCAGTTCCGGGCTCTTCTGACGACGGTCATGGTCCCCTTCTTCCTCGGTGTGCTGGGGTGGCTCCTCGTCGAGTTCGGAAGTTCGATGATGAAGACCGCGAATCCGGACGAGCCGGTCTTTCCGATACTCGCGATATTCATGTCGCTCTTCGGACTTCTGCTCTACTTCGCGTCCAGCTACCTGATGGTGCTGGCCGTCGCAGGTCTCTCGCGGTCGGTTGGCGACTACATCATGCTTGGCACGCCGATCACGTTTCGGGCATCGCTGCTGTCGATTCGTGCCAGGCTCGGGACACTGACAATCGCAAGCCTGTTCCTGCTCGCGGCGGCCGTTCTCATAGGCTTCGTCGTCATGGCCGCACTCGTGCTGGGGTTCTTCGCAGTCGCTCTCGTCATGGGGGCGCTTTCCCTGCTGCAGCTCCCGCCGATGCTGATTGGAGTGATCGGCGGCGTGGCCGGCTTTCTGGTCGGCGCCGCCGTCCTGCTCTTCGTCGTACCCTTCATCCTGTCGTTCGTCGTATTCATTCCGCAGGCGGTCATGATCGAAGGCTGTTCGGCGTCGATGGCTTTGTCGCGCGCCCTGACTCTCGGAAAAAACTGCTGGAAGTCCGTTCTCGGCATCCTCGTGTTCAGCTATTGCACGAGCTTCTCGATTTCCGCGGCCGTTTTCATCCCGATTGCGCTCCTGTTGTGGCTCGGCAACCTGCTCGATTTCGACCTCGATACCGTCAACGCAATCCAGGGCGGCGTAAGTCAGTTCTCGTCATTTCTCGTCGTCCCCGTGTGGGCAATCTCGTACACGTTGCTCTACTTCGACAGCCGGGTGCGCAAGGAGGGTTACGACGTCGACCTGCTGGCGCGGCGACTCCCGCAGCCCCAGCCCTTTCGCGGCGTCGCGCCGCCTCGACCTCAGGACCGGCCCAGTCCGTTTCACCAGGCTCAGGGCCCTCCGGTGTTTCCGCCGACGGCGCAGCCATTCGGCCGGCTCGCGACGCCGAACAGGTACCAGCTTGACGATCCGCCGCCCACGGACCCTGTTGCACCTCCAATGAACCCAAGCGCGTACGCCGACCCGGCGGGAGGTTCCGGTGTGGCGACTGTGGATTCGGCCGATAGGGTGTCGCCGTACCTCGGCATCTCGCCGGCCGCTCCGCCAGGATTCGGCGCCTCGACGCCGAGGCCGAAATTCTCTGAAGACGGACGCTGCCTGCGATGTGGTCGCTTCAACATGTTCAACAGTGCCAACTGCCCGAGTTGCGGATGGTGACCCACCCGTGATCGACGTGTCGCAAAGCAGGTCTTTAACGGATCGACGGTCGCGTGGAGCTCGTCGACTGGCCCTTTGCGGCCTGGTGGTTATTTGCGTCATCGCGCTTGGCGCCGGACCGGCTTCGGCCGTGCCGCTCGCGGATTATCACCGGCGCGTAGACGAAGCCATCAAACACATTGCGCAGTTCCAGTCGACCGACGAGTACACGGCACCCATCCCGCTCGCTCCGCAGCTCGAACCCCTCAGGACTTTGCTACCGACAACGGAGACGGTCGAGGTCGAAGGCGCGTCGATAGTCGTCGACAACACGTGGGTTTCTC
>CAZXLQ010000111.1:0-15073 GCA_964641945.1 uncultured Clostridia bacterium
GGGGGTACGCCGCAGGCGTGTGGGGAACTATTTCCTTCGACCGCTCCGCGGTCGTGAGCGCTAAGAACCCTGGAGTCCGCGGTCGTCCCCCGTGCGAGCGCGAAGAATCCTCGAGTCCGCGGTCGTCAACCGTGCGAGCGCGAAGAACCCTGGAGGGGCTCAGCGTCACGTACGGAGTACTACTTCTACGAAACGGTGGACTAGTCAGGAACGTCCTCGCATTCTCGATAGACCCGAGTTTCGAGCCTCCACCGAGCTATCCCCGGATCTCGGCGCTTACGCGCGTTCCCCTGCCATCCGTTATCGGACTCTCGATGTGAATATTGCCGCCGAATTCCACGAGTCGCCGCTCCACGATCGCGAGTCCGAGTCCGGTCCCGCGTTGGCGCGTCGTGAAGAACGGTTCGCGGACCTTTCGCTTCAGATCGTCGGGAATGCCCGAGCCCGTGTCCTCAACTGAAAGGGCGACTCTCTCACCAGCGCCATTCAGTGCAATCTCGACGTGTCCACCCGCCGGCGTGGCCTGAATCGCGTTGAGTCCAAGATTGATGAGGACCTCGCGAAGAGCATTCGCCACGGCGCCGCTCACGGGCCGATCGGCCTGTACCTCCATTGCGATCGTCACGCCCGCGGATCGGGCATCCGGTTCGAGCAACCGGATCACCGACGACGCTACGTCGCCGAGCGGCAGGGGCGTGGCTTCCGAAACCGCCGGACGCGAGAAGCTGAGCAGTTGCGTGACCGTGCGATTGAGGCGATCCACCTCGCCGACAATCAATCGCAGGTCCTCTTCTTCTCGGTCCCCGCGCGACTCTTCACTCATCACCTGTACGATCGACTTGATGGCACTGAGCGGATTCTTGATCTCGTGCGCCACCGTCGCCGCCATCTGACCGAGCGCGGCAAGTCGCTCCTTGTTCATGAGTGTCCGCTCGAGTCTCACCTTCTCCTCGACCAGCCGCGTGTTTTCGATGGCGATCGCGATCTGCCCTGAAAGCACGCCAAGCACGGCCGTTCGTTGATCGTCCAGCGTTCCCGGTCCCGCCACGATGAGCATCACGCCGATCAGTTCATCGTCGCGCCAGAGCCCCCAGGCCGCCTGGGCGCCAAGTGCGGCAAGCTTCGGGCCATCCTCTGCGAAGTCCAGCCGATCGCGCACCATTTCGTGCCACAGGGCCGCGAAGGCCCGAGAATCCGCCTCGTCGGTCTCGCCTTCACCATCGCTTTGTGCCAGGCGGATCCGGACAGCCTCGACGCCGAGCGCCTCTGTCACGATCGACTCGACATACGGCAACAGCTCTCGCAACTGGCTGAAGCTGTGCGACTCAGTCGAGATCTGCTCGACAACGGTCCGGTAATGTCCGATCTCGGTGACGAAGAGATGTCGAACGCTGCGATCCATCGCGCGTCGAACCGGCCATGCAACGAGCACCATGCAGACGACGCCGATCGCTTCGATCACACCAGGCCGGACATTGAATTGTGCGACGAGAAACTGGTCGAACGTCCGAACGACAAAGACGTAGACCACGGCGGCAATTCCGGCCAGTAGCGCATACGCCAGGCTACGCTGAATGACGAGCTTGTAGAGGTTGTAGCGGAAAATGTAGTACGCAACTATCGTCGTGGGCGCGATGGACGCGAGTTGGACCAGGACCTCGAGCCACGGCCCGAGCGACGGCATCTGACGCAACCCGCCCGGATACACGGCCAGGTATGAAACGGCGATGATGACGAGCGCCAATGCAAGCCGATCGAAGAAGTCACGTTCTCGAGGGTCCGTGAAGTACCGCCGCAGGAACTTGTCGACGATTGCCGCCTGAAACAGCACAGCCACGTGCCAGATCGAGAACGCGATCAGCCACGCCCCCATTCTGTCCACCGGACTCTCGTAAGAAGCAGTCCAGAGTCGAGACAGTGAGAAAGGCAGCAGGACGAGCGGTGAATACCCGATGACGGTGAGCACGCGAACCGCTGTCCTTGAAAAGCGTTCGTAGTCGTCACGCCATCCGAGAAACGACGCGTGTGCGTGTGTCAGGGTAGCCGGCAGAAACGCAAGTGACGCGAAAACGAACGTATCGGACGCCCGCAGCAGAACGTGACCGTCCGGTACCCCGAGGATTCGAAACAGCGCCGCGAGAAGACTTGCGGCATGCCAGAGTCCCAGGGTGAGTCCCAGTGCGATGAACGCCGGCTCAGGACCCCAGCGATCTTCGCGACGCGCGATGAGCCACGTGATATAGAGATGAAGGGCCGCGCCCGACGCGAACCCGACGAGCATCACGATCTCGAGGGCGGACATGTCGATGGCGATGATAGCAAAGCAGCTTCACGGCGCGTTCCGGCTTGGTGAAAGAAGATACGGCGTCTGCCCAACGCCATCCACTGTCACGAGAACGATGACTGGCGTCGTCGCCGGACTCGTATTCTCGATGGTGGTCGTCGGTTGCGGTTCGGGTGCTGGCGTCGACCCGATCTGGGACGTGGAATTGCCGTTCAGTCAGGTGGATGTCGTCGCCGTCGTCGGCGACGCCGTGTTCTGTCTCGGAACAGATGCAGACCTTTCGTACGGAATGGCACCGTGCCGAATGGTGATCTACACCGCGGCAACGGGCGCCGAACGATTCCACAAGATCCTCGACTTGCGCGCGCTTCGCGGATCCGACTCGGGCCGTACGTCCGGCAACTTCGTTCTCATTGAAGGCACAACGGCGGTCGTCGTCTCTGACTCGGGACGCATTCGCGCGTTCGATGCGACGTCCGGCCACGAGCTCTGGTCCTCGGACGACGTCGGCGGTATCTACGGAAGCGGAGACGGTTACGTGTTCGCATCGGATCGCTCGTCGCGGCTGGCCGCGTTCGATACGAGGACGGGAACACGGTCGGCAGCCGATGCCCACCTCGAGTGGAAGAACCGGATTGCATCCGACACGTGTGCCATAGCCGCCGACGGCCGTTTGTATGTGACGTCGGGAGAGTCGCTCCATGCGCTCGACGTGCCAACGTGGCGCGAGCGCTGGTCACATCCGCTGAAGTCGAACCGATCAGACTTGACCGTCGCAACCGGATGCGTCGTCGCCACGGGCAGGAACGGCTGGGAAGTGATCGACGCCGAGACGGGCGCATTGCTCTGGAGTTTCGTGGCGTACGAAACTCGTCATCCAATGGCGCCAGCCATCGATGGCGACCGGCTGCTGACCACGCGCGGACGCGCGAGCAATTCAGAGATCGAGGAGGGTTACCTCCGGATTTACGACCTTCGCACGGGCGACTTGAAGACCAGATTCCCGATGGCGGCCCTTCCTGAGCCCGATGCGGTCGTTGCGGTGGCGGGACGGCTCTACCTGACGGCTACCGAGCCCCACTACGGTCTCTTGCGAAAGCCACTGGTCGAATCAACAAGCGGCGAAGAGCTCGCGAAAACGGTCGATTGCCGGCCTTCGGCGATGGAAATCACCAGTGGAAAAACGATCTGGACCGGCGAACCGGGATCGTGGGGGTCACTTACACGTCCGGCCGTGTCTGCGGACGGGTTCGTTGCGGTGGCAGCGATGACTCCGAAACGAAACAAACCAGCTAGATTGCGGGCTTACCGACCGGCATTCTGAAGCTGAGAGCCCTCGACGAGCTGCACGGTCACATGCGGGTGTCTGACCCGTGCGCTACCGCGCACGGTACTGAGCGCGGGTCCTCGAGAAAGGCACCGACCTTGCGAAAACTTCCGGAACCCCAAGCGTCTGAAGCCGTTCGAGCGTCAGGTATACTCGCAAAGGTAGTGCTATGTATCAGGCAAACGTCCTCCACGCGCAGGTGGCCGTGAAATCGGCAGTCAATGTCGAGGCGCTCAGCGACCACGAGCTCGTGGCCGCAGCTCGTGATGGTGACGAACTGGCCTTTCAGGAGGTCGTCCGCCGCTATCGCACCCCGATCACGAATTTCGTCTACCGGATGCTGAACGACTACGAGATGGCGGTCGACCTCGCGCAGGAGACGTTTGTTCGCGTTTACACCTCCATCGGCCGGTACGAAGCCAATTTCAGCTTCTCCACCTACATCTACCGCATCGCGTCGAACCTCGCGATCTCTGAAATCCGGAAGCGGAAGCGCCGCCGGGTGGTCTCGTTCTTCAGTGTTTTCCAGAGCGACGACGGCGAGACGCTCGAGCACGATCCGGCGGATACGCGACAGCTCGCTGAAGACGCGTTGCTCGAAGACGAACGCAGGCTTGCGGTAACCAGGGCGATCGCCACGCTGCCCGAGAAGTACCGATCCGCCCTCGTACTTCGCGACATCGAGGACCACAGTTACGAACAGATAGCGCAGATTCTCGATCTCTCGGAAGGAACCGTGAAGTCGCGCATCAACCGGGCGCGTAACCTCCTGCGGGAGAAGCTCGAGAAGTTCATGGCCGAAGCGCCAGTCCGGGATTGAGTGTTCAGAGAGTTCTTATGAAGTGTGCACAGTGCCAGCTGCTCATTGACGACATCGGTGACATGGATCGTTTGCCGAGCGATGCGGCCCGTCACGTTGCGACGTGCCAGGCTTGCGAACGCTTTGGAGTCGACCTGATCGCGCTTCGCCGGCTTCTTCGCGAACCGGCGCGTGTATCGGCGCCGGATTCGTTCGACATCGCACTGGCCCGCAGGTTGCGCGCCGCCAGGACCGCGCCTCCGTCGCGCCTCGCGATCCTGTGGGCTATGCGGCCACAGACGAGTCTCGCCGCGGCGGCAGCCTTTCTCCTCGTTTGCTCGGGCGCTCTCGTCGTGTCGCGTTACGCCATTGCGCCGGACGCGTCCTCCGGTAACGAGTTGGTCGTCGCCTCGAATCGTCCTCTTAATCCCGAGGTCGTGCCTTCTGGCGACTTGCCCGTGTCGGCGCCGATTGTCGAACCCGGGCTCGAGCCTGGTCTCGAAACGATCTCAATGGTGTCGAACGGTGGCGTGCGGCCGCAACGTGCCGTTGTTCGTACACGGACGGCGGGCCGACGCGCGGACACTACCGACGCGATGCTGCTTGTCAGCGACGAGCGTGGATCCCGACTCGTCAACGTTCCGGGTGTGCTCATCGGTTCCGAGATGATCGTGCCTGTCGCATCGGGCGACGGCGGCGAGTCGCCGGAAACGGTGTCGTTCTGAGAAATGCCGTGCGACCCGCAATGTCGATGACGATTGCTCCACCCGACGGTTTCAGAAGGAATCTGTGGCTGCTGGCTGCGGCGATTCTCCTGCTGACGCCGCTGACTCAGGAGGTGCGCGCCCAGGGCGTTCAGCACAAGCCGGAGCCGTGGATCGTCTCGGTGAACCACCGGATCGATCTCAACGCCCACGCCCGCCAGATCGGCGCAGAAGCCCCTGGGCAGGACGTGAAAGTACTCAAGCCGGCGTCGCGCCGTGTCATCAACCTTGCGTCGGGCGTTCTCGTGGACTCTGACGGGCACGTCGTCACGCGTCTGGTGAATCTGGACCCACGCGAGAGCGAGCAGGACATCCAGGTGACTACGTCGGCCGGGAAGATCCTTAATGCGAGATTCATCGGCTTCGACGGTCCAACGGGTCTCTCGCTGCTCTCGGTGCCCGAGCTCCGCGGCACACGACCGGCACCTAGCGTGAAGCATGCACCGCTGGCGGACGGTGACGTGCTGCGACTCATCAGCACTGAGTACAAGCTCTCGCAGATCTCCGTTCCAGTCGAGCGCGTCGCGCTTTACCCCGCGCTCCTCGACTTCCCCGCGCGCGCAGCAACGGCGCCGCTGACTCCGGCGCTCGCGCGCGCGGGAGTGGTCGCCGTCGTCGAAAGTGCGGCACTGACGTCGTCGAAGGACCTCAGCACAGTCGAAACAGCAGACGGTCGCCTCGTAGGCATTGCAAAATACGTGTCTCCGGGAAAGGCGCACATTCTCACGGTGGCATTTCTTCGCGACGTGGTGTCGCGGCGGCTCGTGGCATCCAACGGCAATGTTGCGGCCGGCTGGCTTGGCGCGGACGGCATGACCCTGGCTAGCGTTCCGGCGGAGCGCCGTCCCGCCGGCGTCCCGGCGTCTGGCGTGCTTTTGCAGCAGATTTCACCTCGCGGCCCGGCGGAGCTGGCGGGTCTGCGGCGGAACGACCTTATCGTCAGGTTCGACAAGGTCCCAGTGACTGGTACTGGTGACCTTGCGACGGCCGTGCTCGCAACACCCGCGGGAACGACCGTGCAGGTGGATGTGCTTCGCGATGGACAGGAACTGAATTTCTCGACCGTGCTTGGCGGGCGGCCGCTGTTGCCCGGAGTCCCGGCCGTCGCGCTGCCGTCGCCGATGAGGTCAGCGGAACTGCGGCTTGGAATGCTTCGGCAGCAACTGGCGCGATCGAAGGACGCCGCGGTTCGAGAAAAGCTAGAGACCGAGATCCGCACGGTCGAGGCGGAACTGGCTGCGGCCCGGGGCGAGAGCGATCGGAACGAGGCGCAGTTCGACGCGCTCTTCGACGACAGGGTTCTCGCGGACCTCGGACTCGAGGGATATCCGCTCAGCGCGCAACTCGCGAAGCACTTCGGTGTTTCGGGAGGGCTGCTGATTAGTGAAGTGATTCCAGGCGGCATCGGCGCACAGGCGGGACTGCTTGCGGCCGACGTCATCGTCAAGGCCGGCGGCACGGACGTCTCGGCCGAGGACGAACTGGCCGAGGCCCTCATCGGTGCCGCGCGCGGCGGGAAGACGGTGTTCGAGCTAACGGTACGTCGTGATGGAAAAGACGTGTTGCTCCCTCTGCCGATCGGGACATTCCGACGGCCGTAGGCACAACCTTGACGGACCATCTGGACACACCATGCCCGACGGGTCCAAAGTCGGTCCTGAATTGACAGGCCGTGTGGACGAACTACGTAGCTCGTCCACACGGCCTGACCATTTGACGTATGATCCCGCCTGGACGGAGCAACCCATGACCTCTGACGAATTCCGTAGGCTGGCACTCGGCCTTCCCGAAGCGGTCGAAAGCGCGCACATGGACCGCCCCGACTTCCGCGTCGGCGGCAGGATATTCGCGACGCTCGGGCCGAACGGCGACTGGGGGATGGTGAAGTTGACACCGGACCAGCAGGCCCCGCTCGTTCGAGGCGAGCCGGACGTCTACAAGCCGGCCACCGGCGCGTGGGGAGCGAAGGGCGCCACGATTGTCACGCTCGAGACCGCCGACTGGGACGGCGTGCGGGCGGTCCTTCGGATCGCCTGGCGCAACACGGCGCCGAAGCGACTCGTCAGGCAGTTCGACGAATCGATGTAACAGTGGCCGTCGACGTCGGTCCGGGTCGAGCACCTGGAGTCGGCGCCAGAGCAGACGACAACTGCGACTCCCCTATTCCGCCTCCCGCAGAAGGTTGTCGCGGAAGGCCTCCACGAGTCGCTCCAGCACCGCTATCTCTCCGCGGATGGTTTCTCCGGCCTCGGTGTCCCCGACCGTTCGCAAGGTCTCCCAACTCCGGATCTCCTCGATCGTCGGGACGATGTCCGCGCCGGTCGTGATGGCGTCCGAGACCGATTCGAAGTGATGGTGCTGCGCCAGATAGATCCGGCCCGCCCGAATGACGAGCGTATACCCACGATCGCCGTATGCCTCAGAAAATGCTCCGTCGATAGTCACTGCCCGTCCACTCTCCTTCACAGGTGATTCGCCCTTCTCGATCTTCACCGGGACGTGCCCGTTGATGATGAGACCGCCGTCGGGATCCGCCCCAAAGTCACTCAGGATCCGATCGCAGAAGGCTTTTGTGTGGATGAGCTTGAAATACGGGTTCTTGGTCTCCTTGTGCGTCGACGCATCCTCGACGAGGTACGTCTCGAAGGTCGCCATCCGGTCTTTCCCGAAGAGCGGTGACGCCGGCCCCGTCCACAGGTACCACATCATGTCGAGCGTATCCGCGTCGCGGTCGCGGAATGCGCGCTGGACCGCCCGATCTATCGCCTCGAAGAGCGCGCGGCCCGCAATCTGACGCCCGCCGATCGGCATCGAGATGAACTCGCCGGCATCGTCGACAGGAACGCAGCCGTGAAAGATAAGGTTGTTGTCACGAAGTGCAAAAGTGGATCCGTTTCGCGCAATGAACCGCATCTGCTGCCAAAGCACCGGACTCGACAGGAACGCATCTCGAAGATGCTGCAGGCAAGCTGCTTCTGAATCGGAGAGCGCGTACGGGTCGGACCAGTCGATCGTCGGAAAATGCGTGTCGCGCAGCGGCCACCGCTTTCCGTCGATCTCGACCGTCCAGTCCTTCGGGTCGATCCGATGAAGCAGGGATCGATTGTCCATTCCGTACTCGGGATGCCGTGCAACGGCCTGGCCCTCGACTTTGAACTGGAGAATCGCCGCGGCCTTCTGCATGCGCGACATGGTCAGCGCATCGCGCATGCCTTCCCCGCGGCAGCGGAACCGCTCGGCCGGATCGTCTGCGTACGCTTCGCGTGCGAGCTTCTCGAGAGGAGCCAGCGCGATCCCGTAGCCTTCCTCGAGCTGCGCCGTCCGGTTGTAGCGCAGCGAGATCCGCAGCACCGTCGCGATCGACGGATCGTGACCGAGGCACGCGGCCATCCACGTCACGTCGTGGTTTCCCCACGTCACGGCCACCCGCGGCTGGCGCATGATCGTGTCGATCACGCGGTCGATGCGAGGGCCGCGATCACCGAGGTCGCCGGCCACGATGAGCTCATAGATCAGCAGATTGCGGACGACGTGCGAGACCGTACGGAGAAGCTCGCCATCGGCGCCCTGGTCCACGTAACCGTCGAGCATCGCGTCGATGTATTCCGGCTCGCGATCCAGTCCGGCCTCCAGCAGCAGTTCGCGGAGCAGGAGCCGGTTCGACTCCGGAAAAACCCGCTCGATATCGCGGGCGCTGTACCGGCCCGCCAACTCGCGCACCAGCGCGAATAGCCGCCGCACGGCCGTCCTGAGGAATGTCTTGCGATCGACCTCGGCCGCAAGTCGCGGAGCGAGGTGCGCAAGCATTTCGCGCGGATAGTAGATCAGGTTGAGCAGATCCAGCTTCTCCGAATCCGCCAGGGCGTCGCCGAATACGCGATCCACGAGAGGCCGCAGGGTCCCGGACGCGTTGTTGATGATGTGCTTGAGCTTGCGGTCTTCGCCGTGCACGTCGCTGACGACGTGGATCGTACCCTTCGGAAGCGTCAACACTCCCCGCAGGTGAGCGATCTCGGCGAGCGCCGACTGCGACGTCGGAAACCGGAGCGCGAGCGCGCGCAGATACACGATCGACGACGAGTCAGTGACGGTACGATCCGGAACGGATGCGGCCATTGTCGATGTTCTCCAGCGCGCCTGGGCGCGTACGTCTCGTGAATGCCGAAGGAGGAGGGATGGCTTCCGTCGCAGCAAACGCCTGGGCCGGCGACAGACGGGTGAGGCGGAGGTTGAACGCGACGGAGCCTTTTTTGACACGCTGAGATCGTTGCGTGTAGCGTTCGCGCGCCCGATTCTCGGCTCCACCGGGGAGCATGTCAACGTCGAGGACGCTTCGAGTGCAACGAGACCTCAAACTGCCTGAAGATCTCTGGTTCGAGACCCCACTTCGGGTCCGGTATGCCGAGACCGACAAGATGGGAGTCGTGTACTACGGCAACTACTTCACGTGGTTCGAGATTGGCCGAACCGACGTTTGCCGTCAGTGCGGTTTCTCGTACCGCGACATGGAGATCGAGGACGATGCTTTCCTGATGGTCGTCGAGACGCATTGCCGATACAGGCGCCCGGCTCGCTATGAAGATGACCTCGTCGTCCGGACTCGACTCGAAGCCTGGTCGAAGCGCACGATGCGCTTCGACTACGAGATCCTCGATGCAACGACGCGCGAGCTGCTCGCGGAGGGGATGACCGTGCACGTTGTCACGACGAGTCTCGGTCGTCCACGCAGCTTCCCCTCACGCCAGGCCGAGCTCATCACGGCCCGCTTGATGGCTGCCAAAGACCGCTGATAGGCTCCGTAGTGTTCCAAGGTCAAGCCGGGTGAGGGATTAAGCCGTGTTCAAGTTCTTTGCGATAGTCTCGTGCATGGTCCTGTCGATGTCGTTCGTCGCCTCGGCGCAGCTCGAATGGGACAAGAAGAAACCGCTCAAGCCGGTGGAGAATCCGTCTCCGGTCGGTGCGTCGCGCGTCGACATAATTTCGGAGACGAAGTCATTGCTGGCGAAGAACGAGATTCCGGTCCTAAGCGAAACCGCTGACGAGGAAGGCGGCAAGCACACGATCGTGACCGAGCAGGTCGTTTTTGCTCGCGGCATCGTGGCGAAGACGCAGCTTGGTCACTTCGCTGAAATCGGCGCCTCGAGCGTGCAGGACATATCGCGAGCTCGCGTGCAGATCCGGATCGAGATCGCGCCTTCGACGCCGACTAACTCGCTGGTAGGCGTCTCGGCGAAATTCGAGGGTCTGCGTCAGGGGATGGGTCAGCAGTGGATCGAAACGCCGTCGCTCGGCCTGCTCGAAGACAAGATCCTCAAGTCGCTCATCACCAATCTGACGGGACGGACGTTCGAGGACGTGAAGCCTGACGACGGAATCCTCACGGTGAACTGACAGACCGGAGATTGCGTCGGCTCCGTGCCTCGGTGACTCTTTGCCTCTGTGAGCGTCTGAAGAGCTTCGCGCACAGAGCCGCGGAGTCACAGAGGCACGGAACATCATTGAAACGCTTCAGTGTCGAGCCTTCCTATGACCTTCGGTCCACGAGGAAGCTGCTGCCTGTTGCCGGTCCGGACTTCTTCAGGTAGTTCTTGATTTCGGCCGCCGTCTGTCCGATCTGCGCCGGGTGCTCGTAAGCTCCCGGGTTGACCGTAACGACCGCAATCGAGATGCCCATGAGAGGAACGAAGAGGTTGTTCCCCTGGCGATCGCTCGCTTCGACGCCGCCTCGCTCCCTGTCTTCGGCCGAGTAGAAGCGGATCACTTCGGCGTCGAAACGCGAGGTTATCGCCTCGCAGATTCTCTCGACGCGCGAGGGAACAGTCACGATCACGAAGTCGTCGCCGCCGACGTGTCCGACGAAATCGTTGTCGGCGTCGCCTGCGTCGGTCACGGTCCGTGTCAGGAGTTGCGCTGCGAACCCGAGCATCTCGTCGCCAGACGCGAATCCGTAGGTATCATTGAAGACCTTGAAGTTGTTCAGGTCCGCATAACAGACCGAGAAAGCTTCCCCCGCAAGGATGTTAGCCCGAATCACCTGGTCGATCTGCCGGTTGCCGGGCAGTCCCGTGAGCGGATTCGCCTGCAACTCGCGCCACTGACGGCGCAGATGGCTCTCGATGCGTGCCTTCAGCTCCGAGATCTTGAACGGCTTGACTATGTAGTCGTCGGCACCGGACTGCAGTCCGCTGACGACGTCCTCCTCCCTGTCGCGCGCGGTCAGCATGACGACCGTCATGTGGCACGTCAGAGGGTTGCGCCGCAGTCTGAGGCAGACTTCGTGGCCGCTCATGCCGGGCATCATCAGGTCGAGCAGGACGAGACGGAAATCTCCGGTCTTCGAAAGCCGCAGGGCCTCTTCGCCATTGTCCGCCTCGCCGATCTCGTACGTCTTTCCGAGCGCCGTGCGAAGCAGATGCCGCACCTGCGGTTCGTCGTCCACGATTAGGATCTTGTCGGGCATCGGTCGTTTCGCCAGCTTACCGCAAAGTCGCACCGATCATTCCGGCTTTTGGAACACGAGCACGCCGCGCTTGCCGAGGAACTCGCTGCGCAGGTACTTCATCGCGAAGGTCTTCCGGTCGACGAGTCCGGAGGCGCGCAGGTAGGCGCCCAGGTCGATGTCGTGGTCGAAATGCATTGGATGCGACTTCGTGGCGCCGAAGTACGCCGTCACGATCATCCGTCCGCCGGGCGCGAGTCTCTCGATCAGACCGTCGACGACCGGAAGCGGCTCGGCGAGGTGCTCGAAAACGTCGAGCGAGACGATCGTGTCGAATGGAGCCTCGACTTCGTCTAGCTCGCTCGCAAAGGTTACGGGCAGCCAGTCGCGTTCGGCCCGCCATCTCGCGAACGCCTTCGTTCGGCCATCGACGTCGAGGTACGTGACGTCATGCCCACGCCGGGAAAGCTCCAGCGAGAGGTCGCCGATTCCGGCGCCGTAATCGAGCACCCTGCCGCTCGAGAGTTCAATGATGTCGAGCATGAAGCGGATGTGCTTGTAGGCGAGGTGGAACTGCGCGAGGTCGTAGAGGTAATACTCCGAGTTTGCCTCATACCAGCGACCGACGGCTTCCGGCTCGACAGGCGGGTCTATGGTCCAGTTGCGGGCGAGTATGCCAGTGGCAGTCTCTAGCATTTCTTCGGCGTATTCGGGCGTAACCGCGGCGAAGGACGTCAACTCATCGACCGTGGCCGACACATTGGACTGGTGTTGCGTTTCGGCTAGAAACACCAGACGGATCGTCCCTGCAGCGGCCACGACGCTCGCGCCAGCGGCAAGTGCGACTGTCAGCAAGGACATTGCGCCGATTCCCGGCAGGCAGGCAAAGGCCAGCGCCGCGGCGACCAGGCCAATCCACCGCGTCCGACCTTCGGCCGAAACGAGAAAAAGGACAATCGCGAGCGACAGACCGACTGCGCAACCTGCGAAGGCCCCGGAGCCCTGAGAGCTTGCGATCAACACGATCGCGAGGTCGCCGACGAGCAGTTCGAGCGGCAGAAGCGGAATAGCGTCCGCGTCCGGCATCCGCTTCAACGCCCGGCGGGCCGCGAGCACTCCCACCACCGCGATGCCGAGACAGCCACCCCACGCAAGCCATCGCGCCGGTGTCGTCAGTAAGGGGATCGCGGCGAGGGCGAGCACCGGCGCTGCAACTGTCCGGAACCTGACGGGCCACGCGTACTTCTTGCGCCTTTCGACCGTCAGCCGAAGGTAGAGAGGCAGATACGCCATCGCGCAGACGGCACCGATCGCGAGTAATAGTCCGATCGTCAATCCGTACATTCCCGAGCTGCCACGGGCGCTGCCGACCGTAACGAACGCAGGCGCCTGATACGTCACGTGGGCGATTGCTCGGATCAGGCTGAATCTGCCCAGGAACCTGGATTGATCAGCGTAGTTCACGCGATGCCTCCTCGGTCCGGTCGATGCGCGCAATCGCGAAGGCTATACCGGCGACTGCCCACGCCATCTGCATGGGCTCGCTGTCTCCCCAGTTGAAGTGCACCAGTGAACTGGCGAAAAAGCCCACGAGTGCGCCCCACGCCCCGAGCACGGTGGCCGTCACGCGCCAGTCGCCGCCGTCCGTGGATTCCCGCGCCGCCTGTCGACGCGCGAGCCGGCCGATACTCACGAGCAGCATCGCGACGAAAGCGATCCACGCGAGCAGAGCCGGAATCCCGCGATCGACCGCGATCTGAAGCGGAGTGGAATGGAAGTGCCCCGGCGGCAGTTTTCCCTTGTCAAAGAGTTGAAGCTCCCCGGCCCGATACTTGGCGGCGTCCGGGCCGATGCCAAAGAGCGGGTGTGCTGCGAGAATCGGGAGCGCTTCACGCCAGACGGTCAGTCGCCACTGCGTGCTCTCGTCGGTCGGGTGGACGAGTGCGACCTCTCGCCCGCGGAGAATGAACCAGCCGCCGGCGAGAAACAGGACGATCGTGGCGATCCCGGCGCCGATGAGCACTCGACGACCCGCCCCACGCAACAGAACCATGGCCGGAAGCGCCAGTCCGAAAGCCACGATCGGTGCTCGCGTCTGCGTCTGGACGAGGGCGCCGATAGTCAGCGCGAGGATAAAAGCCAGCCAGAGAGCCCATTTCCGATTCTGAAGCGCGCCGCAGACGACCCACGCCGCGATCATCGACGCAATGATCTGAAGTGTCTCGGCATAAGTCGCCGCATGCGAGAAATAGGCCCTTGCGCGGAAGTCGCGGCCCGGTGCGATCGTGACCGCAAGTCGATCGGAGCCGGTTCCCTCTCGCAGCACCCGGCCGCGACGATAGACCCGGGTTTCGTCCGACTCTCCATGCGTGAACCGAACCGGGATCAACTCGCGACTGCGGTCACCCTCGAACGCGGCGTTGAGACTCTCGAGGTCGTGCACCGCCTTGCCGTCGACTTCGAGGATCGTGTCGCCCGGGATCACACCCCACTTCTTCAGCGGACTTGCGCCCATCGTGACGACCTTGACGCCTCGGCCCTGGGCTCGTTCGAAATACGTCCACCAGAGGTTTCCCGCGACTGACAGCATCAGGGCGAGCGCCAGCATCCACGCGACGCGACGAGTCGGGACGTTCGCCGCGAACAGATACATGATGAGGACGAGCGAGACGCCGCGCATCCGGCTCAGGCTCCACATCGGATCCAGACTCGTCGCGACCGAAATGGCGGTCCATCCGACGAATATCAGCAACGGAAGATCCACCGCAGTCCGTACGACGAGCGGCCGGCGGGCGACGATCATCCGTACGATCCACATCAGGAGACCGAGGACAAACGCCACCTGCGTCACGGCGATGGAATGCGGAGCCGCCAGAACGAACAGCGCCAGAGCACCAACCGTGCCGCGTTCGAGCAGGCGCTCGAAGCGGCCGTCCGATTCGAGCGTCAGCACTTCCGCGGCAAGGGCTCCCGGTGCATTCATTCCGAATTCACCGATGGGTCAGATCGCCACGGCTCGGATACGCGGCGGACTCGATGCGGGTTTTTCTGACGCCGGCGGCGTGCCCCCGCCATCGGGCTTTGCCGGCGCCGACGGATCCGCCGGCTTCGGAACAGGCGGCTTGACGGGCGGCGGCTGACCGGTTGTGCCTGCGGGATCCGCGGGTTTGGCTGGATCGGTTCCCGGGCTGGTCGACGGAGTCGTCGCCGGCTCCGTCGTCGGAGCCATCGGGTCGACTGTCGGAGACGACGGTGGAGGCGATGTAGCCGAATTGCCGTTCGAGGGCATCGCCGGCACGACCGAGGGCGGAGTTGCCGGGACGATGGCGCCTGCGATTCGGGCCTCCTCTCCGACACGACGGGCGGCTTCCCCGACGTCTCGCGCACGCTGCGCAATCTCGCGTGTACGGTCGCGGCCCAGTTCGAGATCCTGGAGCTCTCGATCCCAGTTCTGGAGCTG
>CAZXLQ010000112.1:0-8288 GCA_964641945.1 uncultured Clostridia bacterium
ACCATCTCGATACTCCGCGGGTTGGCGTTCCGCATCGAGCGCGGTGAATGGGCCGCCCTGACCGGGCCGTCCGGCTCGGGAAAGTCGACGCTTCTCGGTATTCTCGCCGGACTCGATACGCCAACCTCAGGCTCGATCCTCATAGACGGGGTCGACATTGCCAATCTTCCAGAGCGTCACCTGGCGCGGCTTCGGAACTCGAAGATCGGCGTGGTCTTCCAGTCCTTCAATCTCATTGGCGCCCTCACCGCACTCGAGAACGTCGAAGCCCCGCTCCACATCCACGCCAGCCGCGCGAGCGCTCGAACTGCAGCACGAGAGATTCTGGATCGCGTAGGCCTTTCCGACCGGCTCCACCATCGCCCACACCAACTCTCGGGCGGACAACAACAGCGCGTCGCGATCGCCCGCGCACTCGTTACGAAACCGGCACTCCTCGTCGCCGACGAACCAACGGGAAACCTCGATTCGACCACAGGCGCGCACGTGCTCGATCTCATCGCTGACCTTCGCCGGGAGCTCGGTGTCACCGTCATAGTCGCGACGCACGATCCGGACGTCGCGCGTCGTGCAGATCGTGTGCTGCACATCGTCGACGGTCAGCTGACTGATGCGAACGTCCTTTCGGAGCCGGTCTCGCTCGTGGGGGCGCGATGACCCCGGGCTTCGTCTTTCGACACGCCGCCCTTAACCTCGGCCGAGGCGGCCAACGCAGCCTGCTCGCCGTCATATGTGTCGCAACCGGCGTAGCGTCGCTAGTCGCGCTCCAACTGCTGTCCGCCATGATAGGGACGGCAATCGGCGTCGACAGCCGTTCCGTACTCGGCGGCGACGCTTCCCTCTCGCCTCGCGGCGGCCGATTCGACCGCGAATCCCGCGACGTTCTTAGTCGGCTCGAGGCGGACGGAACGATCGCGGCAGCGTCGCTGACCGCCGCAAGGCCACCTGCGGTCCTGACACGCAACGGGGGCGGCAGGGTCACTTTCCTCAACCGGCTCATCGGCGTTGATCCGACGACCTATCCGCTCGTCGGCGAGATCGTCCTTCGCGATTTCGAAGGGGCACGTCCTGCCGCCCTTCTCGAGTCGCCTGGTTGCGCAATCGTGTCGCGCGACGTGGCCGACAAGCTCGGTTTGGTCGAAGGAGACGAAGTGACCGTTGGCGGAGGCCCAGACGGCCCGCCGGCCGTGCTCCGCATTGCCGCAATCGCTGACATGACCCCGGACCGGCAAGGTGGCACGCTCTACATCAGCCTCGACACCGCCGCGCGTCTTGCCGGCACCGAAGAGGTCGCGACCTCGGCCGCGGTTCTATGGGCGAACGGACCTCCGCCGCCAGAGAGCCTCGCCAAAGACGGATGGGACGTCACGACGCCGGCAGCCATCGACGAGGAGCGACGTGACGTCGTCAATCTTTTCGGCACGATGCTCAAGGGCGCGGGAATGCTCGGGCTCCTGCTGGCCGGCATCGGAGTAACGAACACCATGAACGTCCTGCTCGCCCGCCGGCGCGGCGAGATTGCGACCTTCAAGGCCATCGGATACGAACGTTGGCACCTTCTCGTGCTCTTTGGGCTCGAAGCGGGACTGCTCGGGCTCGCCGGTGGCGTGGCCGGTGCCGTCGTAGGAACTGGACTCTCCCTGTGGTTGCGTGAACTACTCGGCCGAACGGGTCCGATCCTCCTCGAGCTCTCCGTGGATCCAGCGGTGGTCGCTGGCGGAGTTCTCGTTGGCATCGCCACGGCTGTCATCTTTGGCCTGCACGCGATAGTCCGGGCAAGCAGCGTCAGGCCGTCGACACTGTTCCGCGACATGCCCACCGAGATCCGCTGGTTCGAGACTCTGGCTCTTGCAGCGGCCCTTGGCGTCACCTTCTCCGGCCTCGCGGCAGTCGTGCTCGGTTCCCTGCTTTACGGTGCAGGTGTCGTGGCGATCGGATTCGCCGGACTCGGTCTGCTCGTCGGCCTGCTCGGCGCCGTGTTTCTTGGAGTGCTCGCAATTCCAGTTCCCCTTCCGGGCCTCCTGGCCATGGCCCACGCCAACCTGCGTCGGGCTCCAGGACGCGCTCTCGTTGCGCTCGTCGCCCTCTTCTGCGGCGTCTTTACGATCGGATTCGCTGCCGGCACACTTCAGAATGCGGCGGACCGGTTCGCCAGTCGCGCCTTGCCGGACGATGGCGTGAACCTCGTCGCCTATGCGTCTGCTGCGCACGCACCAGCTGTGGCTGCGTCCATCAATAGCTCGAATGCGGTGCAGATAGAGAGAATCGCGACGACGGCGGTATCCCTCGACGATGCCGGCCACCGGGCCGACGGCATTCGTACCCTGACCGGCGTTGAAGAGACGCTTCCGACGGCCGTGCGCCTGACCGAGGGCGAGTGGATTCCGGGAGCGAACCGTGCGTTGGTTCCCGACCGGCATCGCCGCGAGCCGTTCAACGCAAGGCTCGGAGAGACCATTGTCGTAACTGGATCGTCTGGCCACTCCGAACCGTTCACAGTCTCCGGCTTCTATTCCGTAAAGACGTCATCGCCTGTCGAACCGCGAACGAGCGGGCTCATCGTCGATCGGATCTCCGTCGAGCGGATCGCAGGCACTGGCATCCAGCACGTTTTCGCGGCAAGAGTGCCGGTAGACGAACTCGATCGGGCGGTCAATGACATCGGAGTCTCGGCTCCGGGAGCGCTGGTGCTCAGCCGTCGGGATTTCAACAATATGCTGATCGGCGCGCTCAGAAGTCTCTTCGGTTTCGTCGTCGGCGTTGCCGGGTTCGCGCTCGCGGCGGGCGCCGTCCTGATCGCGAATGCTGCTGGTCTCGTGATGGTCGAGCGCAGACGCGAGATTGGCGTACTGAAGGCCATCGGCTTCTCTACTCGTCGCGTCCTGGCGACGGTCGGCATCGAGTTCGTCACGCTCGGTCTTGTCGCCGGTGCAATGGGAATCGCAGCCGTTGCCGGTGCCTTCGCGATTCTCAACCACTTCGAGCCTGATGCCCGCCTGTCGTTGGGACCGGGGATGTCGGTGACGATGGTCGGAATCTCGGCGGCGATCGCCCTCGTCAGCGCCCTGGCGGCGAGTTGGTCCCCGGCCCGATGCAGACCCCTCGACGTACTCAGGCAGGAATAGAACGAACGGCGCCGCCGTGCAGGATCGATTCTTGCTGACTTGCGACTTCTGATAGAAGGGACAGGAGTGTTCGGATTCAGGCTCGCCCGAGCCTCCTAATCCGGATTTGCGGCGACCAATTGCCGCCAGACGGCGCCACCGCCGCATTCAGACTTCTACCCGAACGCAGGAGGAACCGACATGCAACGCGCCCTGATTTCCGTGCTCACAATTGCGCTGGCCGTCATCACTGTGAACGCCCAGGAAACTGTCAAACCAACGCAGGAAAGCCGGCCCGCGGACCCGCGACCAGCCGTTACCGAACTGAACCTGAACGTCAATCCGGACTCGCAGTTCTACAAGCTGGCTTCGGGTACGCGCATGGAGAACAACGGCACGAATGCCTGGAAGCTCAACACTCTGGGCTTCCGCGAGTTGCGCATCGTGGTGTCGATGGGCGCGGACTCCAGGAAGGAGAATCGAGCGACCGGCTCGTCGGTCGTTGTGACGATGCACACCAATGACGGAGACCACGAGGTCGAGATCGGGGAGATGGACGTGCCCATTTCTGCCGGCAAGGTAAGTGGAAAGGCATTCGTGTTCAACATTTTCAACAGTTCCACGACGATCCGCGCCACAACGAAGAACATTGGTGGCAACGTTTGGGTCACGGCTTATGTAGTCAAGTAGCCGGACGAATGGCCTGGCGCAGGCCCACCGCTCATTTTGCGTCTTTGCGTCGTCCTCTGCGCCTTTGCGGGAGACTGATCAAACCGTCGAAGAGTTTCCCGCAAAGGCGCAGAGGAAAACGCCAAGGCGCAATAGAGCAGATGGAATGCGAAGCACTCAGTTGAAGCGAGACGAAGAGACGAGGTACGTCGAAGCGTCGATACCGCAGCCCGTGCCTTCGCTTGTCGCAGGTCGTTGAACACAGTAGAGTTGCGGACCTGATGACCATCGAGGATGCCCATCCGGAGCCGGTCGACGCAGAGATCGTCGAGCGCCTGCGAAGCCACCCCAATCGCAAGAGTCTGGCGACCGAACTTCCACTGCTGTGGCAGCACGGCCGACCGGATAATCGCTCCGACTTGGGCTTCTCCACCGTTCTCTTCCGGCAAGAGTCCGGCGCGGTTCTTGTTTCCTTCTGGAATTCGGACACACCGCCGGTCTCGACAACGGTTCGCCTTGGCATACTCGCGCTCGATGAAGAGGGTGCACCGGGTCCGGCTCGTGCTGCGGCCATCCGCGCGGCAATTGCCTACATTTTTCGAACGACGGCTGCGTGCAGAATCGAGCGAATCGTCGCCGCGGAAGATCAGGAAGCCGTTCGCGCGTGCCGTCGCGCTGGTCTGACGGACGAGGGTCGTCGTCGGCAGGCGATCCTTGTCAATGGTCGACCAAGCGACGCGAGGGCCTTCTCGACCACGCGCGCGACGTTTGTCACAGGACCGCCGCCCGAGATCCGGCGTGTGGCACTGGTGACGGGAGGTGGCGATGCCCCGGGCCTCAATGCGGTCATTCGAGCCATCGTCAAAACCGCGAACATCAACAGGACCTGGGAAGTCATCGGTGTGGAGGGTGGGTTCGACGGTCTGCTCGGCGAACCGCGCATCCGGATTCTGACACCGAACGACGTCGGTGGACTGCTCCCTCGCGGCGGGACCATTCTGGGAACGTCGAATCGTGGCAAGTTCAACCGTAAGCACATGCCGGACGGGACGGCTATCGTCCCGGATGCTCCGGTCGACGAGGCGGCGGCGGCTCTTCGCCGGCTCGATGTGGATGCACTCATCGTAATCGGAGGCGACGGCTCACAGGCAATTGCCGACGCGTTTGCCCGACGCGGAATCCGTGTCGTCGGAGTTCCGAAGACGATCGACAACGACCTCGGCGGGACCGACGGCACGTTCGGGTTCAGTTCGGCCGTCGGCGTCGCCACGGATGCCATCGATCGACTGCACACGACCGCCGAAAGCCACGGTCGGGTGATGGTGCTCGAAGTGATGGGACGCACGGCCGGTTGGATCGCCATTCACGCAGCTATCGCCGGTGGAGCCGACGCGTGCCTGATCCCCGAGATCCCCTTCGACATAAACCGCGTCGCTGCAGCGGTCGAACGACGCGATCGGCTCGGCCACCACTTCTCGATCGTTGTAGTCGCGGAGGGCGCACAGCCAGTTGGAGGCCATCCGTCGTATCAGGGGCGCGAGGTGGAAGGCCGGCGGCGTCGGCTTGGAGGAATCGGCGAGGTTGTGGCTTCCCAGCTGGAGTCCGCCACAGGCAAGGAATGCAGAACCGTCGTGCTCGGACATCTTCAGCGAGGCGGGACGCCATCGCCATTCGATCGATTGCTCGCCACGGCGTTCGGTACGGCCGCCGTCGCTGCCCTTGCCGAGGGTCGGTCGGGCTGCGTCGTCGCCCTCAGTGGAAACGACGTCGTGACGGTGCCAATCGTGGAAGTTGCGGGACGGGTGCGACGAGTTTCGCTCGACGCACCACTGCTGGCGCTGGCTCGCGCCCTCGGCATCGAGCTCGGCGGCTGAGCTCTGTTCGTCCTGGCACCCCCGACGGACCACAACTCGCGGCTCAGGGGCGCCAGGCGCCACCGAAACCGCGAGGTGTCAAGGCCGGAGCCCCGGTAAGCGCCTGACTAGAAGCGGACGCGTTCGGCCGTCGCGCCCTCGTACCAGGTTGGGCAATCTTCTGCCTTTGCGTACCGGGCGGCTTCAAAGTCCAGGAGACTGTAGACCGGCAGACTGCTCGGCAGATCGAGCTTCGCCGTCGAAAGCCGCACGAGCACGGCAACCGCCAGGACATCGCCTCCGGCGCTCGCAATGAGGTCGTGGACCTTCCGAACGGCATCTCCGGAGCGCGCGATGTCATCAACGATCACGCACTTCTGTCCAGGCTTGATCTCGTTGTACTGACGGAAGCGGAATTCTCCGGACTCGCGTTCGGTCCAGAAGATCTGCTCGGCACGCAGTGCCTGCCGAACCTCGAACGCCACGGGCACCCCGCCTGCGCCAGGAGCGACAATCGATACGTTCGGCAACGACGAAACGAGCTCGCGCGAACGCCGAAGCAGCCGGCTCAGACTGACGCCGAGGCGGCGCGCATTGTCGGCATACCTGAGAGCCAGCGGAATCTGGAAATAGAACGGCGTGAAGTACCCAGCTGGATGTTCGAAGATACCTTCACGATAGGCTCCCGTCTTCTTGAGCACATCCATGACCTGGTTGTTATCGAGGATCAGAGACATCATCCGCCAGCCTCCCGAGCATGAATTCGTGTAGCCGAAGTCCGCTCGTTATACCACAAGGTGCGTGACAATCGAGCAGCGCCGTCTGCCGTTCGAGTACCTTAAATGCGGAACTTCTCGAGGCAGTCCGGTGACTGAGGTGAGGTGAGAGCGAATGCGCCGGGTCGAGAGGTCCCTGGAGATCACATCACCAATCGGATTGCCTTCAGCCTCCAATGCGAACGCCCCTCCGACGAGGAGGCGGGTGTCCTGTTCTGCCTCGAATACCTGTCGAGTTCGCTCGGGCAGACCGAGCCGATGCCCTGACAGTATCGACTCCATCAGGTATAAGGCTTCGCAATGGCGAAGAAAACTCGACGTGACGCCTCGAGGCGACAGCGCCCGGCCGACGAAACATCGATTCGGCTCCATCCGGCACCCGCGGATTCGTCACAAGCTGGCGATCTACCGGTATCGACGACGCCGTGGCGTCCAACAGCCTGGACCTGGACTGCCGTCGCAGTTGTGGTGACAGCAGCAATTCTTCGATTCTTGGACCTTGGCGGAAAGAGCCTTTGGTTCGACGAGGCGCTTTCGATCGCCGACTCGAGATCCTTCCAGTCGGGTTTCGGCTCCGGGTTCCATCCCCCGGTCTTCTATTACCTGCTTCACGCGTGGCTTCCAGTTGCCGAGTCGTCGGACGCACTCGTGCGCCTCATTGCGGCCGTTCCCGGATCGATGACGGTCGCCCTGGTCTACGTCGCGGGCTGGCGACTCTTCAACGAACGAGCCGGCGTCCTGTCGGCCGCCGTGCTCGCATTGGCATCGCTCCACGTCGAGTACTCTCAGGAAGTCAGGATGTATGCACTGACGGCACTCTTCGTCACCCTCGCGACGGTGGCCCTGGCGGAGTTGCTGCGACGCTGGCCGCTGGCGTCCACCGGGGCGAAATGGTGCCTTGCAGTGGCATACACGGCAGCGGCGTACCTGGCGATCGCCACGCACTACCTCGCAGTCCTGCCGATCGCCGGTCAGGCCATCGCTCTTGTCATCTGCTGGCGTGAGACACGTGACGTCGTTATCAGACTCGCTGTACTCCAGATTCCCGCAGTGGCGGGTCTTGCCACTGCCGTATTCGCGCTCGGTTACGGCCGCCGGATGGGAGTCGCGGCCGACTTTCTCGTCAACATGGGCGGCGTCAACCAGACGATATTCTCGGATCCGGCTGCGCGGCTTCTGGCAATCCCGAGGGATTTCTTTCTTCAGGTGCTGCCCGGCCCATCCCTCAAGTGGCTCGTCATTGCCTGGTACCGCATCCCGGCGGTGATCGGATTCGACCTGGTTGCAGCTGGCGCCGTCTATGCCCTATCGACAGTCCGGGCGGGTCTCAGGCCCGCCCGATGGATCGTGCTTCTGTCCGCATTGCTCCCGCTACCCATTCTCATACTGATGGTTGGATCAGAACAGCTCAGGTTCTACATCAGCTGTGCACCGATGATCGCACTTCTCGTTGGCGCCGGACTCGAGGCAATGCCCAATAAGTGGTTGACTGCAATGGGGTTGATCATTGTCCTTGTCCCGTCGTCGCTCGCGACGTGGTGGTACTTCGACTCGGGAATGGACAAGCAGCCGTGGCGTCGGGTTGGGACACTCATCAGCGAACAGTGCCGGGATGGCGACACCATTCTCGTGAACGAATCCCACCAGACAATCGCATTCAAACGCTATTTCATTGCAAAAGAAGGGGTTGATCTCGAGCCTTATCCGGAGGTGGGCGGGGTTCGCATAACCGCCGACAACATGAACAAGTGGTTCCTTCCACTCGTCCGGACGAGTCGCCGGGTCTGGTTCGTGCGAATGGCCGCAACTGCGAGTACGTCAGATCCACAGGGACTTGGACTCACTTGGCTCAACGAGAACATGAAGCTGCAGTCCAGAATCAAGGA
>CAZXLQ010000112.1:8388-15069 GCA_964641945.1 uncultured Clostridia bacterium
GGGCCCTGTGGCCCGGAACTGACATCGGCATTGCACTCAACGTCCAGGCAAAAAAAGAGCCGCAGCCCGGCGTGAATTCCTGAGGAGTTCGTGGAGTGCGCCGGGCTACGGCATTCGCCCCTGTAAGTTCGTCCTCTTCCAGTGCAACTGCGGTGCCACCGCGATGCAAACCGCCGCATTACCCCGCAACTCCAACGCTGCCAGCGGGTTCAATGACGAGGGCGAAGCGGACGAAGACCTGGTCTCAATGGATCCTGCCTGAAATGTCCGGTTAGAATGGGGCGGGATCGGTCATTTTGACTTCCCGAACTCGCGCAGTTTTCGATAGAGCGTTTTTGTGGCAATCCCAAGCGCCTGTGCCGTGCGTTCGCGATGCCCCTCAAACTGCTGCAACGTTGCTTCGATGTGGCGGCGCTCGACGTCGGCAAGGGTCTGGACTCCTGACGGGCTTTCTGTTACTGCTGCCGCGTCCGCCAGCGCACCCGCTCCCCGTGCCACGAGCAGGACTCGCGCCGGAAGATCCCTGAGCCTCAGGACGTGACCGTCGGAAAGGATGACTGCGCTTTCTATTGCATTTCGAAGCTCCCGGACGTTACCAGGCCAGTCGTAGCCTCGAAGGGCTGCGAGGGCCTCGGCTTCGATGGTGGTGACCCGGCATCCCGTTTCGAGCGCGGCACGGCGCATGAAATGCTCAGCGAGAAGCGGCACGTCGTCTCGGCGGTCACGCAGCGATGGCACTTCGATCGTAACGACCGCGAGTCGGAAGAAGAGGTCACGCCGAAACGCGCCTCCTTCGATCAGCGACTCGAGAGGCCGGTTCGACGCGGCAATAACTCTGACATTCGCTGTAAGTTGCGAGACCCCGCCGAGACGCCGGAACCTCCCCGTCTCGAGGAATCTGAGAAGCTTCACCTGAGAAGCCGGGGGCATCTCGGACACTTCGTCAAGGAAGAGCGTGCCGCGGTCCGCAGCTTCCACGAGCCCTGTCTTTCGGGCTGCAGCGCCCGTAAATGCGCCCTTCTCATGCCCGAAGAACTCGCTCTCGAAAAGCGTTTCAGGAAGCGCTCCGCAATTGACGTCGACGAAGGCCTTGTCGGCGCGCCGACTTTTCCGATGAACGAGCTGCGCGGCAAGTTCCTTCCCTGTTCCCGATTCGCCCAGGAGCAGCACGTTCGCATCCGTGGGCGCAATGCGGGCAATACGAACCTCGAGGTCGTGCATGAGCCGGCTACGGCCTATCAATTCGACCTCGCCGTCGCGGCGCCTGAGGATTGTCCGGAGCGCTTCGTTCTCACGTTGCAGCTCTCGCCGCTCGAGCGCCCGCTCGATGACCGCGCGCATTTCATCGATGTCGCAAGGCTTGGTCAGGTAGTCGTAGGCACCGAGCTTCATCGCCTCGATCGCCGTGTCGATTGTCCCGTGCCCGGTGAGCATCACGACCTGTGGACCACCGGCTCCGCTCGTGGCGAGCTTGCGCAAGACGTCGATTCCGCCGAGACCGGGCAGCCGGATATCGAGCAGTACGACTGCCGGCGACGTTGCCTCGACAGCCAGGAGCGCTGCGTGTCCATCGCCAACTCCATCGACCGGAAATCCGTAGTCGCCGAGCTCGGCGACGAGAAGCCTTCGATAGGCATCGTCGTCCTCGACTACGAGTACTCGACCATACTCGGTGCGCTCTGCAGCCGTTGTCATTTCAATCGCTTGCCTCAGCAGTCTGCTTTCGCGGAAGAGTCACGGTGAACGTCGCCCCCCGTCCCGGCCTGCTCGTTGCAGCCAGGCGACCACCGAGCCGGGCCACGATGCTCCGCGAAATCGACAATCCGAGTCCCGTACCGCGACCGGGCGGCTTCGTCGTATAAAACGGGTCGAAAATCCGCTCGAGATCGTCCGGCGCAATACCTGTGCCCGTGTCCTTGACCGCAATTCGTGCTTCCCGCGCCAGGTGCCGGATCTCGACCGAGAGCTTCCCGTTTGGCTTGAGCTCGATCGCATCGAGTCCGTTTGAAACGAGATTGATGAGGATCTGCCCGATCAATTCCGGATCGGTGAGAATAGGCGTCTTCGTCCCCGATTCGCGAATGCGGATTCGTTCTGTCGCACGCTCGCGCGCCAGCGATTCGATCGCGCCGGAAACGACACTCCCAAGATCACACTCCTGGATTTTGGGACGCGTCGGCGCGGCGAAGTCCAGCAGGTCGCGTGTAATTCGCTTGCACCGAAACGACTGTTCGACGATGGCGTCTAGTCGCTCACGGATCGCGGGCCAGCGCTCCGAGTCTCGAAGCATACCGATGGATGACAGTTGCCGTTCGAGCGATTGCGCGGAACCTGCGATCGTCGCGAGTGGCGTGTTGATCTCGTGTGCAACGCCCGTCGCCAGTTGCCCGATGGATGCCATCTTGGAGGATTGTGCCAGGTGTTCGGCGATCGTCCGTTCGCGGGTGATGTCACGAATCGTGATGATGAACGACGGGCTCGGCGACGTCTCGAGACGAGACACCGAGACCGCGAGCCATCGGGCGAGGTTCGAGTCTTCGATCTCGATCTGCGCTGACCTGTGGCCGGACTCGACGAGCGCCACCGCATCCCGAATTGCGGCTCCGGTTGCGTCGGAAAGCAGGCGTGTCAGTGGCAGACCGACCAATCCCTTGTTCTGAGACTTCAAGAGTCGTGCAAAAGCGTGATTCGACCGGACGATTGCGAATGCCGAATCGATGACGACGACGCCGTCGGGCAACGAGTCGAAAGTTCCTTCCCAGACCTGCTTTGCGCTCGTCACGGCCTTGAGCAGAGTCGCAGCACCCACGGCGATACCCACGTGAACCGACACGGCCTCCACCAGCGCCCTGGCGTCGGAATCCGCCTCGGGAGAACGGAACCTGATGGCCAGGACCCCGTCGATGCCATCGCGAGCCGTGAACGTCGACAGGATCAGCGACGCATCGTCCCCGTCGGTTCCCTTTTCGAGCGCTTCCCGGGCTCGAGACGCGAGGGCGCACGCAGTCACGTCGACTGGAACAACGGATCCGTCGTTCGACCGCTCCCAGCACCACGCTCGCTCCTCGTCGTCCTGAATGCTGCGACAGAGCACCGAAACTCCGTCGGCATCGAGCGTGCCAAGGAGTGTGTGTGCCGCGCGAGTGAGAGCATCGTCAAGCGAGGCCGCCGCGTGAATGGTAACGGCGAGACGTCCTACGATGGCTTCACGTTCCGCCTGACGGCGCACTCGTTCGTGGATCTCCGAATGACCAATGGCGAGGCCCACTTGCGATGCGACCGACATCGCCAACTCGACGTCTCCGGTCGTCCAGGATCGCGTCCGGTCCGATTGGAGAATCGTCATTACTCCACGTGGCTCTCGACGGATGGCGATCGGCGCTACGATCGCGGACGCGGCTCCCGACCGGCCGAGAATGTCCGAGGCCGAGAGCGTCGAAGACGCTCTCGAATCCTCGACGATCACCGGCTGAAGGGTCCGAATGGCTTCGGCGGTTGCTGGCAGGAGGTCAAAGGTTGCGACGAGTCCCTGACTTGAATCGAGCGGCGTCCGCACGTATTCGTGCGCGATCGTCACTCCGCCGGTTGCGTCGACGAACGCGATCTGGCATTTGCTGGCGCCGAGGAGACGACCAGTCTCGGCAACGGCTGTCTCGAGCACGTCGGTGAGATCTAGCGTCTGGTGCAGCAGGTTCGAGGTCTGGTAGACGAGACGGGATCGTCGTGCCTCGTCTTCGGCGCGCAGGGTTTGACGGCGCAGCTCGGCTTCCGCTTCGCGCCGGTCCGTGACGTTCGAGAGCCGGACTATCGCATCACACGTCGAAAAGCCGCCGGCGAGCAGTTCCGCTTCGACGACGTGGCGACCAAGCTCGAATTCGAAGGCCTCGCGAAACGGCGCGTCGATGATCGCATTCGCCCAGGCCTGATACTTCTGGAATACCTCGCGCGCGTGAGGACCCGCCGCAATGTCGAGAAAGAAGTTGCGACCGGTAATGCCTCCGGGAAAAAGCACTTCGACAGGACCGAATCGGTTGTGCTCGAGGATACGACCGCTCGAATCGAGCTCGGCCACGCCGAGGCCGAGTGCATCGAGCAGGGATCGGCGCTCGGTGCCCGCCGTTGCGAGGCTACGCGCGAGCAAGCGCGCGTGCGAGACATCCTCGAGGACGATCAGCGAAGCGGTGCAACCCCCGAACTCGAGGCGCTGGGCCCGGGCAAGGACTTCGGCCAGGGTACCGTCACGGCGCTCGAAGAAGAGGTCGACGGGCTCATCCGATGTCTGGGCACGCCAGACGGCCCGCTCGACCGCACGCTCGCCGTCGAGTGTAAGGAGGGACTCGAGCGCAACGCCAACGGGGGAACCTCCATAAAGCTGCTCGGCCTTTTCGTTTGCCGCGACGACCCGCCAGCTCACGTCATCGGCTACCAGATAAGGCAGCGGAGCGATCGAGGCGAGCGCTTCGGCGATCGATGCCATAACGGAAACGCCGAGTGCACTCATCCAGATTCACGCTCGGGGATGGAACTTGCGGTAAGCCTCGCGCAGCCGCTCGTTCGTGACGTGCGTGTAGAGCTGCGTGGTGGAGATATCGCTGTGCCCGAGCATCATTTGAACAGACCTCAAATCAGCTCCGTGCTCGAGCAGGTGGGTTGCGAACGTGTGGCGAAGCATGTGAGGCGTCACCCGGCCGAGTTTCGCACGTTCACCGTATTCTACGAGTCGCTTCCAGTAGATCTGGCGAGTCATCGGTGCTCCGCGCGACGTTACAAACAGTCGATCGCCGGGTCGATCACCGGCCATGCGACGCCGTGCCGGCAGATACCGCCGAATCGCCTCTATTGCGGCACTTCCAACTGGCACGCGGCGCTCCTTCGACCCTTTACCAAGGCAAGTCACGAGCCCGGCGTCGATGTCGACGTCCGATAGCCTGAGGGTCACCATTTCCGAGACTCGAAGGCCGGATGAGTAGAGGAGTTCTGTCATGGCCCGGTCGCGAAGGCCGTCATCGGTCGTGACGTCCGGTTCCTCCATCAATCGGTCCACCTCCTCTCTAGTGAGGAACTTCGGCAGTGTCTGCCAGCTTCGAGGGGTCTCGATATTGACCGTTGGATCGTGGTGTATGTGTCCATCGAGGATGAGAAACTTGTAGAGGTTACGGACGGTAACCATTGTGCGCGCACAGGATTGTGGTTCGAGTCCGGATTCCCTCAAGTGACGGATGAAGGAAAGCAGGTCCGCCCTCTCGATCGTCAGAATTTCTCGACCAACCGAGGTGGCATAGCTCACGAGCTTTCTAAGGTCTCGCTCGTAAGCCTCAATTGTATTTGGAGAAAGTCCCTTCTCGACACGAAGGTACCGCAGGAATTCCTGGCACAGATCGCGCGGCATGGAAACTCACGGCTCCTTGTCTGGTTGCGGAAACGGCGTTAGTCTTCCGGGTCGCTGCGGCGGTCGACCGGACCGACGCCATCCCATAGCGTTATCAGACGATATGTTCGATCCCGGGAGACGTCAAGAATGAAATTGCGAGAAGTCGCCGCGGCTCTCGGACTCGAGTTGGGTGGCGCCGAGGATGTCGATCTCGAGATCAGCGGTCTTGGCAGCCTCAACGATGCGTCCGTTGGACAATTGACCTACGTCGCCGAGGCCCGGCACGCCGCAGGACTCGTGACGACGGGTGCCTCGGCCGCCATCTGCCGGGCCGAACACGCGGCCGGCGCGCGAATTCCCTGCCTCATCAGCTCGCATCCCGGCGCAGATTTCGCACGCGCCACCCGGCTTTTCCGACCACGACCTAGAAAACCGGCGGGCGTCCATTCGACCGCCGTCGTTGCCAGTTCTGCAAGATTGGAAGACGAAGTTTACGTCGGGCCGTATGTCGTCGTCGGAGATAACGTCACGATCGGCAACGGGTCGGAGATTCACGCTCATACCGTTCTCTACGAGCGGGTTTCGATAGGACGCGACACTCTCGTGCACAGCGGGTGTGTCGTTCGCGAAGACACAGCGATCGGCGATCGCTGCGTGCTGCAACCGGGAGTCGTTCTCGGGAGCGATGGATTCGGATACGCACGCGCTGGCGACGGCCACTACGAACGAATCGAACAGATGGGCGTCGTCGTCGTCGAGGATGACGTCGAAATTGGCGCCGGCACCACGGTCGACCGTGCAACTTTTGGTGAGACAAGGATTTGCCGCGGAGCGAAAGTCGACAACCTCGTCCAGATCGGACACAACGTCAGGGTTGGCGACGACACGATTCTTTGCGCGCAGGTCGGACTTGCAGGATCGACTACGGTCGGCCGCGGAGTCACGCTTGCAGGTCAGGTGGGCGTCGCCGGGCATTGCGAGATTGGCGACGGAGTGATTGCAACGGCACAGACCGGGATTCCGAACTCGGTCGAGGCAGGCAGGGTGGTGTCCGGGTATCCCGCGATCGACAACAGGGCATGGCTCAAGTCCTCGGCTGTATTCAACCGGCTTCCAGAGCTCCAGAAAAACGTTCGCAGACTCGAGAAGGAAGTCTCCAGGCCTTCGGACACTGGCGACGGATCCGCGACAGACTGAGCTCTGAAACGACGCTACTCGCCGGGCCATCCGGGAGCCTGACCTGTGCGCTACCGCGCACGGTATTGATGCGTTTGGCGCTCTCGTCCTCGAGACACGGTCACGACAATCCC
>CAZXLQ010000113.1:0-333 GCA_964641945.1 uncultured Clostridia bacterium
ACTCGAACCCCCGACCAGCTGATTACAAATCAGCTGCTCTACCAACTGAGCTACACCGGCTGAGTCACTCACGGAGACACAGGCGCCGGCGCGGGCACACTTCGCAAAGGGCGCAGCTTACCACAGAGCAAAGATCATGCAAGTGAAATCTTGCGCGGGAGCAACTTTGTGGCCAGACGCGCCCGAAGCCCGCATCGTCATGTCCACCAACATGTTGCCGACGCCAGGTGATTGCGTGTCTCCATGTCTCCGTGCCTCCGTGTGCGTATCTCCTCTAGACTGTTATAGTGTGTCGGGATTTGATGTAGTTTGGCGTAGTGTGATTTTTTATCT
>CAZXLQ010000113.1:343-15064 GCA_964641945.1 uncultured Clostridia bacterium
TTGTCTCCGTGCCGCCGGCCTGGATCTTCGTCGTTACTCGGCAGGGCCGCCGCGCAGGTCGGCACGGAGGCGTAGAGGCACCAAGAAGCGTGAGCGCTCTGCTATAGTCTCGGCCCGATGCCGCGATTCCTGCTGATTGTAGCGAAGCGACTGCTGCTTCTAGTGCCGGTCATATTCCTCGTCGTCACGTTCGTTTTCCTGCTCGTTCACCTGGTTCCCGGAGATCCGGCGCGCCTCATCGTTGGCGAAAACGCCTCCCAGGAAACCTACATGGACATGCGCCGGAGGATGCGGCTCGACCTGCCGATGCACCAGCAATACATCGCCTTCTGGCGCGAAGACATTCTGACCGGAGAGCTCGGCCGCGACTACATCACCAACGAGCCGAACATCCACCGCGTGATGCGGCGGTATCCGGCGACTATCGTGCTCGCGGTGTCGGCCCTCCTCGTCGTCATCGTCGTGGCCGTCCCCCTCGGCGTCACGGCCGCCACGCATCGTGGCGGGATCGTCGACGCCATCTCGTCCGTGGTCGCGCTGCTTGGGGTCAGCCTGCCGAGCTTCGCCCTGGCCCCGCTGTTGATCCTGTTCTTCTCGGTGAAGATGCGGTGGCTACCGGTCTCGGGTCCGGGCTCGATTCGTCACCTGATCCTGCCGGCAGTCACGCTGGGTTTCGCGCTCGCCGCGGTCGTCACGCGTATCGTCCGCTCGAGCGTAATAGAGGAGCTCGGCGAGGACTACGTCAGAACCGCCCGCGCCAAGGGACTCTCCGAGGCGCGTGTGCTCTACAAGCACGTGCTGAAGAACTCGCTCATCCCGGTGGTCACGATTCTCGGTCTGCAGTTCGGCGTCCTGCTTGCCGGCGCAATCGTCACCGAATACATCTACAGCTGGCCGGGCATCGGTTCCCTGCTGCTCGAGTCGATCAACCAGCGAAACTATTCCCTTACCCAGAGCTGTATTCTGATCATTTCGATCACTTACGTGCTCGTGAACACGGGAACCGACCTGCTCTATCGATGGTTGGACCCCAGGATCAAGGTGGAGTAGGAATGTCGCGACTCTCGATCGCCGGTCTCGTCATCGTCGTCCTGCTCGCACTCGTTGCGCTGCTCGGTCCGATCATCTACTCGTGGGAGGACGTGACGCGGCAGAACCTCGAGTCCCGCCTCGACGCGCCGACGTCGTCGCAGTTGCTCGGGACCGACCAGCTCGGTCGCGATGTCCTCGCGCGAACGCTCTACGGTGCCCGTGTCTCGCTTCAGGTGGGACTCCTCGTCGTCGTTATTTCGGCGTCCGTCGGCACGGCTATCGGCCTGATCTCGGGGTATTACGGCGGTTGGGTCGATCAGGTGATCTCCGGGGTGCTGTTCAACGTGTTTCTCGCCTTCCCGGGAGTCCTGCTGGCTATCGCCATCGTGGCTTTCCTCGGAGCCAGCTTGACGAACCTCATCACCGCGCTCTGCGTCATCGGCTGGGTCAGTTATGCACGGCTGATCCGCGGGCAGGTCCTGAAGGTCCGCGAGCTCGATTTCGTGACGGCCTCGCGCGCGCTCGGTGCCGGCGATTTTCGAATCGTCTGGCGTCACATCCTGCCGAATTCGGTTCAGCCACTCATCGTCCAGGCCAGTCTCGGGATGGCCGGCGCCGTCCTTGCCGAGGCGACTTTGAGCTTCCTCGGTCTCGGCGTGCCCGGAGCGATGCCCTCCTGGGGCAAGATGATCAACGAGTCCCGCGAAGTCTGGTTCTCGGCCCCGCACCTCTTCCTGGTGCCGGGCGCCATGATCATGCTCACGGTTCTCGGGTTCAACTTCCTCGGCGACGGACTGCGTGACCGGCTCGACCCGAAGCTGAAGCGATAGCGAAGAGCCAGGAGACCTTCGCACTTTGAGGCTCGAAGGCGCGGATGCTCCGGGACGCGGCGCCCGAACCATTTGAGACACCAGGACCCGGCAGGCTCGGTGCCACCGGGTCTCGGTGCCTCCGTGTGCGAAGCTCTTTTTCCCTAGTTCGTCGTGAGCACGAACTGTCCGTTGATCGGTCCCGTCGTGCAGTTTCCGCGAGGACGTCCGCCAATCGGGATCGTGAAGGTCCGTCGGGCCCGAGCCACTTCGATGACCGAAACGGTGCCGTCACCGCTGTTAGCCGTGTAGAGCTCCTCGAGATCCGATCCGCCAACTATCGTGATCCCCATCGGCTGCAGTCCAACGGGCACACGCGTCGTCTCGTTGAGCTCGTCGAGGTCGACGAAGCTCACCGAATCAGCGCCAAAGTTGGTGACGTAGGCCGTCTCCTGGGCAGGACCGCCGACCGCCACGCCCCATGGCATGGATCCGACGCCGACATTGCCGAGGAACGAACCCGTGACGACGTCGACCAGAGATACGACGTTGGCCCCGGAACACGCGACGACGACCCTCTGGGTAGCGAACTGGCCGCCGATCGCAACACCGATCGGGGCATCCGCAACTCCGACCGTCCCTATGACGGTATTGCCGAGAACATTGATGATGGTCAGGGTGTCATCGTCGCGATTTGCGACCCAGACACGTTCGTCGAACCCGGGCGTTCCGGAGATCGCCACGCCCTGCGGAAAGCGTCCTACCGGTATCGAGCCGAGCACGGTCAGGCTGTCGACGTCGATGACCGAGACCGTGTTGCTTCCCGCGTTCGTGACGTAGGCAGTCTGATTGCCCGGGTTGCCGGCCACTGCAACGTAGGAAGGCCGGCTGCCAACAGCCAGCGTCGCGACCAGGTTGCCGTTTATGCGATTCACCACACTGACGGTTCCGCTGCCGGAATTGCAGACCAGGGCCGCCTGCAGACCGCTGGACTCGTCCCCGCCTACGTCCACGCCAAGCGGCTGCGATCCAACGCTGGTTCGATCACGAACCGTCTTGTCCTGCGAATCGATGAAGACCAGCTGGTCGCCTTCAGGGTCGGCAATCGAGATCGCCGACCTCACGAACTTGAGTTTGCCCTTGCTGTTCGTGAAGTTGATGTTCAACGAGACGAAGCCGGCCTGGCCGTTGTCGGAGGACGAGAAATCGACCTCGAAGATCGTGGTGCTGACGCGCCGACTCTGGCCGACGACGACGTTGCCAACCGTCTGGACGACGTCGACGCCGTCGTCATTCGAGTTCTTGAAGCTGCGGCCGGACTTCAGAGAGATCCGGTAAGTGAAACTCGATCCGGGTGCCACGACCGGAAACAGCGCGGGATCCGCGTCGCGGATCGCGGTCTTCGAGTCAACTTCCTTTCGCTGCCCGCCCGCCTGCGCGACGGCAACGAGCGATGCAACGAGAAGCGCAATCACGCCCAGTCGTGCCAGTAGTGCGGTGTACCGTTTCATGAAGACACCCGTCGAATGGTCGTTGAATACCGAGCCGTCCGCTTCATCGTCCGGTCACCCCGGCGCGCGCGGAAGGAGCTCGCATTATAACTACGCCGGCGGAGGCTCGTCAGACCGAGAACTCTTCCTCTAGTACAAGCTGCGCCTTGCGGAGCTCGAATCGAGCCCGACCGACGCCGCGAGAATCCCGCAACGCCAACACCAGGAAGTAATCGACGGTGATCGGCTTTATCAGAAAAGCGTGCCGCTCCGCCGTGACGATGAGCTCGTGAAGCGGGCCGACCGCAACATCCTCGGCGTTCCGGAGCACTTTTCGTATCAACGCCGTGAACTCGGCCGCGATGACATCGATGTCGAACCCGACGTCGGGTTTGTCGATGCGCGCAACCGGAATGCCGTCGAGGCCCATGATGAGGGCCCCGACGGCGCCATCGGTCCGGTCAACGATGTTGGAAAGGGTTTCGTCGAACATCGAGTCCGCCGAAGGCGCCGGTTTCGAGTCGAAACCGGCGCTCTCGACGCCAGTCGGATCCGGTTACGGAATCGTCGCGCCCGAGCCACCGGCGCCCGAGGAACGATCCACGAGGGTAATGCCGCCTTCACCACCGGAGATAACCGGCGTGATGGTGATGTCGTTCGAGCGCAGGCTCGATTCCTGCGTCAGGCCGACGAGCTCTGGACGGAAGATACGCGGCGTGATGAAGAAGAGAATCTCCTGCGTATCGCGATTCGTGTTGCGCCGCTTGAAGAGATTCCCGAACAGCGGAATCCGCGAAAGACCAGGCGTCCTTGCCTCGGACTGATTCTCCTGGTCGATGTTGATGCCACCGAGCACTGTCGTTCCGCCATCCGGAACGAGCACGACGGCCGTCGCACTCTGGGTGTTGATACCCGGCGTGCCGCCAACCGTACGAAGCGTCGAGACGTCATTGTTCTCGGCGATGACACTCAGAAGCACGGCTCCGTCCTCGACGATGATCTGCGGAGTGATGTTCAGCCGCAGGGCCGCGTCGACGTAAGTCGTCGTGATGGTGTTGTTGGAGATCGTCTGGACCGGAATCTGGACGCCGTTGACCACCTCTGCGGTGGTGTTGTTCTGCGTCGTGATTCGCGGAGCCGCGACCGTGCGGATCTGGCCCTTCTGCTCCGAAGCGTAGATCACGGCGGAGATCTGGAACGTTCCAATGATTCCCGTCGTGAGGTTGACGAGGGTCTGCCCGTCGAGAACCTGCGGAGCGCCGAGCAGTCCGCCCGGGAATGCCGGAATCAGGCCGCCGAGCGACGGGATACCGACGTTCTGCGGAATCTCGTCCGTGTTCGTGCCGGCCGCTGTCGTCGTGAGCAGAGGAATGCTCGAGATTCCCGCGAAGCCGCCCCGGCTCGGGTTCGCCGCGCCAGCCGAAAGCTGCACACCGAGATCACGGAGGAAGTTCCTCCTCGCAATGACGATCCGCGCCTCGATCTCAACCTGGGGCTGAGGTCTGTCGAGCGCCCGGATGATCTCATCGATCACCTCGATGCGCGCGGCGAGGTCCGTCACGATTACGCTGTTCGTCCGTCCGTCGAACTCGAGGCGACCTCGCGTCGACAGGCGGTTCTTGATGAAGGCGTAAATGCCGGTTCGAATCGAGCTCGGATCGAATGACGGACTATCGGCCTGACTCTGACCGCCGCCACCCGGGCCCGCCTGCGTGTTCTTGTTGACCGGCGACGCGTACTTCAGCTTGAAGATCTTCGTCACCAGCGGCAGCGAGTTGATGTACGACTCCTGAACCTTGCGCTGCGCATCGCCTTCGGCTGCGATCGACGCGAGCGTCGACACGCGGATCATCTTCCCGTCCTCGCGGACGAGGCCGAGGCCCTGTGACTTCAGGATAGCCTCGAGCGCCTGGTTCCAGGGAACGTCCTTCAAGCTCACGTCGACCGGCACGCTTGACGGGACGGACTTGTCGACGATGAAGTTGACGCCGAATCGGTTGTGCAGGAACCGAAGCACGTCACGAAGGTCGACGTTCTTCAGTTCGAGGTTCACGGGTCGGCCGACGAAGCCTTCCTGCATGTAGTCGTTTCCGGTGGAACGCGGCACCATAGGACCCGGCGGGGCCGACTGGGCCGGGCGAGGCTGCGCCGCCGCCCCGGCAGGTCGCGTCGCAGGACGTCCCGTCGCATTCTGCGGCTGAAGCTCGTCGGACACAGGACGAACCGGAGTCGCCGCAGGCTGTCGAATCACGTCCTTCGGAGGAACTGACGACTTGACGGCGGGTTTGGCTGACGGCTTGACGGTGACGGGACTGTCCGCCGGATCGTCATCCGAGACAATCGGCTTGGAGACTGCGGGCTTTGGCGCCGGCGCCGGGGGTTGACTGACCGGTGGAGCCTTGGCCGGAGCAGCTTCGGGGACGGCACGCTGGGGAGGCGCACTGGTTTTCGCCGAAGCAGGGATGGGCGCACGTGCATCGGCACCCAGCGAAAGAACGAGATCGTTTCCTACCTGCCTGACGTCGTACGGGCCCATCTTCGTTACGTCGAAGACGATCCGGACAACCTTCGGGTCGGCCGTCCGGAACTGGCCGACGCGAATCCGCGAGATCCCTCCGAGGTTCACTTCCATCGCGTTCCGTTCGACGGAACTCTTCACGCCCGTAATGTCGATCACGATGCGATCGGGATTCGGAAGGAGGAAGTGCTTGAAGGAGACTCGGCCATCGGTAGCGATGAACGCCCGGAAGGTGCCGTTCGAAACATCCGTCCGAACGGCCGATATGGCCGTCGCCGGATTCTCGGGCACGCTCGCGGCCGGACGCGCTGGCGCGAGCGCAGATGTCGCGACCGGCCTGGCTGCAGGCATTTCGGCCTTCATCGAGGCCGGAGCCTCACCAACCGGCGTGGACGCAGCAGCAGGGGCCGGTGTCGGCGCCGGCGCCGAGGCTGCAGGCGCCGTCGTTGCGGCGGAGAGCGTCAGGATGAGGTTCCGTCCCTCAATGACCGTGCGATCCTCGACTTGCGCACGCAGTCGGATACGCAACCGGGCGAGCGACTGCCCGGAGGCTGTGCGCAGGCGTTCGACCTGAATGCGTTCCACACCGCGTGAGTCGACCGGATACCCGTCGTCGAGCTTTGACGCATCAACACCGGGAAGGTCGACCAGGATCGTCCGCTCGTCGGGCCTGTAGATCGTGTAGGGCAACTCGGCCGTCCCCTCGAGGATGATCCGCGTCTGGGCGCCGTCAACGGCGTGACGCAGGGCCACGATGCCGACACTCTGCTGGGCGCCACTTAATGGCGATGCCAGCGAGGTGGGCCCGGCGGCCAACATCGTCGAGAACAGCGCGACGAGTACCAAGGCGGCTTTCGCGCGCACGAGAGTAGACATAATACGAGCCTCCTTTCTAGCCACCAACCGTCCCTGACACTGCCCGTCTTTGCTGGTGAGTCTCATCGTTGTTCTTCCACCGCTGCGAGTTGTACGGCGGTAACCCCGTCGCCGTGCCGGTCCGTGCTCGGCCCCGAACCCGCGCGTTTCTTCATTGAGGTTGTGTCACTTCGATTTTGTAACCGGCGAAGTAACGGCCTTCGTGATCACGTTGACCCGGTTTTCCTCTTTCTTCCGGATCCGATACTTGGTCAATTCCTCGAAACCGACTTGCCCGACGCTGAAGTCGGCGCCGGTATTGATGGAAACGATCTTCCCGTTGTAGACCCGGGTTCCGGACTTCACGAAGAACGTCGTGCTCGTCGGCGTCGCTAGGATAAACGCGCCGGTTCCTTCGTCTGTCTGGAACACTCCGGTCACGAGCAGTTCACTGACAAGGTACTGCCCGATCGCCTCCGGTTCCTTGAGCCCCCGGGCAGCGGCTTCCTGCCGGCTTCGCTGAAACTCGGCCTGGCGCTGCTCGAGCGTCGGGAACGGAATGAGTACCGGCTTGTCGGCGTCCTTCTGCTCTGGCGCCTTGGTCTTTGCCGGCACCGGCCGGAAGAACGGATCGCTCGAAGGAGGCGTCTGTGCGGGAGCGGCTGGAGCCGCCGGTTCCTGCGCGAGCACCGGCAGACCGAGTGCCGCGATCGCAACTGCGCCAACCAGAACTTTTTCGAGATTGATTTTCGTCATGACCTGAACTCCTTGCTCGCCCGGCCGCCAGTGGTGGACTGCGCGGCCACTGCTACTCCTATTTCGGCGCGGGGGCCGGCGCTGCCGGAGGAGCACCTCCGGGTGGCGGCGCGACCGGCTTGCCCGTCTTCGGATCCACCGGAGGCGGCAGGTCCTTGGTTTCCAGCGCCTGTCGATTGGCCTCCGAAATATAAAAGGCGGTAAGCGTGAAGGCGCCGATGGCAGTATCTCCCTGGACCTGATCGGTCGCCGCCGCTTTCGTGATCGTAATGTCGGTGACGTTCACCACGCGATCGAACGCCGACAGCTTCTCGAAGAGCGTCTGAATCTCGCGATAGGAGCCCGCCACCTTCACCGTCGACATGGCCTCGGTGTAGTACTTCTGCGGGACTTCCGTATCCTTCGCCGACGTCTGAAACTGCACGAGTTTGAGTCCGCTCGAGGACATCAACTGCTTCGTGCTCTCGAAGACATTCGATATCTCGCGCTGCTCCGGAAGCTTGACCTTCATCTGGTCGAGTCTGGCGTTGAGCCCATCGAGCGTAGCCTGATAGGCCTCGATGTTCTGACGGATCGTTTCTGCTTCCTGATTCTGACGGCGCAGTTCCTGCGCCTGCTGGTCGAGTTTTGCGGCCTCGAGCCGCTTCGGCCTGAAAAGGAACCAGTCCACGGCCACGATAATCACGAGGATCAGGACGATGAGTACGATCAGCTGCGCCCACCACGGAAACCGATCCAGGAACCCGCCGTCGCCAGTCGTTACAGTTGCACCTTGTGCGGCCATTCGTCCTTCTCCTTACTTCGGGACCGGCGTCGATGCCGGAGCCAGCGACGAGGACGGCGAAGCCTGACCGGCCGGGGCCGGAGCCCCGGCGGCAGCCGGCTGACCTTCCGCAGTCTCCGGAGCCTGGCCGACCAGAGTCGGCGTGTAACGAGTCGAGATCGTGAACTTGTAAGTCGTAACGATACGCTCGGGTCCGCCTTCCGGGTCCGGCAGCTTCTCGTCCTGACGGGTGACCGACAGGCCGACCGACTGGAACAGGCCGTCGGAGCCAAGCTCGAGTCCCTTTGCGAACTCCGACACAGGATCCGGATTGTCGGCGATTCCCTCGATGACCAGCGTGTCCTTGGACTGCTTGATCGCCTCGAGCCGCACGTTTCCACTCGACGGCATCTTTGCGTTGATGAGGTTCAGGAGTCTCGACGGTCCCTGCTGAGTCTTCTGCAGGTCGTCGATGATCTTTATCCGTTCCTCGACACTCTTGATCTGCTTCTCGAGCGCATCCTTCTGCTCGCGATTCTTCTTCAATTCCGCCGCCTGACGCTGCTGTTCGGCAAGCTCGTCCTGAGCCTTCGTCAACTGGGCATTCGAAACGAAGAAGTCCACGCCGAGCGCTATCAACAACGCCAGCAGCGCGCCCGCGAGCAACAGCACCTGCTGCGTCGTCTTTGCGGCAGCCTTCGTCGCACGCGTGGCCGCGCGAGTATCGGCGGCGCCTTCAAGTAGATTTACCTTGATCATCGCTCCTCCGCGATTCTCGAGGCGAGCCCCACCGCGATGGCCATGTTCGGCGCCATCTCACGCAGGTAGTCCTCGTCGACCTTCTTGCGGTCGAAACTGATGTTGCGGAACGCGTCAAACCGCTCGACGGGAATCCCGAAGCGCTCGGCGAGCGAATCGGTCAGGCCGCCAACCTTCGAACTGCCGCCGGAAAGAAGCATCCGGTCGATCTGGGTCGCATCCGATGATGCCGTCGCGCGGAAGAAGTCGAGAGTTCGCTGAACTTCCAGCGACAACATGTCGGTCACGGCCTGAATCGACGGCAGAGCATCCTCGAGAGTGACCCCTTCCTCGGTAGCGACGCCACGCTTGAGCGCCTCGGCCGCCTCGTACGTGAGGTTCATCTCTTTCTGCAGAAGGTCCGTGTACTGGTTGCCACCCGCCGACACATCGCGCGTGAATATCGAGTTCGTTCCCCGAACTATGTTGATTGTCATGACCGAGGCACCGATGTCGAGCAGGGCGACGGTCAGATCCGGCGGAGGCGTGTAGTTGATCTCGTAGGCGTTCTGAAGAGCGAAAGCGTCGACGTCGACGATCAGCGGCTGCTTTCCGGCCTGCGAGATCACCTGGGTGAACTGGGCGATCTTGTCGCGTTTGCACGCAACGAGCATCACCTCCATCTGTCCCGCCTGCGCATCGACTCCGACCACCTCGTGGTAGAGGTTCACGTCGTTGATGTCGAACGGAATATACTGTTCGGCCTCCCACTGGATCTGTTCGTCAAGCTCCTCTGTGCTCATCTGCGGCAGGAGGATCTTCTTGACGATGACGGCGTGGCCGGAGATCGACGTGGCAACGAGCTGCGTGCGTATCTGCTGCTCGGTCCAGATTCGGTTGATCACGTCCGAGACGTGGTTGAGGTCGATGATGTGGCCGTCGACGATCGTGTCCGACTGGAGGTTCTGATGCCCCATGTGGACCAGTTCAAACCCGTTTCGGGCCATGCGCAACTCGACGGCTTTCACCGCGTGGGACCCGATGTCGAGTCCGACGAGCCCTCTTTTTCCGCCCCTTCCTAACATAAAGCCTCAAGTAGTGGTGGTATTCACTGGTGCCACTGCGCCGCGACCCGGTTCGACCTCAACCGGAGTCGACACAGCCGTCTGTGCGAAAACCGAATCCGCCCTGCTGTAACTTTCGAGAAAATGCGAACTGAACGAACCGTCACGGGCGATTGCCGCGTGTGATGTGGGCACAAACCAGGCTCAACCGAAGACTTAGGGGCTGAAACGACGGCATTGCAAGCCCTGGCTTGCCGACCAACGCGGTGAAGCACTTTCGAGCCTGGAGTCGTCATGTCTCGCACGAATCGGCTTCCGGACGCCCCGACATACCTTTTCGTCGATCATGAACACACCCCAGAAACGGAAGAACCGGCGGTCGACCTACCCTGTCTGTGCATGCAAGCCACCGAAGATCGTCCCCTTCTGGCAGCCAGGCGAGCATAGATCGTGCGCGAGAGAACCTGAACGTCGCAAATCACAACTAGGGTCCTGCCGAGATCTTTAGCCCCGTAGCTCTGCGTCCTTCGATTTCCCGAAGTTTGCTCTGAGCAGAAAGGATGTAACAGATGATTGAGAAACGCTCCGGTTTTACCACCCACCTCCGGACATGTCAAACACTTTTTGGTGTGAGGGTTAGAGACATTTCGACCACGATCGGAGTCCTTCGACGGGCGATGACTGACCCATTCGGGAACGATGATTGACACGCGAGAGGCCGGTCCCTAGGATCGCCGGAATGCGAACCGCACCTCCTGCAACGAGCACGGACCTCTATCAGCTAACGATGGCTGCCGGACACTGGCAGGCGGGACGCCAGGCTCGTGCTTCGTACGAGCTCTTCACGCGTCGATTGCCCAAGGACCGTGCATATCTGCTTGCAGGCGGCCTCGAAGGCGTCATCGAGTACCTCACGAGCTTCCACTTTACTGAAGCTGAGATCGCGTATCTGCGCGACGTTCCATCCTTTTCAGCCGTTCCGAAAAACTTCTTCGACGACCTCGCCCGACTCCGTTTCACCGGCGACGTGTGGGCTCTTCCGGAGGGAACTCCAGTGTTTCCGGACGAGCCGTTTCTCTCGATCTCGGCTCCGCTCATCGAAGCGCAACTAGTCGAAACGGCGCTCCTCGCAATTGTAAATTATCCGACGTCGGTCGCGACCAAGGCTTCGCGAATCGTCGAAGCTGCCGAAGGACGGTCGATTGTGGAGTTTGGCGCGCGGCGCGCCCACGGAACCGAGGCCGCGCTGATCGCCGCCCGGGCTGCCTACATCGGAGGGTGCGTCGGGACCTCCAACGTCGAGGCCGGAATGCGATTCGGGATCCCCGTCTTCGGGACTGTCGCGCACGCCTGGATCATGGCGTTCGACGACGAAATCGAGGCATTCCGCGTCTACCAGCGGACATTTCCTGACAACGCCATCCTTCTCATCGATACCTACGACACCCTTCGCGCCGCCAGGCGCATCACCGAGGCATTCGCCCCCGGGGAAATCGCCGGCGTGCGGCTGGACAGCGGCGATCTCGGCGAGCTCGCGCGGGGAGTCCGCGGCATTCTCGACGACGCTGGCTTCCAGTCGACGAAGATCCTCGCCAGCGGTGATCTCAACGAATGGTCGATCGCCGAGTTGCTCGCATCCGGAGCCCCGATCGACTCGTTCGGCGTCGGCACGGACCTGACGACGGTGCGGGATGCACCCGCGCTCGGCGTCGTCTACAAGCTCGTCGAGCTCGAGGAGAACGGCGCGGTCGATTTCAAGATGAAGTTCAGCGCCGGCAAGTCCACGTGGCCGGGGCGCAAGCAGATCTGGCGGTCGTTTGGTGAGGATGGACTGGCCGCCGGCGACGTCGTGACGCTCAAAGACGAACCGCCCCCGTCACGCGCGGCGGTACCGCTTCTCGAACCCGTCATTCGCGACGGGAAGCGCGTTGGACCGCCAACCTCGCTTGTGTCACTGCGCGAACGCGCACACGAGGCCATACGGCACCTGCCCGCGACGCTCAAGGGCCGGACCGCACCGGCGAAACCATATCCTGTCGAGTTTTCGTCGCAGATCCGCCAGATTGTCTCGATACTCCGCGCCGAGTTGACCTGAACCAGACGAGCCGCTGCAATGACCGACGTTAATAACCGACCGACCTCGTACACTTACCCGTTCCCGCGCCCGGCTCTCACGGCCGACGTCGTCTGCCTGGCGGAGGATGACGGACGACTTCACGTTCTGCTCATCGAGCGCAACCACCCGCCCTTCGCCGGATGCTGGGCGATTCCGGGCGGATTCGTCGATGAGAACGAATCACTCGAGGATGCGGCGAGGCGCGAGCTTCTCGAGGAAACCGCGCTCGCGGACGTCGCCATCGAGCAGTTCGGCGCCTACGGTGACCCGGGGCGCGACCCGCGTGGCCACACCGTCACCGTGGCATTCCTGGCGAGGCTCGACACGTGCGTGGCCGTGGTGGGATCCGATGACGCGGCCCGTGCCGAGTGGTTCCCGGTCGACGAACTCCCGGCATTGGCATTCGACCACGACCGCATCCTCGCCGACGCGTTGAGGCGGTATCGAACTACCTAGCCGGACTGTCCCTTTGCGCCTCTGCGAGACCTCGGCGCCTCTGCGAGAAAACTGACTTGCGATCAGGTTTCTCGCAGAGCCGCGGAGGTCCCGCAGAGACGCGGTGAGCAGTCTGTTACTGACAGGCCGGATCGTCCAGGATGAGCCGGTCCCTGAGCGTGAACTGCACTCCGGTCGACAGGTTCTTGACCGTCGCCGTTGCGGTGTTGCGGGCGTAGTCGACCCGCATGTCCATCCGCACGTTCGGGCTGTCGTGATCGTAGGCGACCAGCGAACGTCCCGGCACGTAGACCAGGAACTCAGCGTACCCCTGGTATATCGTCCCGGTCGACACGTCCGTGTACTGCCAGAAGCGGTACAGGGCACTAGCCGGATCCGTCACGATCTTCAGCGTATCCCGTTCGATGACCGGCCCGTCGCTGACGATACAAACCCCGAACGGCGTGCCCACCGTGATGGTGAACGAGCACATCGACGTGTTCGCCATCGCGTCCGTCACCGAGCACGTAACCGTGTTCACGCCAACCGGGAAGAACGATCCCGACGCCGGCGCGCACACCGGGGCGCCCACGCCCGGACAGTTGTCCGAGACGACCGGCGCCGCGTAGGTCACGATCGCTCCCGGTGTCGTCCCCATCATCGTCGACGCCGGGACGGCGATGTTCGCAGGACACGTGATCGACGGCGCCTGCGTGTCGTTGACCGTCACCGAGAAGGAACACGTCGCCGTGTTCATCGACGCGTCGGTCGCCGTGCACGTAACGGTCGTCGTCCCGACCGGGAAGGTCGAGCCCGAGGCCGGGACGCAGACAGCCGTGGCGCCAGGACAGTTGTCCGAGGCCGTCGGCGTCGTGTACGTCACAACCGCCGAACACTGGCCAGATGCGTTTCCGACGGTGATGTTCGCCGGACACGTCACCGTAGGCGCCTCCGTGTCGTTAACGGTCACAGTAAAGGTGCACGTCGCCGTGTTCATCGCGGCATCCGTCGCCGTGCACGTCACCGTAGTCGTCCCGATGGCGAACGTCGAGCCCGACGCAGGCACGCACGCAACCGTGGCGCCCGGACAGTTGTCGGATGCCGTCGGCGTCGTGAAGGTCACTACGGCAGAACACTGTCCCGCCCCGGCGGGCGTCGTGATGTTCGCCGGACACGTCACCGTCGGTGCCTGAGTGTCGTTGACCGTGATCGTGAACGAGCATGAAGGTCCGGCCGTGGTAGTGCAGTTCACCGTCGTCGTGCCCACAGGGTACGTGGCACCCGAAGCTGGGGTGCACGTGACCGTGCCGCAGCCCATCGTCGTCGTCGGCGCCGGATAATTGACGACAGCTCCGCATTGACCAGGATCGTTGCCCACTGTGATGTTCGCCGGACACGTAATGGAACATCCGGCCGTGACTGTCACCGTGAACGAACACGACGGACCGGCCGTCGTCGAGCAGTTCACCGTCGTCGTCCCAACCGGGAACGACGAGCCCGAAGCCGGAGTGCACGTCACCGTGCCGCACGTTCCTGTCGTCGTTGGCGCCGCATAGGTCACGACCGCCGAACCGCTGCCAGGAGAGCTCTCCGGCACCGTGATGTTCGCCGGGCAAGTGATCGTGCACGGCGTGATGCCGCCGCCGATTGTGCAGTTCCTCGCGACCGACAGCAGGTAGTCGGCCGCGGCCCCGCCCGTACCGGACGGCATCGTGACGCGGGCGTAATACGTCCCCGACGTGATCGCCCGGAAGACGAGCGCCTCGCCAGGAGAGTTCGGAGTCGTTGCTGTCAGCGAGCCTGCACCCGATGTCGTGCTCGACGTTGACGCACCATCGTTCATTGTGAGGATGACCGTCCCCGCTGAGTCGAGCAGCGCGAGCGCGAAGTTGCGCGGCGTGGCGTCCCGCAGCGGGTCGCCGTCGAGACCGAGGAAAATCACCTCACCGGCGGTCGCCGTGAACGCGAAGAGATCCGTGTCGACCGTGCTGGCCGCACTACCTGAAAAGAAGTTGTTCGCGGCAGAGGTGGCCGTCGCCGTCGTGTCATTCGGCTCGGACTCCGCTGTCGCCGACGACCCTCCGAGCCCGGCTCCCGGCGGCTGGATCACCGAGAAGATACGGTGGGGCTCCTGCGTCGACGAGG
>CAZXLQ010000114.1:0-3381 GCA_964641945.1 uncultured Clostridia bacterium
TGAAGCGCCGCTTTGGATTCCTTTTGAGTCAGGAACAACCCGGGAAATCCAAAGCGGCGCTTCACGCCGCACTCCATGGCGCTTCGCGCATTGCACCGATGTCGGCTATTTCGTCGTCACCGTGACCTCCGCCGGCTCGGAACACCCGAATCCGTCGCAGCCCCGGACTCCGAACCGGTACTCGGTCCGCCGGCTGAGTCCCCTGGCAGTAGCCGTGGTCGAATTGGGATCGAGCGTCTCGATCACCGTCCACTCGTCGCCCGTCCGCTGCAGCAGCTCGAAGCGCGTCTCTGAGGTCGTCACGTCATCCCATTCGAGAACGACCTTTTTCTTCTTCGCCTTTACGACACCGAGGTTTTCTGGCGCCGCAATCGAGCCTCTCGCGTAGCTCAGCGTGCGTCGCACGTTCCACGTCTGGCCGCCGTCGGTCGACACTTCGAGGGTCTGGGTGATCTCGCGATCGCTCGGGCGATCGAACGTCATCCGTGCCTGCGTGCCCGGAGCCTCCCCTGGCCCGGTCAGGATGCCCTCGAGCGTCATCCGGCCGGAGCGCAGTCCACCAGTCAGATCGATGTGCTGACCGTCCGAGTCTATCGACACGTAGTTCCAGATACGATCCTGGGGGTGGTACGTCGCCACTCCCGAGAGCTGGTAACCGTCGTTGGACTCGAGGCTCCGCAACACGCAGATTCCGCCGCCGAGCCCGTAAGTAGTGATCGTGTCGCCGCCTGAGAACGCGCCGTCGCCGATCACGGACCAGTCCCCGAGCCAGAAGTCGAACTGGCGGGCTGCCGATGGCAGGATTCCGCTGACGGGGGTTGCACGTTTGCCACCGTGCCCGAATCCAGTCTCATTCGCCGCCGAGGTTTCAGCCCGACGCGTGTACCGGGCGCCGAAGTTCTGCTGCCAGTTCACGCCGTCCGGTGACAGGTCATAACTCTGATCCAGCGAGCGATTCGTGATGTTCGAATACACGAGCCGCGTCCTGGTCGTTCCCACCTGCCCAGAGATCACGAACTTGTTTCCCTGTGTGCCCCCTGCGAATTCGAGCGCCACTCCCTGGCTGTCCAGCCAGAGCTGACGCCAGCGACCCTCTCTCGGGCTGTAGTAGCTGACGCTCGTCCCCCGATAGGTGCCCTGCCGGTAGTCCTCGAGGATGGCGATGCCGCCGTCGATCCCGAAGGACGAGATGTCGTTCGTCGCCGGTCCGCCACCGGTCACGACGAGGTCCCAACGGCCCAGCCAGAAGTCGAGATCCCGCGCCTCGGCGGGAAGGCCGGATTCGGCGCCTCGCGAGTGATCCTGTGCTGCGGCAGGCCAAGAGAGCCCGACGGCCAGGACAACAAGCGCAGACAGTCGAGTAATGAAACGAAGAGAGTTCATGTAACCTCCGATTGGTACGCCAGCTGCGGCGCGAACGCTCGGCTCTTCGGAGGGGGAGTCGAGTCGAACGGCCTTGAAAAGGCTAACGCGAGCTTCGCTGAATCTTCTTCGGAACGAGCTGAAATTGGCTGAAAAACCTTGAAATTCAGGTACAACCGAGCCGATTCGCGGTTCCTGCGCCATCATTCGTTACCGAGCTGCGCCAGCCGATCCATCGATACGAAGTGGCGGGGATCGAGCTCGAGCGCACGCCGGTACGCCGCCTTCGCGAGCTCGCGCTTCTCCTGGACCAGGTACAACTCGCCGAGTGCGGCGTGCGAGTCGGGAAGCGTCGGGTTTCGCTCTACGCTCATCTGCTGCACGCGAACGGCCTCGGACAGCCTCTTCTGTCGGGCCAGATCGAAGGCAAGCGAGACCAGGTCGTAGAGCTCGCTCCGATAGACAAACCGGGAGTCCGCGCAGTATTCCCGAAATGCGGCCTCGGCCGCCGGTATTCCGCCGGCATCGAGCGCGGATCGCAGTCGCGAAGCGAGTCCCGGCTCGACGCGATAAGCCAAAGCCGCCGCCAACGCCGGATCCCTGCCGGCGGCGTAGTCGTCCGACCGAAGTTCCGCTGCGATGTCGGGCGCGGTCCAGACTCTCTTGTCCCACGGCGACCAGTGCTGCCACCAGTAGATCGAGCAGCGGACCGTCAGGCCGCTGTTGGGCAGCACGATTTTCCGCGAATCGCCGTAGTGGTTTCCCTTCGAGCCCGACGGCTCGCCGATGAAGACCGCCTCGGTGAGCTCGTCTAGATCGTCGAGCACGAACTGTGCCGCCGAAAATGTCGCGCGTCCCAGGAGCACGACGATACCGCCCGGTCGGTTGAGTCTCGATCGAATGAGTCGCTTAACGAGCGGCTTCCTGAGCTCACCGTTGCCACCACGATTGCGTCTCAGGTCGATGACGAGGCGCTCGACGCCTGGGGACTCGGCCGTGTCCATCATCCGTGTCGTAAAGGCTTCGAACGTCCCTTCGGCCGAGTCCGCGACGGCGTTGATTTGAGCATAGATCGTGCGCCCGCCATCGAGCTTCTCGAACCAGTGCTCTCGAGTCGGCTCTCGCAGCCAGCGCGGGCGCGGCGCGTTTATCGCGAGCATGTCTACCCAGCCGTCGGGAACGGTCCACGTCGCGTCCGTGTGCGACGGGATCACGGCGCAGGGTCCGACCGGCGCTACGGTGATCGAGCTGCTGCCAGCCGGTCCCTCGACCTCTATCGTGACGCTCTCCATGTCGTCGACGATTCGGAGCGCGTGCAGGATCTCGGGAATCGCGAGGTACATCGGCACGAAGAACCGGACCGTCATGGCGTTGTCGCGACTGATGACACCGCCGACCGCGGCAACGGCGTCGACCGCGCTCGTCCGTCCGATGCGCACGACGCGACGGCCGACGGCGGCTGCGTGTTCGCGGCTGGCAGCTCGCACGAAGAGACCGTCCTTGAAGAGCGCGAACCGGAGCGGATACTCGCGAAACCCGAAGCGCGCGTCGCGCACCGGAGAGAAGTTCGTGTGCCCGTCGCCGATCATCGCCACGATCCGCGCCATCTCGACGATGATCTCGTGACGCGCCATCGATGGTATGCGCCGGTCGAGGTCTGCGACGGCGGCGGCGAACCGTTCACGAGGGACGGAGTGGAATGGATTCGGGTGCGTTCGCTCGAGGCCGTCAACGAGCGCAGCAAGGTCCGCGCGCCACGCGGCTGCGGTGTCGGGCTCCGCGCCTTGCCCGGATTGCGGCGAGTCAGTTGCGAAGCTGCTTGCCCGACCCTGTACGGGAATCGAAGGGAGCAATGCGGCTGCGACAAGAGCGACGATCGTGTGGCAGATTTTCATCGGAAGGGTGTCCAGTCACCGGATAGTTCGGGAGCAACCCGAGCGCTACCGCGCCCGGTACTGATGCGTAGGGCGCGCGATTCACGAGACAATCTCACGTAAGCCCGGCAGCAACCCGAGCGCT
>CAZXLQ010000114.1:3481-15003 GCA_964641945.1 uncultured Clostridia bacterium
CCGGCAGCAACCCGAGCGCTACCGCGCCCGGTACTGATGCGTGACGGCTTCACAGCTACCGCTCGCCCGTGACGAGCTTCGTGATGTTCTTCCGGAGGTCGTCGTAGGCGCCGTTGTCCTGGTTCGAGAATACGACGATCGTTACGTCAACCGCCGGGAAGTACCTGAACTCGAAGTTCACGCCCCGCGCGATCCCGCCGTGGCCGTATGACGCCATCTGGCCACCGCGCCGCAGTATGAACCCGTAGCCGTAAGACTCCGCATCGGCCGTCTTCGTCGACTTCGCCGTGGTCATGTCCCGCAGCGTCTCGGGCCGCACGATCTTTCCCCCGACGAGACCGCGTCCGAACTTCAGCATGTCTCGCGGCGTCGAATAGCCCCCGCCCGCGGAGGATCCGCGGGACTGGCCGGGCGGCGTCGCGACCCACGCCGTCCCCGAGCGCATCAGCGGCGTCGCGATTTCAGGCGTCTTTCCATCGCGGGCGTACCAGTCGGTAGAGGTCATACCGAGCGGGCCGGTGATGTGCCTGCGGACGTACTCGTAGTAGTCCTCGCCGCCGGCCTTTTCCACGATCAGTCCCGCCAGCACGAAGTTCGAGTTGCTGTAGCTGTACTGCGTGCCCGGCTCGAATGCGACTCCGACCTTGTAGACCCATGGAAGCATGTCGGCCGTGCCGCGAATCGTCGCCGACTGCCTGTCGTATTCATCCGTCCAGTACTCCCGGACACCGGACGTATGCGAAAGAAGGTGGTGGACGGTCGCCCTGGCGGCGAACGCCCGGTCCGGGAAATCCGGGAAAAACTTCAGGATCGGGTCTGAGTACTTCAGTTTTCCCTGCTCCACGAGCTGGGCCACGGCCAGCGCCGTGAACATCTTGTTCCCGGAGCCCAGGTTGAAACGCGTGGTCTCGGTCACCTTCACCTTGCCCTCCGCGTCGGCGGACCCGAAATAACGCTCGTAGATCGGCTTGTCGCCAACGGCAACCAGAACGCTGCCGGAGAGTGAGTTCTCCGCGACGAGCTTGTCGATGTAGCTGTTGAGCCATCGGAGCGTCGACGGATCCGCGAGCGCGCCGTTCGGGAGGAAGACCGGCTCGGCGACATCGGCGATGAATACCAGCTCGCTGATCCTGTACGGAGCGCCGGGCTCGATCCGAAACTGGAAGTCCTTCCAGGTAGCCGCTCCCTTCGACCGGGCGTAGACGTGAAGGACGCGAGAAATCGAGCCGCCCATGTCGAGCTCGGACACTTCGGAGTGGTGGTACTCGAACACGCCGAAATCGGTTCTCAGTCGTTCAAGGAGCGCAAGAAGGCGTGCAGTTCCCACACGATCGACGAATGACCTGGAGAAAACCTCCGGAACCGCGGCCGTCCGGGCTTCGACCGAATCCGAGTTCACCGCCGCGATGAACGCCTTGCCGTGACCCTCGACTCGCGAGCGTTCCTCGGCAGTCAACGCGACCGTGGTCGGCGCTGCGGAGCCGGTCGCCTGCGGGTCCGGAGCCGGAAGGACGGGAACCGTCTTCCCAGAGGTGACGCCTCCATCAAACATTGAACACGCAAGTGCGAATGCGGCGAGAGCAAGCTTCGTCGGACGATCTGATATCAATTTGTGACTCCTTCTGCCTGTTCAGTGCATCGAGGAACTTCGGCGCCAGGCTGCTTCCGGAACTGATTTCTGCCGTTATGGCTCGCCTGAGTTGCGGGCCCGGGCCTGGTTGGTTCCCGAACCTGGGCAATCGATGGTGGCGTCATTTCGGAGTGGCGGCCTCGAGCTGGCGCAGCTTCTCCATGACGCTCGACCGGTTCGGCTCGATCGCAAGCGCCGCGCGGTAGCGGGCGGCGGCCTCATCGCGGCGGCCGTCCGCCGAGAGGGCGTCGCCGAGCGCTTCGTGCACGGCAGTCGAACCAGGATACCGGGCGACCAGGCGGACGAGCGCATCGACGGCATCGCGTGTCTGGCCTCTCTTGACGAGTGCCTGCGCGCCTCGAATCCACAACGGCTCGACGATGAACTCGATCGATTTCCCATCTTCGGCGAGTTCGAAAAACACCCGGGTTCCCATATCCTCCACGATGAATTCGCGCTCCGAAACAGGGTGCAGGGGGAACTTGCCGATGCGGGTCTCGACCGATAGTTCGCCGCTGCGGATCTCGACGGGCACCTTCACTCCGCCCGGCATCGTGTGAATCCCGGCGTATCGTTGCAGGACGTCAGCCCGAAATCGGGCGAATGCCTGCGGCGCGCGTCTTTTCAGCGGACGGACGGCTGCGTGCCGCACAGGCGCACCCTGTTTCGCGGCGATGACCCGTCGCAGGAGCTCGAGCGCCTTGTGACGCGGCACCGTTTCGCGGTCGAAGGTATTCGTCACGTGGACGAACACCGCATTCAGCTTCGGCAACACGACGATCAGCTGCGTTCCGGCGCCTTCGGCGGCGAACGCGCCGTGCTCCCGGAAATCGTCGCCAAGAAGCCACCAGAGGTACCCGAACCCGTCGTCGTCGCTCGCCCTGGTGTGCTCACGCGTGCTCTCGACGACCCATGATTCCGGCACGATCTGGCGGCCGTGCCAGCGGCCGCGGTCGAGGTAGAGCTGTCCGAATCTCGCCATGTCGAGCGCGTTCATCCGGAACAGGTAGGCGGGGTGATTCGACCGATCGCGCTCGAACAGGTAATAGCCGTGCCCGACGCGAAAGTCCTCCATCCCGATGGGCTTTGCGATCCGGCGGTCGAACTCCTCGAAGATCCGAGTGCCGGTGCGCGACTCGAAGATCGTAGCCAGCACGTTGAAGTCCCAGTTGTTGTAGTACCAGAACGTCCCGTGCGTGTGGCTTCCCCGTTCGGGTCGCGCCCGCATGCTCGATTCAGATTCGAACGCCGCCGTGTGGTAGACGCCAGACCGCGCCGTGAGCAGATCGATTATCGTCGCCTGCTTCTCGGCAGCGGTGAGCGCCGGGTCGATGTCGTCGATTCCAAGATCGGCAAGGCTGGCGCGCGGATCGATCCTTCCCTCGGTGACGTGGATGCCGTAAAGCGCCCCGAGAAAGGGCTTCCGGATCGATGCGCACGGGTATCTCGTCTCGAAGTCCCCCCACGAGCTGACGATCGCCCCGTCGGCAATCAGGAGGAACCCTCGCGACCCGATCGACTCGGCGTAGGATTCCGCCAGGCGGAGTTTCTCTGCCGACCAGCCCGCCTGCCCAGGCGTGGCAAACCGCATCCAGTTGGCGCCGGGCTGGCGCCCACCCCCGAAAGCCGGTGCTGCCGCGAAAAGCGTCGTCAGCATCAGGATCATTGCGCGCATTCAGGTCTCCCCCACGTCCCCGGATTCTTATTTCCCGTCGCCCTGCCGGACAGGCCTTCGTCGACTGCCGATCGTTACGCAGCGAAGGCGGACTGGAGGTGTTAAATAGTCTAAAAAGTACTTAATGTGCCGCCAGCGCGCCCGTATCAGTACCGCGAGCGGTAGCGAGCGGCCTGCGGACGGTCGTGTGCGACGCATTACTGATCCTCGGGTTGAAGTAGAGGCGATCCGGTCCTCACGCCTGTCCGCAGGCCCCCTCGCGAACCCTCGCGGTTCTGATTCCCGGCGGGCGCTGATGCATCAGGACTGCAACTTGCAGCCTCGTCGGTATTGGCACGCGAATCGGCCCGACAGTCGATCGGCTCGAGTTCATACCGGTCTGGCCGGTTGAAACAGAAAGCCGCGTGGTTGCGTTCTATCGACGTCGATCCACAATCGGAAATCACGGAACTGCCCGTCCAGACGCCACGGCGGTGCCCGCGATCCGGGAACTTGAACCCGCAATACCATTCAGCAGGTAGTCTCCAATGAGCGATCTCCACGACCGTCGCCGCCCACTTGCCTTCGGACCTTTTACCGTCGATCCCATGCGCCGGCGCCTGCTCAGGGACGGTGAGTCGGTTCCGATCACGCCGCGCGCCTTCGACACTCTCCTCGTGCTGATGGACGGCCGCGGGCGTGTCGTCGAGAAGGACGAGCTCATGCGAGTCCTCTGGCCCGACACCATTGTCGAAGAGATCAACCTCAACGTGCAGATCTCGACGCTTCGAAAGGCCTTGGGCGAACAACCGAACGACCATCGCTATATCGTGACGGTGCCGCGTCGCGGCTACGCCTTCGTCGCGGAAGTGCTCGAGGTTCCGGAAGAAGCCCCGGCCGCCAGCGTCGTACCGGAGGCAGCCCCGGAACCCGGCCGCGTCGACCGGCCTGCTGCACCTCGAACCGCTTCAGCCCGGGTGACGAAGCGGGGAATGCGATTCGCCGCCGTGTCGGCAGCTTCGTTGCTGCTGGCGGTGATTGCCCTGCCGTTCGCTTTCCAGTCCGGAATCTCGGCCACCGATCGCAGCGTCCGTGCGTCGATTGCCGTGCTCCCGTTTCGAACGCTCGACAGCGTCGACGATGCCTCGTTCTCCGTCGGCCTGACCGATGCGCTCATCACGCAGCTCGGGACCGTCGACGGCCTCCAGGTTCGGCCGACGACATCGGTGCTTGCATTCGCGGCAGCGTCGACTGACCCCGTTGCCGCCGGACGCGAACTCAAGGTCCGAACCGTGCTCGACGGAAAAATCCAGTCCGTCGAGAACAAGCTTCGGGTCACGGTCCAGCTGCTCGACGTTCACGATGGATCGACCATCTGGTCCGAGACGTTCGACACGGATCGGGCCGGTGTCTTCGAGCTGCAGGACGCAATCGCCGGTCGCATTGCCCGCAGCCTGAGCCTGCGGCTGACCTCGATCGGCCGTGACATCGACTCGTCACGATCACAGAACCCTGAAGCCTATGCCCTCTACCTGCGTGGCCGGTTTCACTGGAACCGCCGCACCGACCAGGACATCCGCATTGCCATCGAATATTACCGCCGCGCCATTGCCGTCGACGAAAATCTCGCCCTGGCCTGGTCGGGCCTGGCGGACAGCTACTCGCTGCTGAGCATCTACGGCGCACTGCCGCCCGACGAGGCGTTCTCGAAAGCTCGCGAGGCTGCGGATCGCGCCGTTGCGCTCGACGACACTCTGGCTGAAGCCCACACATCCCGAGGCGGCGTGCTCATGCGCTACGACCGGGATTATGCCGGCGCGCGACGCGAGTTCGAGCGCGCCATCGAGCTGGATCCGAAATACGCGACCGCTCACCACTGGTTCGGCGAGATGCTGATGATGCAGCGCGAATCGGACGCGGCGATCGAGCGCCTTGGCGAGGCGGCGCGCGTGGACCCGCTCTCGCTCAGCGTGCAGTCTGATCTGGCGTGGGCGCTCTACTACGCGCGGCGGTACGAAGAGTCCGACGCGCAGTGCCGGCGCGCGCTGTGGCTCGATTCGAGCTTCCGGCCCGCGCGGCAATGCCTGGCCCTCGTCCTCGTGCAGAAAGGCGAACACGCCGAGGCTCTCAACGAATGCGCGAAGGCCGACCTTTCGCGCTCGGCCATTGCCGGCGCGGCGCTCGCCGGCCTGGGCCGGGAGGAGCAGGCGCGGGCGATTCTGCAGCAACTGCGCTGGAGTTATCGGCAGGGCAACAAGGGAGCGTACGCGGCGGCCCGGGTCTTCGCGGCACTCGGCGAGCCGGCGAGTGCCATTCGGTGGCTGCGACATGCGGTGCGGGCGCGCGAGGGGCAGGTGGCCTACCTGTCGATCGAGCCAGCGTTCGATTCGCTCAGGTCCGAACCCGGATTTCAACGATTGCTCTCGGAGTTGTAGCGCGAGTATTCGACATTGCGCGAAGCGCCTTGGAGAGCGGCGTGAAGCGCCGCTCTGGATTGCTTTCAACTGCGCGAACGACCTGAGAAGTTCAAAGCGGCGCTTCACGCCGCACTCCAAGGCGCTTCGCGCAGTGCACCCCGGACCAACCGGATCACCGAAACCGGCATCTACGCCGCTGCCGTGAAGTAGAATCTCTCCGTCCTTTTTCCGGTCCGGGGCGTCTTTGCTCCGAGTTTCGTCTCTCCAAGGAGTCCGTCGTGTCTATTCGTCGTGTTCGCCGTCCTGGTCCCGCCTCGATCGTCTCGTTCGTCCTCTTGCTGTTGGTCGCCTCGGTTTCGCCGAACTTCGCATTGCCGCACGATGAGTCGCTCGTCGCGGGAGGCGCCGCTCAGCCCGATCTCGCGCTCAAACTAGTGGACGCACCCGACCCGACGGGCGCCGGGAAACTCCTGACCTACCGGATCACTATCGAGAATCGCGGCGAGGCGACGGCATCTAACGTCACGGTTTCGACAGCCGTGCCTGCGGGCACGGTGTTCAAGGACTTCAAGGCGCCCCGCGACTGGCAGGTGACGTCGATGCCGGCGCCTGGCGAAACCGGGAACGTCACGGCGTTCTTCGCGGCCGTTCCCGCGGGGCCGCGATTCAACTTCGAATTGACGGTCGGTGTGAGCGCCGATGCGGTCGACGGATCGACGATCGAAAACACGGCTACGGTCTCGCTCTCCGAAACGGATGCGGATCCGGCGAACAACTCTGAGTCCACGAGCACCCGCGTGCTGAACCGGCCTCCTTCGAACGCCAACCTGCGACTCATCCTCGAAGCCGGTCCGAGTCCGGCTGCGGCAAATGGCCAGATCGTCTACACGCTGATCATCGCCAATCTCGGCCCGCAGACCGCTACCGACGTGGTGACCAAGTTCCAGACGCCCCAGGGGACTACGTTCTCGCAGGTGTTTGCGTCGTACGGCCGGTGCATGGCTCCCGAGCCCGGAAGCATGGGAGAAGTCCAATGCACGGTCGAAGCGGTGACTCCGCGACGGCCACTAGTCATCACGATCGTGGTCAACGTGACCGCTCCGGTCGGCGCGAACATCCAGAGTCGAGCAATGGTTGGTACGACATCGATCGATCCGGACCTCACGAACAATATGGCCCTCGTAAACACGATGGTGACCGAAGCCGGACCAAACGCCGATCTCTCGATCACGATCTCGGGAGTCCCCGATCCGGTCATTTCGGGTACGACCGTCGATTTCGTCGTCACGGTACGAAACGATGGGCCGATGCCGTCGCGTGACACGACGGCGTTCTTCCGAATTCCGGAAGGCGGCCGGTTCCGGGGTGCTTCGACCGACCGCGGTCTGCTGCAGACACCTCCGGTGGGCGCGACCGGTCCTATTGGCTGGCGGCCGGGTCTGCTCGCGTCGGGCGGGTCCGCAACGCTGAACGTGTCTGTGCTGGCCTTCGAAAACGCCGGGACGCCGTTCAAGGCCGGCGCCATGGTCATCGGCGGCGCCGCGGACCCCAACTTCGAGAACAACCTGGCGTCGACGATGGCCCGGGTACGGAGCGCGGGGACGGCGCTCGTACAGTGGGATCCACCCGATGCCGATGCGAGCGATGATCTTCCGGTGCCGCGAAACCTCGTCGTCGTGCCCACGAACATCGCGATGACCGGCAAGGCGGCCGCGGGAAGCGCCGGCAAGACGCTTGCCGCCAACAGCGAGGTACTGACCTACAACATCTACGTGGCGAGCACTCCCAACGTCGAACCGACGGATGAGAACTACTATACGTCGGTTCCCGCGAACGAAACGACCACGACGGCGCCGACAGCTCCGGGCGGTTCATTCTTCACCGTGACGGCGACCTACACGGACGGAGACAGCGATTCAGCCGATGCCGCCGGGACGGGCGATCAGGCCGGCGCGACGATCACGAAAGTGAAGTTGAAGAACGGCAAGCTCACCCTCAAGGGATCGGGTTTCACGGACGAAGTCGAGATCCTGCTCGACGGCATTCCCTACACCGATGCGGCGACCGTCAAGAAACAGAACTCGAAGGCGATTCAGGCAGGAATGCTCGTCACGGGACAATCGTCGGCGGAATACATGGCGGCGGGCACGAGCTTCGTGATCATTGTTCGGAACAGCGACGGCGGAGTGACGCTCTACGATTTCGAACCGTAGGAGAGTTGACAGGATTTGCGGGATTTTCGGAGGATTAACAGGATTCCAGCTGGGTAGTACGGATGCTGCTCCATATTCCAGATGCAGTTCCTGTAATCCTGGAGAAATCCTGAAGATCCGGTCAACTCTCCCCCGGCCTGAAAAACGACCCTGAAGGCAGAATGCGTCCGACGGCAACGGCCACGTGGCCCATCGTCCATCTCGCGTTGATCTCGACGAGCGGGCGCAGGCCACCCGCATGCTCGAGCGCGTCGATGCCCGCCGGGCCGGTGTAGCCGGCCGCCGCAAGTCGCCGTCCGACGAGAATTGCGACGCGCGTCAACTCCGCGACGATCCCGGGCGCGATCGGCCGGCCAATCCAGTACCCCGTCGCCACTCCGGCGCGATTCGTCTGCAGATTGCTGAAGCCGACGACGTCGACGTCGCCATCGGCGCTGACGACAATCGGCACTCCGTATTCGCGGACGACGTCGAGCCAGGGTTCGACGATCAGACGCTCGCCCGCGGCGAATCGTCTCGCCGCCCAGGTGCCGGACCGGTCGTCCGCCTTTGGTCCCCGCCCCAGCACGCGTTCCCTGGCGGCGAATCCGAACGGGCTTTTCACGACCCACTTGTCGTCGGCCCCGGGACACGCGACCGCCAGCGCGTCAGCCAGCGAGTCCATCGAGTCCACGACCGATGAACGATCGATGCCGACGCCGAGCTCGCGCTCGAGCTCGTGGCTGAAGAGCTTCGAGCTCACCCGTCGCACGACGTCGATCGGCGGGCCGTCGACAACTGCCCCAACTCGCTCCCCCATCGCCACGACCGACGGAGTCCAACCCCACGGCTCGAGCCGGCGACGCGTCGAGACAACCGCCTCGTCGTCCGCCAGCAACTCGACGCCGGCCTCGGCCGCCCGCGCCGCCAGTCCGGATTCCCACGGTCGATCGACGAGCAGCGCGTCGCCAGGCTCGGCCAGCCGGAGCAGCGCTGGAGCCAGCGCTCGGTTTCGCCGCGCGATTGTCGGAATCCGTCGATACGCAGCGGGCCAGACCGCGAGCTCGGCCTCGCAGTCGGCATTCATCACCCAGAGTCGCGGCGTCATCTGACTGGTGACCGGCGCACTAGAGCAGCCCCGGCGACGGATTCGGCCGGCCTTCGGCGAACCGCGACGGAGCGAGCGCCGACGCATCGAGACTGTGCGGCGTTCCGTCGACGATCGCCTCGGCGACGAGCAGGCCAAGCGGACCCGAGTGCATCACCCCGTGCCCCGACGAGCCGTTCGCGAAGTAGAAGTTCGGCGCTTCGGGCGTGGCTCCGAGGATCGCGTGCTTGTCCGGCGACATCTCGTAAAGCCCGGCCCAGCAAGCGTCGCGATCGATCGACGCCGAGCGCAGGCACGGCACGCGCTCGTGCGCGAGGGCGATTACCTCGTCGAGCCACGTCGCGTCGAACGACGTGTCGAACGGATCCGCGGTGTCGTGGTCCGTCGGCTGTACGAGGAGTACGCGGTCGTCGCGCACGCGCAGGTGAAATCCGTTTCCGGCGAAAATCGTCATCGGCATGTCGACCGGCAGTCCGGCATAGGGTTCGGTGATCGCAACTTGGCGCTTCGCCGGCCAGACGGGCAGATCGATACCCGCGAGCGCGGCGACGCGCGCCGCCCACGCTCCGGCGGCATTCACGACGGCGCCGCAGGAATGTGTGCCGCGAGAAGTTCGAACCGACGTGACGCGGCCGGCAGAGTCACGCTCACACGCGAGCGGTTCCTCGTCGAACCGGAACTCGACACCTAGGCGCCGGGCCGCCGCGACGTATCCTTCGAGTATGCCGAGCGGCCGGATGAACCCGTCCGTTGGACAATAAACGCCGCCCGTGAACGTCCCCGGCGCGAGCGCCGGATTGAGCCGCAGGGCATCGTCCGCCGAAACCTCCACGGCCTCGGTCAGCCCCAGGCGATGCTGCAGTTCCTGCGCCACCAGCAGGGACGACAGTTCGTCGGCCGACCGTGTCAAGAGCAGGTATCCATACGGACGATAACCCGAGTCGACGCCCGTCAACTCTTCGAAAGATCGGAGCATCTCGCGCGCCATGAGCGAGAGACGAATGTTGATCTCGGTCGCGAACTGGGCGCGATAGCCGCCCGTCGCGCGACCGGTGCTTCCTTTGCCGAAGTCGTCCGCGCGATCGATGACGGTCACCCGGCAGCCGCGCTCGGCGAGCCGCCACGCGGCACTCGCGCCAACTACACCGGCGCCGACTACGAGAACGTCCGGTGTGCCAGTCATAGGCGGCAGTCTGCACCGGCACCAGCGTACGGGCAAGGAGACCGGCGTGCCTGTGCACAATGCGCGAAGCGCATTGGAGTGGGGGGTGGGGGAGCGGGGCGGGGGGAGGTGTTATTTTTTTTTTTTTTTTTCTTCTAACCCCCCCCGCCCCCCCCCCCCCGCACTCCAAAGCGCTTCGCGCAATGGCTTGTAAAGTCGTCGTCCAATCCTCAGAGTGCCGTCATGGATCGCGCCGAACTCTCCCGGGCCGTTCGCGAACGGGCACGCGAGCTGGGATTCGCGAAGGTCGGCATCGCCACCGCCGGGGCGCTTGCGACCGAGGCCGTGCACCTCCACGAGTGGATCGAGCGCGGCTTCCACGGCCAGATGGCCTGGATGGCGACGGGAGCGGCAAAGCGTGCGGATCCTCGCCTGCACATGCCGAACGTCAGGTCGGTCATTTCGGTGGCGATGAACTACTTCACACCGCACGAACACAGTGACACGGACGGCACCGGCAAGATCTCGAGGTATGCCTGGGGCGACGACTACCACGACGTGGTAGGAGACAGGGTTCGCGAGCTGAACAACTGGCTGCATGAGCACGTTCCGGACCTCGAGGCGAAAATCGCCGTGGACACGAGCCCGGTCATGGACAAGGCCTGGGCGGTCCGCGCCGGAATCGGCTGGATCGGCAAACACACGAACGTCATCACGCCGGAGCTCGGATCCTGGGTTTTCCTCGGGGCACTGCTCGTGAGCATCGACCTCGAGCCGGATGCGCCGTTTGCCGAAGACCTCTGCGGAACGTGCACGGCGTGTATCGATGCGTGCCCCACGGCGGCGATCGTCGAGCCTTACGTGGTCGACTCGAATCGCTGTATCTCATACGTGACAATCGAGTTGCGAGGCGACGACCTGCCGGTTCCGACCCACGGGTGGGTTTACGGGTGCGATGTGTGCCAGGACGTCTGTCCGTGGAACCGGTTCCGGGAGCCGACGCCGGAGGGGCGGTTCGAGCCGAGACCCGGGCTCGTGGAGCCCGAGCTCGCGATGCTGGCGGAGATGACCCAGGAGGAGTTCTCCGAGCGATTCCGGCGATCGGCGATCAAGCGAACAAAGGTCGGGGGGATACGGAGGAATGCGAGGGCGTTGATGGATCGCTGATTCGCCCTCTTGCGCCTTTGCGCCTTTGCGAGACCTTGGCGCCTTTGCGAGAAACGCGATCTCACGCACTCATTTCTCGCAAAGGCGCCAAGGTCTCGCAAAGACGCAAAGGCACACACCGTCGTGAGAGGGGGCGTTCTGCCTCCGGATTTTGTAATTGACTTGCCCAGAAGGGTTTGCTACGTTCGGGGC
>CAZXLQ010000115.1:0-14979 GCA_964641945.1 uncultured Clostridia bacterium
CGCTCGCTGCGCTCGCGGTTCTGGGCCTGCCTCGAGTAGCCTGTGGCCCATCACTTGCGGGCGGGGCTATACTTGACGCGCGTTTGGCCGGAATCCCGACGCAATCCCTACAATCTGCGGTCCCCGATTCGAACAAAGTCGAGAATACGATGTTGTCACGAATTCTTTCCCTCTGCGCGGCGCTGATCCTCGCGATCGGTATGGCCGGTCTGCCGGCCGCGGCGAAGTCGAAGAAGTCGTCCACGCCCAAGAAGACCACGGCGAAGAAGGACACCAAGAAGAAGTCGTCGAAGAAGAACTCTCGTGACGCGTCGGCGAAGAAGTCGAAGAAGACCTCGAAGGCGGACTCCAGGTCGGCGAAGTCGCGCAGCCGGAAGGTGACGAAGAAGGACGACCGTTCCGCAAAGCGGGTGACGACACCGAAGCGAGGGAAAAACGAGGACGAGGAGAAATACGCTCCGAACCGTTCGTCGCAGAGGGATTCGCGGGTTGCCGCGTCGTCGCCGGTCGTGCAGCCGACCGCGGTGATCGCCGGTGGTGGCGCGACGTTCATCGAGGGCGAAGACCCGGATGCACCGCCGGCGCCGAGGCCGGCGAACAGGATCGTGTCGGACATCGCCCCGGCGCGGGTGATCCAGATCCAGAACGCGCTCATTTCGCAGGGGCTGATGACGGGTCCGGCGAACGGGGTCTACGACCAGGCGACTTTCAACGCGATGTCGGCGTTCCAGAGCCGGAAGGGCTACAAGCCGCTCGGCGTGCCGACGGCGGACTCGCTCAAGGCGCTTGGTGTGCCGAAGAACTCGGGGCGGACCTACATGTCGGCGTCCCGCGTGCTCGCGTCGCCGGCCCCGAAGCAAGAGTCGCACGGTCCCCGCCCCCGACTTGGCCGGCCCACACCCGCGCGCCCCCCACGCGGCCGGCCGTGAGATTCTCGTCGTGCGGGTGACACAGACGTCCGTGCGATTGACGGCATGCGAGTTGGACGTCAGGCCGCTTGCTTCACGCGCGGTTCTGGGCCTGCCGCGACGGGCGCCCTCGCCCCCGTGGCACGTTATTCGCCTGTGCTATTCTTCGACCCATGGCGGAGCCGTCCATCGTCCGGAGAACACCCTCGTTTCCGCGCATTCCGACCGTCGCGCGCGCCGGTGCGCTGCTCCTCCTGCTCGCCTCCGCAGCCTCGATAGGCGTCTATCTCTACCGCCATCAACCCCCGGCCGTCGCCCGCCCCGAAGACCCCGTATTGGGCGGTGAAGTCACCGCCATCTTCGAGAACTATTCGCACCTCGAGACCAAGGGCGACGTCTCGAAGTACCTCCTGACCGCCGCGCTCGCCCGCGCATATGCCAACGGCGCCCACGAGCTCGAGAAAGTCGAGATCGCGTTCTTCGCCGCCGACGGCGCCGTCCGCGACCGCGTGAACGCCGACCACGCAATCTATGACCAGAAGGTCGCGACGGTCGTCCTGCGCTCCAACGTCAAGGTCGCCACCGCCGACGGTCTCGAAGTCGTCGCCGACGAGCTGCGCTTCAACCAGGAGACGAACGTCCTGGAGATCGCCGGCCCGGTCGCCTACAAGCAACCGAACGTCGAAGGCACCTGCCGAGACGCGACTGTCGAGATGACCACCAACCGGCTGTCGATGCACCACGACGTCGACATGACCTTCAAGTCGTCCGACGATGCGAAGCCCGGCGACGCGGCGACCGCGAAAAAGCCCGCCGACCCGGCGGCGAAAGCCGCCCGAAAGGCCGCCCGAAAGGCGAAACGGGCCGCCGAGGGCAAGCCGGCCAAGGGCGGCAGGAAGAAGGGTGGAGGCGGCGGTGGGGGAACGGCGGCCGGCTCCATCGATTTCGCGTCGGGACCGCGCATCCCCGTTCACATCCGCTCTGGCTCGGCCGTCTTCGACAAGGCCTCGCAGTCCGCGCGTTACGACGGCGGCGCGATCGCCACGCGCGAGAAAGACGAATTGCGCGGTGGGACACTCGTCGCCTTGCTCGACGAAGAGAATCGCTTCCGTAAGATCGAGGCCCGCGGAGATGCAATGCTGCGCGCGTCGGGACGCGCCGAGGTGACGGCGCCGTCGCTCGACTTCGATTTCGAGGAGGGAAACCAGATCGAGAAGGCGCTGGCGACGGGCGGATCCCGCCTCGTATCGCTTGGAGATCCGCCGACGCGGACCGTGACCGGAGAACGAACGGAGATCGATTTCGCGCCCGGAGCGGCCGGCTCGGAGATCACTCAGGCACGCGTCAGCGGTCAGGCCGTCGTCCTCATCGACGCGCCGCCCGTCTCGGCAGCGGCAGCAAATCCGGCGACGCGCGAGTTGAAGGCCGATGAAGTCACGCTCGACATGCACGACGGCGGACAGTTCGCCAGGTCAGTCGACGCGAAGGGCAATGCGATCCTGACGGTCACGCCCGTCCGTGCCGAGGCCGGCTCCGACCGGAAGCGCATTTCGGCGCCCGCGATGCGGATGGAGTTCTACGACGCGAACAATGCGGCGCGCGAGTTTTCGGCGACCGGCGGCGCCAAGGTCGAGATCGAGCCGATGACGTCCGACGGCCGCGCGCTTCGGACCACGACGAGCGAGGCCGCGCGCGCCGAATTCATACGAGACTCGCAGGACATCAGCCGTCTCGACCACAACGGCAACTTCACCTACGTCGAGGGCGATCGCAACGCGACGTCGGACCGCGCCGCCTACACCCTCGCCGACGAGTTGATCGCGCTGCGCGGTCCGTCGACGAACGGACGTCCGACGGTGTGGGACAGCAAGTCGCGCACACAGGCCGACGAGATCGACATCCGCACGAAGGCGCGAACTAGCGCCGCGCGCGGCGACGTCCGGACGACCTACTATTCGCCCGAGTCGGCCGGCAACGCGACGCCATTCGGAAAGACGAAGTCGCCCGTCTTCCTCACAGCCCAGCGCGCCGATGCGCGCGATGCCGACGGCGGCGTCGCCGTCTACACCGGCGCTGCACGGGCGTGGCAGGACGACAACTACGTCAAGGCCGACACAATCACGCTCTTCAACACGGCGCGGCGGATGGAAGCGCAAGGCAACGTCGAGTCGGGCTTCACTCGCGCCGCGCGTCGCAGCGCGCCGGGCGAAGGCGCCGAGTCGGTGCCGGTCTTCACGACGGCGTCGGCGATGACCTACTCCGACGTGGAGTCGCAGGTGCATTACCAGGGCTCTGTCGTGACGCGTCAGGCGCCCGGAGAGATCCGCTCTGATACGCAGGACGTCTGGCTCACGAAGAACGAGGCGACGTCGAACGTCGACCGGATGATCGCGACGGGATCGGTCGTGATGACCGAGCCCGGACGCAACGGCCGCGGCGACAAACTCGTCTATACGGCAGCCGATCAGAAGGCCGTGCTCACGGGTACGAACGCGCGCCTCGAAGACACCGAGCAGGGCACTACGACCGGGCAGGAACTGACCTATTTCGTCGGCGGCGAGCGCGTGCGCGTGGCCGGCCGCAGTGGCGCCGGACGCGTCAAGTCGACGCACAAGGTCGGAAAGGGCGGAACCTAGGCGTGCGGAAGCGAAATCACGACATTGCGGTCGAGGAGCCGGCGGTCGAGCCGGCGGTCGAGCCGACACTCGAGCCGGTCGTGAAGCACGCGCCTGGCGGCAGCCGATTCGAGGCGGGGGATCTTCGCAAGTCTTATCGAGGACGGACGGTGGTCAAGGGTGTCTCGCTCGGACTCAGCCAGGGCGAAGTCGTCGGGCTGCTCGGTCCGAACGGCGCGGGCAAGACGACGATCTTCTACATGATGGTTGGCATCGAGAGGCCGGACAAGGGAACGGTCACGATGGACGGCGAAGAGATCTCGCGGCTGCCAATGTACCTGCGGGCGCGCAAGGGCATCAGCTATCTGCCCCAGGAGGCTTCGATCTTCCGCAAGCTGAGCGTCGAGCAGAACATCATGGCCATCCTCGAGACGCTGTCGATCGGCCGCCGCGAGCGCACCGAGCGGCTCGAGGCGCTGCTCGAAGAGTTCGACATCGAGCACGTCCGGCACACGAAGGGCTACGCCCTTTCGGGCGGCGAGCGACGCCGGACCGAGATCGCGCGATGCCTGGTCCTCGAGCCCCGCTTCATCCTTCTCGACGAGCCCTTCGCCGGCATCGACCCGATCGCAGTCATCGACATCCAGCGCATCATCGGGCAGTTGCGCGATCGCAACATCGGCGTCCTCATCACGGATCACAACGTGAGGGAGACGCTAGCCATCACTGACCGCGCGTATATAATCAACGACGGAAACATCTTCCGGGCTGGAACGCCCGCTGACCTGACCGAAGACTCTGACGTTCGCCGGATCTACCTCGGCGAAAACTTCAGAATGTAGCCTGCAATGTCCGTCAAACCGCATCTCCAGACCAGTTTGTCGCAGCGTCTCGTCCTGACGCCGCAGATGCGTCAGCGCATCGAGATGCTCCAGATGACGAAGCTCGAGCTGTCGGACATGATCCTCGCCGAGCTCGATCAGAACATCATGCTCGAGTCGCTCGAACCGGGCGACGGAGCCGAGGAAGTCGCCGAGATCGCCGCCGAGGGCGAGGCGGCCGCGCCCGAGGCATCGAATGCCGGCGAAGACGTCGCCGTGCCGGAATACTCGGCCGTCGAAGTAACGGTCGAAGCACCCGTCGGCGAGGGCGAGCCGGATCTCGGCGCCGACGTCGAGCAGCGCGACGCGTTCGACGAGATCGATTACGGACAGACGTTCGAGGACTACCTCGACCCCGGCTACAAGACGCAGGAGCGCGAAACGCGCGAGGAGTTTTCGTTCGAGAACTTCCTCTCGAGACCGCCGTCGCTCACCGACCAGCTCATGTGGCAGCTCGGCCTGTCGGACATCGAGGGTGACTATCGCGATGCGGCAGAGGCGATAATCGGTAACCTCGACGAAAACGGCTATCTCGCCGCGACCTACGAAGAGATCGCCGAGATGGGTTCGTGGCCGCTCGAGGTCGTCGAGTTTTCGCACCGCGCGGTCATGCACCTCGACCCGATCGGTATCGGGTCGCGTGACGCTCGCGAGTGCCTGCTCGTCCAGCTCGAGGCGATGGGCGAAGCGGATCATCTCGCGGCCCGGCTCGTCCGCGATCACTGGGACCACCTCCCGAAGCACAAGCTGCCGGAGCTCTCTCGGCAGATCGGCATTCCTGTCGACCAGCTCATTGCCGAAGTAGACAAGATCCGCCTGCTCGATCCGTATCCGGGCCGGCGCTTCAGCGTCGACGAATCGCAGTACATCGAGCCGGAAGTCTCGATCGAGAAGGTCGACGACGACTACGTCATCCGCTTCAACGACGACGGGCTGCCGATGCTGCGAATCAACCGCACCTACCGGCAGATGATGCTTGCGAAGGACACGTCGAAAGAGGCGAAGGACTTCATCAAGGACAAGTTCCGATCGGCAATCGACCTGCTCAAGAACATCGAGCACCGCCGCCAGACGATCCTGCGCGTCTGCCAGTCGATCGTCGAGCGGCAACGCGATTTTCTCGACCTCGGCGTCGAGCACCTGCGTCCGATGATGCTCAAGGACATCGCCGAGGACATCGGCATGCACCTGTCGACGGTATCACGCGTCGTGAACCGAAAATACGTGCACACGCCGCAGGGCGTCATCGAACTGCGCCGCTTCTTCACGGAGGGCATGAAGAGCGACGACGGCGAGGACGTTTCGACGCGCGTGCTCAAGTTGAAGATCAAGAAGATGATCGAGGCCGAGGATCCTCGAAATCCGATCACCGACGACGAGGTCGCGCGACGCCTTGCAGCCGACGGCGTGAAGCTTTCGCGGCGCACTGTGGCGAAATACCGCGACCAGATGCGCATCGCCGGATCGCGCGAGCGCCGGGCCATCGTGTAACCCGGTCGCATTCGATTTTTGCTCATCACCGCTGCACGGTTCCGCCCGTTGACCGAGTTCGAGTTTCGACCGCGGACCGCAAGCCGGACCGACTACCTCACGGAGAGATAAATGAAATACGAGTTCACCGGCCGACACATCACGGTTACACCAGCACTTCGAAAGCACACGCGCGAGCACCTGGACAAGCTCGACAGGATTCTCGATTCGGCGCCGATGTCGGCGCACGTCATCCTCGACGTCGAAAAGCACAGGCAGAACGCCGAGATCGTGCTGACGTGGCGCGATCACACGTTCAAGAGCAACAGCTCGACGAAGGACATGTACGACTCGATCACGAAGGCTTCGGAGAAGGTCGAGAAGCAGCTGTTCAAGCTCAAGGACCGTTTCTCGACGCGCAAGCGGACAGCCGTGTCGGCGCGCGTCTCGGCCGCGGCCGCCGAGCCCAAGTCAACGCCGACGCACGACGGGCCGCGGATCGTCCGTTCGCGCAGCTATCGGGTCAAGCCGATGACACCCGAGGAAGCCGTCGTGCAGATCGAGGGCGGCAAGGAACAGTTCGTCGTATTTCGTGACTCGGAAACGAACCGCACCGGCGTGCTCTATCGCCGGTCGGACGGGAACTACGGACTTATCGAGCCGTAGGTTTTTCCATGCCCTTCTCCGTCGTTATCGTGACTGGCCTTTCCGGCTCCGGCATGTCGTCGGCCGGAAAGGCGTTCGAGGATCTCGGGTACTTTTCGGTCGACAATCTGCCGCCGCAGCTCATCCCGACGTTCGTCGAGCTGTTGATGAACTCGGAGCGCGGCGTCGTGCGCGCGGCGCTCGTCGTCGACATTCGAAGCGGAGAGTTCCTCGACAAGTTTCCCGAGATGTACGCGGACCTGAAGAGGCGCGGGATCACGCTGCGCGTGGTTTTCCTCGAGGCCGACGACGCGACGCTGCAGCGGCGGTATTCCGAGACCCGGCGTCCCCATCCGATGGGACTGGAGGGCGTCTACGGCTCACTGCAGCGCGAGCGTGAGCAGCTTGCGCCGATCCGCGAACTTGCGGACCAGATCATCGATACGACGGATCTCACGATTCACGAGCTGCGTCAGGCGATCCGCGATCAGTTCAAGCCTCCCGAAGCCGGGACGCCGATGTCGGTGACGCTCGAGAGCTTCGGGTTCAAGCGCGGGACGCCTCGCGACCTCGACCTGCTGTTCGACGTGCGGTTTCTGCCGAACCCGCACTTCGTTCCGGAGCTCCGGCCGCTGACTGGCCGCGACGGCCCGATCGTCGAATACCTGCGATCTCACGAGGAAGTCGCAGAGACGCTGGATCGCCTCTTCGACCTGCTCCTGTTCCTGTTGCCGAGGTACCAGCGCGAGGGAAAGAGCTATGTGACGATCGGCATCGGTTGCACGGGCGGGCGGCATCGCTCGGTGTATTTCGCCGAACAGCTCGCCGGACGGCTCTCGGCCGAAGGCTATGCCGTCCGCGCCTCACACCGGGATGTTGAGAGATAGAGAGTGGACAGGATTCACAGGATTTGAAGAGGATTCACAGGAATCTCGATGGAATCAGAAAACCATTCGAGTTCCTGTGAATCCTCTTCAAATCCTGTGAATCCTGTCCACTCTCCAGCCTAGAAGAGCGCGACTTTGACGGAGAGGTACTTCTTCGGGTTCTGCCGGAAGTCGTAGAGCAGTTTCACCGACTCCGACGACAACGCGTTCAGGTTGTTGTAGAGCTGGTCGTCGTGCAGCAGTTTTCCGGCCGTGCCTTCGCCCCGGTCGAGCCGTTCCGAGATGGATTTCAGGCTGGCAACCGCCGACGTGAAGTCCTTGTGCAGCGAATCGTCGTAGATCAGCTTTCCAACCGTCCCCTGGCCGCTCTCGATCTGCGCCGTTACCTTGTCGAGCCGCTCCGACACCGTGTCCAGCCTCGCCGCGGCCTTGTTGATCCGGTCGTAGATCTCCTGATCGTGAACGAGCTTTCCGACCGTTCCCTCACCCTTCTCGACCTTTGCGAGCGTCGTCTGGATCGATGCGATCGAGGCTTCGAGTTCGTTGTAGAGCTTCGGGTCGTTGATCAACCTTCCGGCCGTGCCGTCTCCGTCGCGGATCTTCGAAACGAGTGTCTGGGCCTCGAGCATCACCTTGTTGAGGTTCACGTAGAAGGCGTCGTCGTGGATGAATTTGCCGATGGACCCCTCGCCCTTGTCGATCGTTTCCGTGATCTGGTTCAGCTTGTCCGAGAGCGTCTTGAAGCCCTTGAGCAGGTCGTCTGAGCTCTCGACGACCTGGCCGATCGTCGTTTCCTGCAGTCCCTTGATCGTGTCGCCGTGTCGGACCGGATCGCCCTGCAGAGTGCCTGGCGAGATGTTCACGTATTGACCGCCGAGCAGTCCCAGCTGTCGCAGGACGGCGCGGGAATCCGTCCGGATGCGTCCGAGAGCCTCCTCGCCGTCTATCGACATTTCGACGCGGACCGAGCTCAATGCATTCAGGTCGGCCGGCATCTCCTGCGAGAAGGTCACCTTCTTCACGACCCCCGCCTTGACGCCGGCGATTCGGACTTCGTCGCCGTTCTTCAGTCCCTCCGCGCCCGGAAGATCGGTGTAGATCGTCGCGCGCTTCGAGAAGATCGAGAGGTCGCCGCTCACGGCGAGAATGAGCATGATCAACACGCCGATTCCCGCGATGACAACGACTCCGACCCGAAGGTCCGTCCACTTGAGACTGGTGGTCTTGGGCATGTGCGTCGCTCCCGGCGCTACGACAAAAAGGCCTTGATGTAAGGGTCGGTCGAGGCCCAGAGCTCCTCGTCCGTTCCGCCGAAGATGATCTTTCCGCGGCGCAGCATGATAAACCGCGTGTTCACGAGGCAGAAGTCGTCCCGCTCGTGGACGATCTGAATGTCGCCCGTCTCGCCGATCGTCACGAATTCCGAAGCCATCTGCCGGGCGTCGTCGATGCGGTGGGTGACGAAGATCGACGATACGCCCTCGAGGTCGCGCAGCTTCATCGCGAGCTCGCAGATCGTTCGCGCCGTCGGCGGATCGAGACCCGCCGTCGGTTCGTCGTAGAGGATGATCTTCGGCGAGCCGATGAGCGCGCGGGCAATGCCGACACGACGCCGCATGCCGCCCGACAGCTCGTTCGGCATCTTGTCGATCGCATCCTCGAGGTTCACGAACCGGAGCGTCCGACGAACGGCGTCCTCGATGTCCTCGAGCGTTGCGTGCTGCTCGGAGAGCCGGAATCCGACGTTCTCGAATACCGACAGCGAGTCGAAGAGCGCGCCGTCCTGGAAGATCATCCCGATCTTCTGACGGATCTCCAGCAGCTCGCGCTCCTTCATTGCCGAGATGTCGACGCCGTCGACGAAGACCTGACCGGCATCGGGGCGCAGCAGGCCAAGGGCGAGCTTCAGAATCGTCGACTTGCCGGTTCCCGACCCCCCGAGCACGATCTTCGTTTCGCCGGGCTGCACCGAGAAGCTGATGCCGTCGAGGATCACCCGATCGTCGAACGCGAGGTGCACGTCGCGAAACTCGATCGCCGGCGCCTTGCGGGGCCGTTCGGCGTGGGTAATGACGGGCGCGTCGCTCATTACGTAGAGAAGTCTCCGGACCTAGCGAAGGAAGCCCATGTCGCCGAGGGCGAGAAGCAGCTTCGAGAGGAAGAAGTCAGTCGCGATGATGAGGATCGATGCAAGAACGACCGACTGCGTCGTCGAGCGGCCGACGCCGACCGTGCCGCCCCGCGTGCGCAGTCCGGCTCGGCACGAGACGACGGCGATGATGAACCCGTAGACGAACGGCTTGAGCACGCCGCCGAAGATGTCGTTGTAGTTGAGCGCCGACTTCGCCGTGTTGATGTAGGTCTGGCTGGTGACGCCCAGAATGTTGGTCGCGACGATCCAGCCGCCGAAGGCGCCGCACATGTCGGCGAGCAGCGTCAGCGCCGGCGCCATGATCAGAAGCGCGACGAGCCGCGGCCAGACGAGTTTCTTGAGCGGCGATGTGCCGAGGGCGCGCAGGGCGTCGATCTGTTCGGTGACTACCATGGACCCGAGCTCGGCGGCGATACCCGAACCGACGCGTCCGGCGAGCATGATGCAGGCGAGTACCGGACCGAGCGCGCGCACCATCGTCGTCATGACGAGTTGGCCGGTGAAGTCGAGGGCGCCGTAGGTGCGGAGGACGGAACCGGTCTGGATGGCCAGGATGCCGCCTGTGAACAGGCCCGTCAGCAGGACGATCGAGAGGCTGCCGACTCCGATGACGTCCATCTGGTGGACGATATCTCGAAAGTAGAAGGGCCGGCGGAACGCCTCCCGTAGGGTCCTGCCGGCAAGCAGCGTCGTTTCCTGGATTTCGGAGACCGCTAAGGTGACGGCGTTCATCGGCTATCGGTGCGCCCGGGAAGTTCGCCGCATGATGAGAGTTTTGACAGGATGGGTCAAGGAAAGGCCTTTGGAGCAGATGAAGTCTCGCTCTGCGACTCTGCGAGACCTTTGCGCCTTTGCGAGAAACCTGGCCGTACGACTGGTTCTCGCAAAGGCGCCAAGGACTCGCAAAGTCGCAAGGTAACAGGCTCGATCTTTTCAATCTGTATTGCTCTTTGGATCCTTCTTCTCCGCCTCGATCTTCTCGATTCTGTAAGTCTCAACCGGTCGCGAGCCGAGCTTCACCCGCAGTTCCAGCAGTTTCTCGCGGCGGAAGATCGTCAGTCGCACGTCGTCGCCCGGAGCGCGGTCGGACAAGCGGGTTTCCAGCGACGATGCCGTCACCCGGAATCCATCGATTGCGAGCACGTCGTCGCCGGCGCTCAATCCCGCCACCCACGCCGGCGAGCCCTCTACGATCGACGAGACAGTCGTCCGGCCTCCGGTATCCCCTAGCGTCGCCCCGAGCCACGCTCCCGGCGCCGGCGTGATGCGGTCGTCGTTCTTCGGTGCCTCGGCGACGAGCTTGCGCCCGACGTGCACGAGGAACGCGTTGTAGTCGATCTCGGCCCGGCCCCGCACGTGAGCGTCGAAGAACGCCGTAAAGTCCGATCCCGCTGCAGCCTCGACCGCCGGCTCGATGCCGTCCTCGGGCACCGGTACTCCGCGCCTTCCGTGGGTCGTCCAAAGGTATCGCAGCACGTCGTCGAACGACTTCGCGCCCTTCGTCCGCCCGTGGATCTCGAGATCGAGCATCGCGGTGACCACCATTCCCTTGAGGTAATAGCTCACCTGGCTGTTCGGCGAATGTTCGTTCTGACGGTAGAACTTGATCCACGCGTCGAAGCTCGCTTCCTCGAGGCTCTGGTGCTTGCGGCCCGGGGTTCGCTCGAGGTTGCCGATCTGCTTCGCGATCTCCTTCCAGAAGTCGTCTTCGGTCATCAACCCGGCGCGCTTCACGAGCAGCGTGCCGTAATAGTCCGTCGTGCCCTCCATCAGCCACAGCATCCGCGTGTAGTTCTCGGACGAGTAGTCGAACGGGCCGAGCGCCGGCGGCCGGATCCGCTTCACGAGCCAGGTGTGGACGAACTCGTGCGCCAGGAGCTCCAGGAATCCGCGGTACGCATCCTTCTTCTGCAGGGCCCATGGATTCGCCTGCACCACGGTCGAGTTTGCGTGTTCGAGCCCGCCTCCGCCGCCGGGGAAGAGCTGGACGATGAAGACGTAGCGATCGTAGGGCAGTTCGTTGCCGAAGACGGCTGCCGTCTGCTCGACGATCTTTTTCGTGTCGGCTGCGAGTTGTGCCGCGTCGAGGTTGCCCGTGCCCCAGATCGCGAGCTCGTGCGGCTTGCCAAGGGCCTCGAAGGTGAGGATGCGCAGGTCGGGCGCAGCCTCGATCGGGCAGTCGGCGAGCGTGTCGTAGTCGGGCGCAGTGAAGGTGTGAGAGACCGTCAGGTCGGCCGTCATCGGCGATTCGGGGCCGGCGGATCGAAGACCCGTCGCGACTTTCCATTCGGATGGCAGACGAAGCACGACACGCACCGGCAGCGCCTTCGCGCCGGCGACGTACATGAAGACATTCGAGCCGTTCAGGTAGAGGTGATCGGAATCGACGTGGCTCGTCCGGACGGTCAGTTCGTTTGCGTAAACGCGATACGCGACTTCGATCGATCTCGCTCCGTCGCCGGGCGAAGCGGCAGGCAGGCTGACGCGCCAGGCGTTCTTGGAGGTCTTGACGATCGGTACGGCCGAGCCGGCGATCGCGGCGCGCTCGTCCTGGACGTTGCGCGCGAACTCGCGCACGAGGTACGAGCCGGGCGCCCATACCGGCAGCTCGAGGTCGACGTGACGCGACGTTGCCGGGATGTTCTCGATGCGCATCGAGATGTCGACGAGGTGGGCCTGACGCTCGGCGGCGCTGACGCGGTACGTGACGGCGAGCGGAGCCGCGGGCGGCGGCGATTGCGCGCTCGCAACGCGTGGACTGGGGTGAGAAGGATCAGTACCGCGAGCGATAGCGAGCGGGTCGCACGTCGAAAGCAACACGAGGACGAGCATCGCCGACGCGCGGCGGACGGAAAAGTCAGATCGAGTCATACATTGGATTAGCCGGACTGGAGATGTCGCTGAGAGCCCTGTGCTCTCCGTGTCTCTGAGTCTCGGTGCCTCTGTGCGCGAAGCTCTTTGTACCGTTCGACAAGCTTCGCACACGGAGGCACAGAGACTCAGAGACACGGAGCGGTGTTTACGGGCGTGGCGGCTATTTGTTCAGCTCGACCTTGGGCGCTTCGGTCGCGCCCGGAGCTGCCTTGAAGTACTCGTCCTCGCGCTCGAAGCCGAGAAGTCCCGCCATGATCACCGTCGGGAACTGGCCTCGCGTGGTGTTGTAGTCCTGGACGGTCTGGTTGTAGTCGCGGCGAGCGACGGCGAGACGGTTCTCCGTCCCGGCGATCTCGTCCTGAAGTCGTCTGACGTTTTCGTTCGACTTCAGTTCGGGATAGGCCTCGGTGATGCTGAGGAACTGGATCCGCTGCAGCGTCGATGTGAGCTGGTTGTCGGCGTCGATCACTTCCTGCTTCGATCCCCCCTTGAGCGCCTGGGTCAGGCCGGCCCGGGCGTTCGCGATGTCGCCAAAGACCTTCTGCTCCTGCGTCAGCACGCCCTGCACGGCGCCGACGAGCTGGGTGACCATGTCGATGCGGCGCTGCAGCTGGTTCTCGACTTCGGACCATTGCGCCTCGATGGCTTCCTTCTTGGTGAAGAGCGAGTTGTAGCTCGAAACGCCGAGCAGGACGAGGATGCCGCCGATGACGACGACCACGGCTATGACGATGAGAAGAATCTTGTTCATGGTGTGGCTTTCTCCAGAAACGGCGACGCCGCAGTCCAGGGTCGCGGGTCGCGCGAACGGTTCACGCGGGATCGGTCTCGGGTATTTTGTCGACCAGATCGATCACGCGCTCGATCTGCGCGAGGTAGTCGGCGAAGATGCGGTGCACGTCCTCCGACGCGATGGTGGCGTCGTCGGTAAGGACGTCGAGAATCCGGTCGAACGGATCGGCGTCGAGCTCGAAACAGCGGATGCCGGCGCGCAGAGCCTCGATGCGTGAGCGCGGTCCGTGCTCGCCGACGAGGCGCAGCGCGAATCGGAAGAGCTTGCCGAAGGTGCCGAGCGATTCGACGAGCAGCCGGACGATCCGGTCGGAGTCGTTGCTCGACACGAGGTACAGCTCGCGCAGTCGTATGAGCTTGCCGCGAAGCTCGAATTCGACCTGGAAGCGCAGGTGGCGCGGCGACACGTCGAGACCCTCGAAAGGGTCGGCGCCGTGGAGGATTCGGCGGTTGTCGGCCAGGTCCAGGAACTCGATCGGGAAAACGTCGCGAGAGGAATGGACCTCGTCCGTGCTCATCATTACTGGCGGCGGGTTGCCGGTGGCGACCCACTCGGCGACGGCGTCGTGGGCGGCGCGCAGGTCCGAGGCGCGAAGTCGCTCGAGGACCACGAGGGTCCGCGCTCCGGTGGCTGCCGAAGTGGCTTCGCGCGTGGCCGCCCCTCCGTAGATGAGGACGCTGTGAAGGTTGTCGCCGTGCGCGGCGCGCAAGCGATCGACGAAGCTCGTGATGTGCTGTTCGAGGGTTACCAACTGTCGCTCCCGCCTCCTCCGCCGAAGTCACCGCCTCCGCCAAATCCGCCCCAGTCGCTCCCGCCCCCGCCACCGCCCCAACCGCCGGAACTGCCGCCGGAGCCACCGCTGCCCCAGGATGATCCCACGATGAAGGGAAGGACCCACGACGAGTCGTCGCGGCGTCTGCCGCCGCGTCCGCTTCCGCCTCCGCCTCCCCGTCTCCGGATGGACTGAATGATGAGGAGGATGAAGGCGATCAGAATGATGAGGGTAAACACCTTCGACACGACCGTCGAGCTACCCGATTGCCCGGCTGCCGGCTGCCTGCCGTAGGCGCGCTCGGCGTCGATGCCTTCGATCGAGAGGCCGCGCTTCTCGGCGAGTGTGGCGAGGACGGTCTCGAGGGCGAGCCGGAGGCCGTCGCCGTATTCGCCGCGGGCAAACTGGGGCCGGGACTGGCGGAGTATCTCGCCGGCGGTGCCGTCCGTGATCTCGTCCTCGAGTTTTCGGCTGACCTCGATGCGCGACTGGCGTTCGCCGAGGGCGAGCAGGATAATCAGGCCGTTTTTCTCGGCTCCGGCGCCGATGCCCCACTGGCGGCCGAGGGCGAGGGCGACATCCTCGATCGGGCGGCCGTTGAGAGTCTGGAGCGTGACGACGGCGATGTCGATGTCGGTCCGGTCGCGGAAGTTCCGCGCCATGTTCTCCATCCGGGCCTTGCTCGAGGCGTCGATTACGCTGGCGAAGTCGTTGACGAAGCCGGTCGGCGCCGGCAGGTCGCGCTTCCACTGGTCCGCGGCGGACTGGGCCGCAACCGGGAGTGCCGGGGCGAGAAACGACGCAGCGAATGCGGCGACGAGCACGAGTCTCGCGGCAAGGGCTCCAACAGCAGCGAGTCGGGTCACTCGATGAGGATATCACGCGACTGGAGGTCGGGATCGTCAGGACGCTCCGCCCGTTCCCGTTCCTGTTCCTCGAGCCGCGAGGGGTAGCGAGCGTCCCACGGACGGTCGTACGGTTC
>CAZXLQ010000116.1:0-14908 GCA_964641945.1 uncultured Clostridia bacterium
GGAACCGCGAACGCAGTGAGCGGCCGGACGTGCGGACCCACCACCGGACGGGAATCGCACGGCCACGAAACTGGTCTGTCACAGCCACCGTCTGACGCAACGGCGGTATTCGGCATATGCCTCGCCGAAGGCACTCGAGAGGTAGGCCTCCTCCCGGCGAATGACGAACACCGTCAGCAGCCACAATACAAATGGCAGTGCGGCGATCATCCACAACGAGTTAGCAACCAGGGCGACGCCAAGATTCATGACCGTCAGCCCCACGTACATGGGATTCCGGCTGAATCGGTACGGTCCTCGGGCGACGATCGAGGTCGCCGGCTGGTTCGGGTAGATGCCGGTGTCTGCCAGGCGGAACGTCACCAGCGCCCACGTGATCGTCGCCGAGCTGAGCACAATGCACACATAACCAACCACGAGCGAAACCGGTCGAAGAACATCGGGCGCGAGCGGGAGCGGCACGGCCCTGCCAACCAGCCACGCCAGACCGATACCGAGAACGAAGAGTATCGGAGGCGGGAAGTGCACGCCGGGATTGCGGGGAGGTGTGTCGGTCACGTGATGGCACTCTCCTGAATTCGTCGCGAACGATTCTCTACGTGCCTCGGCTCAGCCGGATCGGCGCACTGCTCCAACGGTGGCCGCCTGTCCGGCGTGAACTACGCTCACCCTGTCTGCCCGGTTCGGCAAACATCGCGGCCTAATGCAACTTCCCGGTCACGCCGGTGGTTGACGCGGCCACCCCGACCCGGTAGGAGAGTGTCCGCTTCGGCACTCCTGCTCCGCCGGATGCCGGCCCGAGACACTGACACATAAACGAGGAGCGCATGCGCATAGCCATCATTCCCGGCGACGGAATCGGTACGGAAGTTATCGCGGAGGCAGTCCGCGTTGTCGAGGCGGCCGAAACCGCGTTCGGTTTCTCGATCGAGAAGACCGCGTTCGACTGGGGCGCTGACCGTTACCTTCGAGACGGAACGACCCTCCCCGACGGCGCCGTAGAGATGTTCCGGAACGAATTCGACGCGATCCTGCTCGGGGCGGTTGGCGATCCGCGCGTCCCCGACAACCGCCACGCGGCCGACATCCTTCTCGGACTGCGGTTCAAGCTCGACCTCTACGTGAATCTGCGTCCGGTGAAGCTGCTCGCCGACTCGCTGACGCCGCTCAAGGGGCGCACTTGTGCCGACGTCGACTTCGTCGTGCTTCGCGAGAACACCGAGGGGCTCTACACGTTCATGGGCGGCATCTTCAAGAAGGGCACTCCCGACGAAATCGCGATCCAGGAAGAGGTGAACACGCGAAAAGGCGTGGAGCGAATCATCGAGGCAGCGTTCGACCTCGCCGAGCGTACGGGGCGTCGCAAGGTCACTCTTGCCGACAAGTCGAACGCGATGACGTATGGCCACGATCTCTGGCGGCGGGCCTTCAGGGAGGTCGGCGAGCGCCATCCGACGATCGAGACGAACGCGCAGTACATCGACGCCACGGCGATGTTCATGGTGCTCGATCCCGGGCAATACGACGTCATCGTCACGAACAATCTGTTCGGAGACATAATCACCGACCTCGGAGCCGCGCTTCAGGGAGGCCTGGGCGTCGCGGGATCGGGCAACATCCATCCCGGCCGGGTCTCGCTCTTCGAGCCGGTCCACGGTAGCGCACCGCAGTTTGCGGGAAAGAACATCGCGAATCCGATCGGAAGCGTGCTCGCGGCCGGGCTGATGCTCGAGCATCTCGGCCAGAAGGAGGCAGCCGATGCCATCGAGCGGGCAGTCGTCGAGACCATCAACGACGGCAAGATCACGAAGGACGTCGGCGGGTCGCTGTCGACAACGGAGACCGGTGCGGCCATCGCCGCGAGGGTTCGCGCGTGACCGTCGGGAGCGCCACGTGAGATCCTTCTTCGCATGTTCGGTCTGAAAACCGCCCGGAAGGGCTGCATCGGCTGCGTATCTGCCATCGGACTCGCCGGCGGAGCGCTCCTGCTCACATGGCTGTTCGCCCCGTGGGTCTTCGACGCTGTCATCGACTGGGTGCTCTTCGTCGACCCGCCGGCAGTCGCGGTATCGGATTCGGGTACAGCGGAGGTGAAGACGGCGCTTCGGCAGATTTACGTGTCGGTCGAGGGCGACGCGCCGCCGAAGAACCCGAAGGTCACATTGTCGGAAGGAGCGCTCAACGGTTTCCTCGGCGATCCATCGGACGGCTCGGCGTTGCGCGCGTCACGCGTCGACCTCGGGCTCGACTCGGCGACGCTCTACGCGGCGATCGACTGCGCACGCCTCTCGAAGAATCCGGAGTACGCTGACCTGCTCGCCGATGTACCGGCGTTCCTGCGCAACCGGCGCGTCAGCGTGCGTGTCGAGTTTTCCGGCCTGACGACGGCGAACAATCGACTGTCCTTCTCGGACGTCAGCGTCTCGGTCGGTAGGATCTGGGTGCCGTTCTCGGGACGATGGGCATTGCCCGTGCTGCAGCGGGTTGCGGAGAAGAAGCTCGGAACGAGGCTGCCAGCGGAAGGTTTGCCGTTACCGCCCGGAACCACTGCCCGTATCGCCGATGACACGCTCACCGTCGATCTCGGGAAGCGGTAGGTCGGGCTGGAAGTGTCAACCTCCTGAGCCTTTGCGCCTTTGCGCCTTTGCGAGGCCTCTGCGCCTTTGCGGGAAACCCCACCGCTCGACAGTTTCCCGCAAAGGCGCAGAGGTCTCGCAAGGACGCAAAGGCAGGCACCGGTTTGCGCATCGCCATCCGGTTGCGGGACACTTCGCTTCCGCCGGTTAAACACCAATGGACCCACGCAAGGAGTCACACGAATGCGCGCGATCGAAGTAGCCGCCCTCGGCGGCACCGACCAACTCGAGCTCGTCAACCTTCCAGATCCCACACCCGGTCCCGGTGAAATACTCATCGATATCGAAGCGTGCGGACTGAATTACGCCGACGTCATGATGCGGCGGGGCCTCTACGTTGGCGGGCCGCCGCCCCGCTTCATTCCGGGGCTCGAAGTCGCCGGCACGGTATCGGCTGTCGGTGATTCGGTCACCAAGGTCGTTCCCGGACAAAAAGTCATGGCCCTCGTCTCTCACGGCGGATATGCCGAAAAGGTCGTAGCCCCGTCGACGAGCGTAATGGCCCGGCCCGAGGGAATGTCGGCCGAAGCTGCTGCCGCGTTTCCCGTGAACTACTTCACGGCGGACTTCGCCCTTCACTTCGCAGGAAACATTCAGCCGGGGCAAACCGTGCTGATCCACGCGGCTGCCGGTGGAGTCGGCACCGCAGCCGTCCAGCTCGCGAAGATCGCGGGTGCGCGCGTGATTGCGACAGCCAGCTCGGCCGCGAAGCTCGAGCGCGTGAAGGCGCTCGGCGCCGACGTCTGCATCGACTACACGAAAGAGGACTTTCTCGCCGTCGTAAAGGACGTGACGGATGGCAAGGGCGTCGAGCTCGTCCTCGAGTCGGTCGGCGGCGACGTGTTCGACAAGAGCATGTCGGCGTTGCGCACCCTGGGACGGTTGATCGTCTTCGGGATTGCCAGCGCGGATGCGAGACGGCCGGATGTTCGCGACATGCTGTTCAGGAACCTGTGGGTGATCGGGCTTCATCTCGGCGCGCTCATGGCGAATCCCGAGGTTGCGAAGGCGTCGGCCGAGAGGCTGTTCGGGCTCCTGGCTAACGGGAAGATCGTTCCGCAGGTGGGGCACGTGCTCAGGCTCGACGACGCCGCCCGCGCCCAGGACCTGCTCGGCGACCGCGGCAATTACGGCAAGGTCGTGATCAAGCCGTAACCACGGATCCTCACGGATGAACACAGATCGGAAGTCTCCGATCTGTGTTCATCCATTCAAGTCCGCGGGATCCGTGCTCACGCCTCGTCGTGGTTGTATTCGACCTCGACGCTCGCGGCGATCTCGTTCCACATGTTGAGGGGCCGCATCATCTGCAGCAGCATCGTCTTGCGCCCTTCGATGTGATAGTGGGGCGATGCGAGCGCCCGAACCGGCGAGATGACGCCGCGGTTCAGGTCCGCCATCATCGCGTATGGACACGTCGACCGCATGATCCACGCGTTGTTGTACTCGGCGTGCCGCAGGTACTCCCACGGCGCCGGTTCGGAGTGGTACGACGAGTCGACGCACTCTCCGTGTCGAAACGTCCACGTGGTCACGCGGTCGGCCCCGGCCGGTCCGTCGAGAACCCTGAACACGAACGTCCCATTGAGTTTTCGGGCCGTAGCGAGGAACTCTTCACTCGCCCTGAGCCTCCTGACGACCTCTTCCACCCAGGCCTGCGTGTAGTAGTTGATCATACGGCCCCCGTCACGCAGCGCCGGACGAGTCCTTCTATGTCCGCATATTCTGAAGGTCGAGGATTGAAGGCGAGGCACGGATCGTTCATCGCGGCCTCGGCTATCTCGCCGACGGTCGTTTCATCGCCGGGGAGGCCCAGTTCCGTGAAGACCGACGGAATGCCGATCGACCGGTTGATCTCCCGTATTCGGGCAACTGACTCGAGCGCGAGCTCGAAATCCGTGCGTCCGTGCCTTTCGGCGCCGAGAGCCTGGGCGAGCGCCGCGTACCGATCCGGACACGAGTCGAGGTTGTACTCCATCACGTAGGGAAGGGCGACGGCATTCGTCAGCCCGTGGTGCAGGCCGTGAAGGCTCCCGATCGAGTGCGCGATCGCGTGCGTCGCGCCGAGCACCGCGTTCGTGAACGCGATTCCGGCCATCGACGCGGCAATCTGCACCTTCGAGAGTGCGTCCGTGTCGTTGCGGTCCGCGACGGCACGCGGCAGGTTGTCGGCGAGCATTTCGACGGCACGAATCGCGAGCGCTTCCGAAAACGGCTCGTGGTCGGTCGACACGAACGCCTCGACTGCGTGCGTCATTGCGTCCATTCCAGTGAAGGCAACGAGATGCCCGGGAAGGGAACGCAGGAGATCCGGATCCAGCATAGCAATGCGCGGAAAGAGATACGGACTGCCGAGGATGATCTTGGTTTTGGCTTCGTGGTCCATGACCACCGCGCCGCCCGAGACCTCGCTGCCCGTACCGCACGTCGTCGGAATGGCGATAACCGGAAAACACGGACCCGGGACCATGTAAAGTCCCTCGTAGTCGTGCAGCCGGCCGCCGTGTTTCGCCAGGACGCTCGCCGCTTTCGCCGTGTCTATCACCGATCCGCCGCCGACGGCGACGATCAACTCTGCCCGATGCTCGACGATGACAGCTGCGGCCGCCTCGACGACACGAATGTCGGAGTCGGACGGAACGTCCTCGAAAACTTCGACAATCTCGAACGGAGACCCCTCGAGGCCTGCAGCCACGCGAGTCACCATCCCCAGCGCCGCCAGCGCCCTGTCCGTGATGAGCACGATCCTCGTCAAATCGCCGAGATCGTCCTCGATCAACAACTCCTCACCAAGATTGATGATCTTGCCAACACCGAACTTCACCTGCGTCGGCGCCTGAAATGAAATGTCGGTGCGCACGAGTGGTTCGTTCTTGAGTATCTGACCCATAGTGGTTCCTACCGCTCCAGAGGGTGGCAGACCGACGTGAAGAAGATTGGTGAGCGCTTCACGCGGCCGCGTCAGTTCGCCTCGTCGGCGAAGTATTCCGTGATGGCGTTTGCCATTTCCTCTCGGCGGCCCTCGAAGAAATGGTCCGCCCCTTCAATTCGCACAAGTCGTTTGGGTTCAGGCAGATCCGCGTACCAGGAGTTCAGCTGGGCCATCGGCCCGAACTCGTCGTTCGTCCCCTGGACGAAGAGCTTCGGCTTCGTGCACGAGCTCAATCCGTTGATGTCGAAAGCGCGCACTGGAACCCCCAGTCCAACGACGTGCGACACGCGAGGATCGGCGCATCCCACGGGGAGGCCGGTCCAGGAACCGAAGGAGAAGCCTGAGACTACGAGCGGCACGTCCGGATGGCGTTCCGCCAGCCAGTCGATCGCCGAGCGGATGTCGTCGCGTTCTCCCCGTCCCTCGTCGAAGGTGCCTTCACTCCCGCCGACACCGCGGAAATTGAACCGGAGTGTCGGGAAACCGAGTTCATCGAACGCGCGCGCGATGCGGAAGATCAACTTGAAGTGCATCGTGCCGCCGTGCAGCGGATGCGCATGACAGATGATAGCAGCGTGGCGAGGCGTCGAGCGCTCAGAGTCACCGGGTTTATAGATCGCCTCGAGTTTCCCGGCCTTGCCCGGTACGACGACGTTGCCTGCGAGAAATCGTCCTGTCATCTGGAAGAATTCGTACCACAGCCTCCGTCGGCGCCGCCAGTCGCGGTGCGGCGGACGGCGCACGTCGCACGTCCACGAACCGGCCCGAAACGGCGCCGGAAGTCGTCCTTCCGGGCGGCGCTGACCGACACCCGTTCGAGCCCGTGAGTCGAACGTCCGCAACGGTTTGGAGCAATAACAAATGAGTTGTCCTCCCGGAACCCCGGTGCTAAAGTGGCGAAGCGTCAGAACCCACCAATCGCGGTGGCCAACCTCTTCGTTCCGGTCCCCCGGGCAGATGGTTTCGATTCAAGGCGCTGGTGATGGATGACGGATTCGGTTGAGGTTGCGCCCCGAGATTCTCGCGTCGATTTGCCGCTCCGATCTCGCGTTCCGAAGGCCAATCCCCTTTCTCGAAGGTGTGAAGGCACATGAGACTTTACGTAGGGAATCTACCGTTCAAAATCACCGAGGCCGAGCTGAGCGACCTGTTCTCCCAGTGCGGCGTTGTCGACAGCGTTCGGATCATCACGGACCGTGACACGGGTCGGTCGCGAGGGTTTGCATTCGTGGAGTTCGCGTCGAAGACCGAGGGCGAGGCGGCGATCCAGAAGTTTGCGGGCATGGAATTCGCTGGCCGCGCATTGACGGTCAATGAAGCCAAGCCGCTCGAGCCGCGTGGCGGTGGCGGCGGCGGTCGCGGTGGCTACGGCGGCGGCGGTGGTGGCCGCGGCGGTGGTGGCGGCGGTCGTGGCGGTGGCGGTGGAGGATACGGCGGCGGAAACCGCTGGTAGACCAGACACACGCGCAGATTCGAGGGCCGTCAGGGAAGATTCCCTGGCGGCTCTTTCGAATTGGGGAGATCGAGAGCTGCGCACGCAGAGATACGGGGACACGGAGAGCAGAGCGGGCGGATCCTCGGAACTTTTGGCAGATGGACGCGTCTTCAGGGCAGCCCGAACCGGCATGGTATGATCGCGGTTCGGTCCGGGTGTGGTCCAAGATCCGATTCCGAACAAACTCGACTGCTGTAGAGAGCTGATCTGACGATGCGTTTCCGCAAGTTGCTTCCCGCGGCCCTTCTCGTGGCCTTCTCGATGACGACGGCAGGGCCCGTGCCCGAGGTGCGCGCCCAGGACGCCACGGCGTCGGTGCTTGCCGAGCGCGCCGAGCTCGACAAGGCCGTTGCTGCCGAGACGAGCGTCCGCATCTCGCTTCTCGAGAAGTTCCTCCGCGATCGACCGAATTCCCTGCTCGCCGACCAGGCCCGCGAGGCACTCGTCCGTTCTCACGCAACCGTCGGCGAGATGGCGATTCGCAACAGCGATCCGAAGGGTGCGAGCGCTGCATTCAAGAGGGCGCTCGACGCGGCCGGCACGAAGATCACCGACCGGTTGTTCTCGTCCGTGATCTGGCAGATGCCGGTCGTCCTGGCAAGTGCCGGATACCGGTCCGACGCCATCGAGCTGATGAAGTCCTTCGAGCCGACTTTCGACGAACAGGCGCCGCGGCTCATCCAGATTGGCTACTTCTACGTTTCGATCGAGTCGCCGAGCGACGCCATACGTGTGCTCGAGCGCGCTACCGAGCTCGCGCCGAGCGACCACCGCGCCTTCAACTCGCTCGGCACCGCCTACATCATCAATCTCCGACTCGACGACGCGGCGAACGCGTTCCAGAAGGCAATCGACCTCGAGCCGAAGGAGGAGTTCGCGTACGCGAGCCTCGCCAACCTGCGGCGTGCGTTCGGAAATCCGACCGACGCGATCGCGCTCTACAAGCGACAGCTCGACATCAAGCCGGACGACCCGGAGAGTTTTGCGGGGCTGGCGGTTGCGCAGCTTCTCGTCGACGACGATGCCGCCGCCAACGAGTCGCTCGCCCGGGCGCTAGCGTTGTCGCCTCGCGATTTCAGGCTCTACACGACACTCGGGTATCTCTATGCGGCGCGAGGTCGTTACGACAAGGCTCGAGAGATGGTCGACCTTTCGTTGCGCATCGAACCGCGTTTCGCCTGGACGCACATCACACTCGGCAACATCCTGCTCGGACAGAAGAAGTACAAGGAAGCGATCGAGGCGTTCTCGGAGGCGCAGAGTTATGGTGATTTTCCGTCGATGCACTTCGAGCTGGCGAAGGCCTACATGGTCAACGACCAGTTCTCGCAGGCGATCGATCGACTGAATGCGTCGGTCGACATCACCGACGACGGACAGTTCGAAACGCGGCTCGGCGACATCTTCGACCTGCGGAGCTCGAAGCTCGAGCTGCTGCTCGAGCGTGAGCGCCAGGCTGTAATGTTCATGCCGTTGCAGCCGACGACGCCGACGCAGTTCAAGCTCGCGGAGTCGCTCGCCCGGATCGGCCATTACCTCGAGTTGATTCCGGACCCGCCCGCACCCGAGCCGGTGAAGGCTCCGGTCCTGCAACCGGGCGAGCAACCGGCCACGCAGCCCGACGAGCCTGTCGAAGAGACCAAGCAGGAATTCCTGTCGCCTCCGGGCGGCGGTATGGGCGCATCGGACCCGGCCGGCCATCTCGAGATGCTCTTCACGCAGTGGCTGACAGTGATGGCCATCCAGCCGGCATCCACGGCGCCGCCGCAGGAGCCGATTACGGTCGATCCGACCCTTGCGCCTGCCGATGCGCCGCTTGTCTTCCGGCCACGCCGCGCCAATCCTTCGGCGGCAGAACCTCGGGCCGAGCCGGTCGCGCCCGCGACCGAACCCGCAATCGAACCGCTGTCGGCAGCGCCGGATCCGGCTACCGACCCCGGTCCGTCTTCCGATCCCGTCGCGACCGGTCCGACAACGGACCCTCTGGCGCCGACATCCGGCGATCCTGCATCAACTGAGCCTTCTTCCGAGCCAGCGGCCGGTGGAGCAGCGACCGAGCGACAGGTGGACCTCGCTTCGTCGATTCCCGACATGCCATCGCGCACGGTCGCACCGGAGTTGACTCCGGACTCGACGGCTGATCCGTCGGCCGGAAGCGGCGGTGGCGACGCGGCTGTGGCCGGGACCGATCCCGGTGCCCCGACGTCCGTCCCCACAACCGATCCCGGCGCGAATCCCGACGCGACCGTGACGTCCGACCCGGCGCCGACATCGACCGAACCGGCGACGGAACCGGTCGCACAGCCTTCCGCTGAACCGGTGGCGACGAATCCGCCGTCATCCGACGATCCGCGTTCGACTGCTGGGCCGACTGTGACCGAGCCTGCGACACGCTCGGCCGAGCCGGGAGCGGTGGCGCCTACATTTCCGTTTGGCGCGACCGGGCCGGCCGGACGACCGGAAGCGCCGCCAGTGACTGTCGTCGACGACCCTGCCAGGTCGGAACAGCCCGAGCCAACAGCGCCCGCCATCCGTGCAGCCGTGCCGGAGAGCGATCCGTCGACGAACCCGGAGGCGGACGTTCGCACGGCTCCAATCGGCACGGTACCCGATACGCTCGAGGCCGCGCCGGCTGCGATTCCAACGCCGGAGCCGGAACCGTTCAGCCCGAGCGGGCGATCGGTCGAGCCCCGAGTGCAGTCCGCCCTGCTCTCTGCAATCGATGGATTCGTCGGAGTCGACGATGGACGCGAGCCCTTCCGCAAGGTGTGGATCGCGATCCAGCTCGCAGAGAAGGGAGTCCTGCTTGACCGCGCGAAGCAGCTCGCCGAGGAAGCGCTTGCCGGTGTCGAGGCGGCGACCGAGCTCGACCGTTCAGTCCGAGACATGCCCGACGCCGACCGCGCCACCCGGCGCGCCGTGATGACGGCGAGAGCAAACGATGCGCTCGGTTGGGTGCTGGTGAAGCGCCGCGAGTACGACCAGGCACTCGTTCACCTGACTGCGGCGACAGAGGCGCCACTTGCGGACGCGGAGTTCAATACGCGTCTGTGGCACCTTGGCATTGCGAAGCTCGAATCCGGCTCGGAGCGCGAGGCGCTCGATGTGCTGATCCGTGCTTACCAGCCGACGTCGCCTGCGGCGGCCAGACAGAGGGGAATCATCCAGTCGCTCTACGTAAAGCTCAACGGTTCGGACGCCGGGCTCGATCGCCGGCTCGGACGGTAGGCAGGCCGTCGCCGTGAGCACGCAACGCGGGCGATTGCTCGTCGCAACCAGGGCCCAGGTGCCCGACGGCTGCATGCGGCGTGTGACGAGGGGAGAGCAGTCGTGGGTGCTCTTCAATGACGGCGGCGAGATCGTTGCCGCCGCCGACGTCTGTCCGCACAAAGGCGCACCGCTCAGCGCGGGCGAGTTCGAGGACGGCGTCGTCGTTTGCCCGCTTCACGGCTGGGAGTTCGACGTCCGGTCCGGTGAATGTGTGTCAATGCCGGAGTGGCCGGGACTCGAGCGCGCGACCGTCACCGTCGACGGTGAGCTGGTGTATCTGGAGAGTTGATGTCGACTCTCACCTCATAGTCGCGAGAATGTCCCGAAGAAGCGCCGCCGCAACGTCGCGGCGACCGGACGCACCGCCGGTGACGACGAGCTCACCGAGGTCATCGGTGACGAAGCGGATGGCTTTTCGCGCGCCATCTACGAGATGAAACGGGTTGTGCGCCGGGACTACCTCGGGTGCGACCGTGACCACTGCGCCGCCATTGCTCCGAACCGCGCGCCCGATGAGCCTGATCCGCCCGCCAGAGCGATGTGCCCATTCGACGAAGTCCGGCTCGAGCTCGTCGATTCCGGTCCTCCTCACGAGATTGAGCGTCGCGCGTTCGTCAATGAGTGCCCTAGTGAGAATCGTCAGCTTCACCGCGGTGTCCCACCCCTGCACGTCGTAGCTCGGATCGGGTTCCGCGATGCCGGCGCGCTGCGCCTCGGCGACTGCCTCGTGGAACGAGATGCCGCGCTCGCGCATCGAGGTGAGGATCAGGTTTGACGTGCCATTCAGGATCGCCTCGATCTCTAGAAGCTCGGCGCCGGCGAGCTCGCGACGAGCCACACTGAGAGTCGGGAGCGCGGCGCCGACGGTCGCGCTCGCGCCCACCGTCACCCCACGCGCGGCCGCCTCGCGCTCCAGCTCCGGAAGCGCGAGCAGCGCTGGCCCCTTGTCGGCCAGTACGACGTGAGCGCCGGCCGCGATAGACGCCCGGGCTACGTTCAAGCCGGGCTTGCCGGTGTCCCGATCGGTCGGAAGGCTGATCACGACCACATCGACTCCCGCCTCGAGCACGTCTTCGAGCTGACAGTGGCGATGTGCGCCACTGCGCTCGCCGAGCCGCCGGCCGGATTCGCGCCACGCGGCCAGCTCGTTGCCGTCGAGGCCGGCGGTGTCGTTGATGAATCCGGTCGAGTCCGCGACGGCGACGAGGCGAAGGTCGATGCCGAAACGGCGCCCGACTCGCTCCGCGCGCTCGTGGACGTGACGCGCAAGTGCGGCGCCAACATTGCCGAATCCGACGATTGCGAAGCGAAGAAGGTCCACGGGTGTGATTCTCGCCAGGCCGCGCGTGCCAGCTATCGCTGGAACGGCCTCGCGAGAGGATTCAGGGTACTTGGTTTCCCCCGGCTCCCGCGAGGCCGTGTCGAGGCCCGGGTGTTATAGACCCCGCTACCCGGCGACGGCTGCCGGCAGCAGACCCTTCAATTCGTGGACGACGCGCTCGATGTCGTCCTCCTTCGCAAGCGCCATCATGAAGAACTTGTATCCGTTGTGGAAGCAGACGAGGCCGTTGCCGAACAGCCAGATGCTCGAAAGCATCGGGTTTCCTCCGAGAATCAGGTTCACCGGAAAGCCGATGACCGTCCCGCCAGTGAAAGCCTCCGTCATCAACGCGGCGCCTGCGGCAACCGAGAACGCTCCCAGCAGCGGGGCTCCAACGTATTTGGCGGCATTGCGCTGAAATTCGACCCGCGATCGCTCGGCTTCGGTGAGCCGTCCCTCGGACAGCAGTCGTTCGCGTTCCTTCAGATAACCCATGTACTTGTCGGAGAGCTTGTACATACCGTACGAGCCGACGGCGGAGTGGAAGAGCCAGTGTCCGGAAGCTCCCGCGCCGAGGATCGTCACGTCGAGTCCCGGCCACGCTGCGCCAGCTTTGACTCCGGCAATGAGCGACAGCGTGACGACCGTGGCCTTTCCGGGGTTCTCCTTCACCCACGTCTTCGCGGAGTTCACCGCCCCGACGAGCGAGGCAGCCACCGTCGCCGCCGAGGCGCCAGCCGATGCGGCGCTGCTTGCGGCTTCGTAGTACTGTCTCGCCTCACCGAAAAAATCGGACGCCTGATCGGTGGCCACCTTGGCGCCGGTCTTGAGCGATGCGGTGACGGACTTTGCGGCGTCGCCAGCTTCGGTGGCAGCGGCCTTCGCGACGTCGGATGCGGCGCTGGCAGCATCTTTCGCCTGTTCGGTGATCTTCGGGTCGATGTGAATCTGGCTGGCGGCCTTGCGAGCCGCGTCGAGTCCCGACTTCGCGACGTCCGTTCCGGTGCGCAGGGCGTCGCCGGCGGTCCGTGCGGCCTGATCGATGTGCGAGCTCACGTTGAAGCGACGGTCGGTCTCTTCAGCCTTGCGCTTCATCGCACTACGGAGTTCGTCGATCTTCTTCAGGTAGTCCATGCGTATTGTCCCGTCGTTCCATTGGCCGCTCCCGCCAGCCGTGACCAAGTACGCCCGTCCGGACGCGATAGTTCAGACGCAGTCGAGCGACGGCGCGTTGGCGCATCTGCATGATGCACTTTGGTCTTGCGACCCGGCAAGCAACTGGCTATAGTCCGCTGTTCGCGGCGGATCGTCGAATGATCCCGCGAGCGCCCGTAGCTCAGTTGGATAGAGCGTTTGACTACGAATCAAAAGGTCGCACGTTCGAGTCGTGCCGGGCGCACTTGACGTCGTGAAACAGCAGCCACCCGACGGGGTGGCTGTTGCACTTTCCGGAGGAACTCGCCGTGTCGAACAGGACGATCCAGGTCGACGACAAGCTCTACGACTACATTCTCTCGGCCTCGTCGCGCGAACCCGACGTACTGCGCAGGCTCCGCGAGGAAACGTCGGCCCTCGGCACGCTTTTCCGGATGCAGATCTCGCCCGAACAGGGACAGTTCATGTTCCTGCTCGCCCAGCTCGTCCGCGCGCGGCGTACGCTCGAGGTCGGCGTCTTCACGGGATACAGTGCGCTCTCTGTTGCGCTGGCGCTGCCGGATGACGGACAGATCATCGCGTGCGACGTGAGCGAGGAATGGACGTCCATCGGGCGTCGCTACTGGGAAGAGGCGGGGGTCGGGCACAAGATCGACCTTCGAATCGCGCCCGCGATGGAAACGCTCGACGAGCTCATCCAGGACGGCGAACACGGCACGTTCGACTTTGCATTCATCGATGCCGACAAACGCGGGTACGCGGGCTATTTCGAACGGGTGCTCGTGCTGTTGCGGACGGGCGGCCTCATCGCGGTCGACAACACTCTCTGGAGCGGTCGCGTCGCGGACGCCGAGTCAAACGACGATGACACGATCGCGATCCGGGCCTTCAACAAGAAACTGCACCACGATGACCGGGTGAGCCTGAGCCTTGTACCTATTGGCGACGGTCTGACGCTCGCCATGAAGCGGTAAGGCTCTCGGAACGGAGGCGACGCGCATGCCTCGGTCAAGGCCCTTGCGGGGGCGTTATGCGCCGAGCCCGACCGGCGATCTGCACGTGGGCAATGCGCGCACCGCCCTCGCGGCGTGGCTCGCGATCAGGAGCTCGGATGGCGTATTCGTCATGCGTGTCGAGGATCTCGATCCGCCGCGCGTGGTCGCCGGCGCCGAAGAGCGCACGCTCGACGACCTGCGTTGGCTGGGACTGGATTGGGACGAGGGACCGGATGTCGGCGGTCCACACGTACCGTATCGGCAGAGCGAGCGAACGCGGCTCTACCGCCAGGCGCTTCGAACTCTCGATGCGGCAGGGCGGCTGTATGCGTGCACGTGCTCGCGGGCGGAGCTGCGCGGCCTGTTGTCGGCGCCGCACGGCCCAGGCACGGAGGGACCGCCCTATCCGGGCACGTGTCGCGATCGTGGCATCCCGGTCGAGATCGATGTCGACGCAAATGCCCGGCAACGGCGGCCGGCGCTGCGTTTTCGAGTGAATCCCGGGGATCGTGTCGTGTTCGACGATGCGGTCTACGGAGAGACGGAGCAGGACGTGTCGGCGGACGTCGGCGATTTTATCGTCCGCCGGTCCGACGGGCTCTTCACATATCAGCTTGCAGCCACGGTCGATGATGTGGCGATGGGAATCAGCCAGGTGGTGCGGGGCGCCGATCTGCTCCACTCGACGCCGCGGCAGATCCTGCTGCTGAAGGCGCTCAAGGCGGCGGTGCCGGCCTACGGACACATTCCGCTCGTCCTGAACGCTTCCGGTGAGCGGCTCGCAAAGCGGACCCGCCCGACGGCGATACGCGACGTCCGCGAAGCGGGAGTGTCGCCGGAGCGCATCGTCGGTGCGATGGCTCACACGCTTGGCCTGCTCGAGCGACCCGAGAACGTGAGGGCACGCGACCTCATCGAGAGATTCCGGTGGAAGAAAATCGATCGCGAGCCGTGGCTGCTGACGCGCGACGCGGTGTGGGTCTGACGGGCCGTGAGCAGCGCACACGCTCGAGCTGGTGGTGGCGGACGCAATCGGATGGGGCGTTCGATACAACCACTGGGCGGGAGATGCAAGGCCGGCCGCTCACTGCGTTCGCGGTTCTG
>CAZXLQ010000117.1:0-14861 GCA_964641945.1 uncultured Clostridia bacterium
GGCGTCCGGCTCGAAGGGACGGCGCTCGTCGATGGTCGAACCGGAGTCGAGATGGAAGCGCTTACCGCGGTTTCGGTGGCTGCGCTGACGATCTATGACATGTGCAAGGCCGTGGATCGTGAGATGGTGATCACCGACATCCGTCTGGAGCGAAAGTCCGGCGGCCGTTCAGGCGATTATCGCCGCGATGCGGATCCGACGGAATCGTGAGCCGCAGGCTCCCGAAGAACCCGCATCTCAGGTCGCTCGAAACGGCGCTCGCGGAGCATTTCGGGTGGCAGCCCGGCGGGCCCATCCGCGATGCGCTCCTGGCAGCTGTCACAAGGAAGGCGGACCGGATCGGCGTCGATGAGGTGAGCTACTGTCGGATGGCGAGTGCCTCGCCGGGAGAGCTCAACTCGCTTGCCGAAGAAGTGGCACCTGGTGACACGTCGTTCTTCCGCGAACCTGAGCAGACGGAGGCGCTGGCCGAACGTGTACTCCCGGCACTCGTTGCGGCCCGCGGCGCAACACACAGGCTGAGGCTCTGGTCGGCGGCGGCCTCGACCGGCGAGGAGGCCTATTCACTGGCGATCCTGGCCCGCGAAGCGCTTCCACCGGATCCAGACTGGCGTATCGAGATCCTTGCGACGGATCTACAGGGACACGCCGTCGTCGCGGCGAGTCAGGGCCGATACAGTGCCTCGCAGATTCGCGGCATCGATCCGACTCTGCGGAATCGGTACTTCATCGGCGTCAACGAGCCCGGACCGGATCGCACGTTCGACGTGCTGCCGCTCGTTCGTCGCATCGTGCTCTTTCGGAGGGTCAACCTCTGCGACGAGTCGGCCTGGCGTCTCGTGATCGGTTCGTTCGACGTCATTTCGTGTCAGAACGTGCTGCTATACTTCCACGCGCGAGCCGCCAGGGAACTCCTCGTCCGGCTCGAGTCGGCGCTTGCCCCCGGTGGCTACCTCGTGGTCGCTGCCGCCGAGGCGCCGCTGGTGACGAATCAGGGACTTGTTTCGGATCCGACGCTACCCGTCGGGTTTTTCGCAAAGGCTGGCACCGTCGTGGAGAATGCGAAATGACGACAGATCCGTTCCGCATCGTCGACGCACCTCCGCTTACGGCGGATCCTGCGGCCCGAGACGCCCTCGATTCGTTTCGGCACGTCCTCGCAGCTTCTGCCCTGACCTTCATCCTGTGGTTCATCCCGTTCGTGGGCCTGATCCTCTATCCGATTCGGGTGTTCGTGACCTACGTGCACGAGCTCTGCCACGCCTTTGCGGCCGTGCTGACGCTGGGCTGGCCGATGGGCATCCAGATCTTCATGGACACGTCCGGGGTCACACACACGCTCGGAGGCAGCAGCCTTGCCATAAGCTCGGCCGGCTACGTCTGCACGCCGATCGTAGGGGCATTGCTGTTGCTGATGGCGGCCCGGCGGTCGACGGTGCGTCCTGCGCTCGTCGGCCTGGGCGCGGTCTTCGCGCTGTGTGCCGTCTGGCTGGGGGCGAACTTCCTTGCGTGGGCCGGCGGCCTCGCGATCGGTGCGTTGCTCATCGTCGCAGGCGCCAGGGGATCGGATCGGGCGACGCGGTTCGGACTGAGCTTCCTGGCCGTGCAGTGCATGCTGAATGCGCTGTCGGACCTTCGGTTTCTGTTCTGGCTTTCGATCAGCAGCTCGGTTCCGACGGACGCTCAGAACATGGCGAACGCGACCGGCGGATTCGTGCCGGCCGTGCTCTGGACAACGTTGTGGGCGCTGACAGCCGTCGGCATCCTCGGGGTGGCGCTGCGACTCTACTATGTGACGACGGTGCGGAAGACGATCGGTGAATAGGGCAACCCGGGCCGGCTGCGGCGCAACAGAGGGTTCGAACTTGCACATCACAAGCTGATCGATGCTGACGGTTTTAGGTCTCTGCGACTTTGCGGATTCACTGCGTCTCTGCGAGAAACATACTCGAAGGCAGATTCCCGCAGAGGCGCAGAGGACTCGCAAAGACGCAGAGCCAGACTTTTGACCGATGATTAGTCCGGGAATTCGACATGCCAGAAATTGAAACCATCAAGACATTCGGCAGCCGCCTCGATGCGATTTCACGAGCGGTGCAGACGTTGTTTCGAAAGCACATGTTCCTCAGCCTCGTCCTGCTGACTATCGTCGCGGGATCGATGTTCGGGGCAACGGTGGCCTACCAGTCGAGCCTCTCGGACGAGGCCCGTCAGGTCCGTGCGCTTGCCGATTTCCGGCCGTCGGCCGTCACGCGTGTGTACGCGTCTGACGGCCGCACGGTGATCGGCCAGTTCGCGATGGAACGGCGCATCCCGATCGCATATTCCGAGCTTCCGCCGAACATGAAGAACGCGATCCAGGCCATCGAGGACTCGCGGTTCTACAAGCACATCGGAGTCGATCCACTCGGCATCGCCCGCGCGACCGTGAAGAACGCACTCGCCGGACGCACCGTCGAGGGCGGGTCCACCCTTACGCAGCAGCTCACCAAGATCCTCTTCCTGAGCCCCGAGCGAACGTTCAAGCGAAAAATCCGCGAAGCCATGATCGCGCTCCAGATCGAGCGCATGTTCTCGAAGGAACAGATCATGGAGATGTACTGCAATCAGATCTTTCTCGGCGGCGGAGCTTACGGTGTCGAGGCGGGGTCGCAGTATTACTTCGGTCACTCGGTGCGCGAGGCGACACTCGAGGAGTGCGCGATGCTCGCGGCGCTTCCGAAGGCCCCTTCGCAGTATTCGCCCGTCCTCAACCCGAACGATGCGAAGGAGCGGCGAAATCTCGTGCTCCGCAACATGTTCGAGGAGGGCTTCATCGATCAGGCTACTTACGACGCCGCTGCCGCCAAGCCCATCGTGCTGAACATCACTTCGACGACGAACACGGTCAGCCCGAACGATTCGGCATTCGGATATGCGGTCGAGGAGATCCGCCAGTCGATGGAGAGGCAGTTCGGCACGCGCGTGACGCAAACCGAGGGGCTTCAGATCCATTCGACGATCGACGCGGATGCGCAGCGCGAAGCCGTCCGCGCCGTCCGTCGTGGCCTGCACGCCTACGAGAATCGGCGAGCGAAGCCCTGGCGAGGCGAGTTGCCGAACGTGGCGGCCGATTTCAAGGATCTGAGCCGGTACTGGCATCACGACTGGGACGACGAGCCGATCCCGAACACCTACATATTCGGTCTCGTGACGAAGGCTTCGGGTGATACGGCCGTAGTGCGCTTCGGCAACTACACGGCCAAGCTGACGTCGGCCAATACGAAACTCGCGGGAAAGGCGCCCGGCGCAGCGCTCAAGATCGGCGACATCACGCCATTCAAGATCCAGAAGGTCGACAAGGAATCCCATACGATCGAGTGCGACCTCGCTCAGGTGCCGGCCGTGGCGGGTGCGCTCGTCTGCATCGAGGCGTCGACCGGGAACATCGTGGCAATGGTCGGCGGGTATGACTTCGCCCTGGTGAAGTTCAACAATGCCACGCAGGCGGAACGGCAGACCGGGTCGGCCTTCAAGCCCTTCATCTACACGGCGGCAATGGAGCGCGGATATACGCCGGACACGGTCGTCTCAGGAGCGACGGTGACGATCGGAGGCTGGACTCCGCACAACTACGACGGTTCGACGTCGAGCGCTTCGGTGCCGTTGAAAGTGGCGATTGCAAAGTCGCTGAACATCAACGCCGTCAATACGCTCCGGTCGGTAGGCGTCGATGCCGGGGCGGATTGCGTCCGTCGATTCGGACTGCCGAATCCGATGAAGCGCGTGCTGTCATCGGCGCTCGGAGCGACAGAGGAGCCGCTCCTGCACATGGTTTCGGCCTACTCGGCCTATCCGAATCGAGGGGAGCGGGCGGAGCCGCACCTCTACACCCGCGTCGAAGACCGCGACGGCGTTGCGAAATGGGAATGGAAGCCGACCACGCAGCGCGCCACGAGCGCCTATGTTGCGGCCAATATGGTCGAGGCCATGCGAGGCGTCGTCGACGCGGGCACGGCAACGGCCATCCGCGGGAATCGCGAGCTCGCGAAGCGACCATTGGCCGGCAAGACCGGCACGGTGAACGACTTCACCGATGCGTGGTTCATCGGGTACAGCCCGTCGTATTCGTGCGGTGTCTGGATCGGCTATCCGGGCTCCAAGCGGCCGCTCGGCGAGGGCGAAACGGGCGGTCACGCGGCACTTCCGATGTGGATCGACTTCATGGAGGATTTCATGAAGGGCAAGCCCGTCGAGAAGTTCCCCGAGAAGCCGCCGGTGGATGCGGACACGAAGGCCGAGCAGGATCGCCGCAAGGGCGAGATCGCCGCCGAAGTACGGGCGCAGGTCGAGGAGGCCGCCGAGGATGCGACGTCGGACACGGGCATAGACGACGTCAAGAAGGCGGGCGGCGGCGATCCCGAAGATGAGATCGGCATTCCGAAGCCACGTCCGGAGAAGCCCAGGGACGAAGGTGAGGTAAAGTCGGAGCGTCCGCGCCAGGTGAATGCCGACGGCAAGAAGGAAAAGAAGGACGAGAAAAAGGCGCCGGAGAAGCGCGGCAAGAATGGGTGACGTGGAGGCGCCCGGAGCATGAACGTACTGGTTGCAGTTGACGGCTCGGAGTACAGCGCGGCGGCGGTCGAAGCGGTAGCCAAACTCCAGTGGCCAGTGGGGACCGAGATTCGGCTGCTCAGTGCGGCGGAGGAATTCCGGTATCCCGCTTACGATGCGTGGCTGCTCCCGGGCAAGTACCACGCCGAGGTCATGGAGGCGAGTCGCATCAATGCGAAGCGCATAGTGACCGAGCACGAAAAGGCCCTCAGGAAGCAGTTGAAGGGCGACGCGACGATCTCGACGGCAATCATCGACGGTGACCCGAAGTCCGTGATCATCGATGCGGCCGAGCAGTGGCCGGCGGACCTCGTGGTCATCGGGTCGCACGGATACAGCGCAGTTCCGCGACTCCTTCTAGGATCGGTATCGACGGCGGTGACGAATCACGTTCATTGCTCGGTCTGGCTCGTTCGCCGTCCGCTCTGAGTGTCGGTGACGGTGTGACGCTGCGCACGCAGAGACACTGAGACACGGAGTCACCGAGAAAGAAAAAGGCCCCGCGGAGAAAACTCCGCGGGGCCTTTGCATTGGAGTGGTCGCCCAGGCGACTCGACGCCTACTGACCGTCGAAATCGCCGACGCACGCAACGGCGCCGCCGCCGGGCCCGAACGTGTACGAAACATCCGCAGGGCCACTCGTGTTCGAGTTGCGAAGGAACGTCACGCCGCTCGCCGGCGCGTAGATGCCGATAGTTTCCGTTCCGTCGTCGTTCCAGTCGCCAGCGACCGGCTGGACGGCACCGCCGACACCGAAGGTGAAGACCAGATCGGCTCCTCCGTTCGAGTTGCTGTTTCGAAGGAAGAACGCTCCGGTCGCCGGATCGTAAACGCCGATCGTGTCGGTGCCGTCTCCGTTCCAGTCGCCGACGACCGGCACGAAGCCCACGCCACCGGGGCCGAACGTGAACACGACGTCTGCAGGCCCAGCCGAGTTCGTGTTGCGGAGGAAGAACGCTCCCGATGCGGGATCGTAGATGCCGACGGTGTCGACACCATCGCCGTTCCAGTCGCCCGTGACGGCAACCGCCGAGCCGCCGGCTCCGAAGCCGAAGACCATGTCCGCGGCTCCCGGCGTGTTCGTGTTCCGCAGGAAGAAGAAGCCGGAGGAGGCGTCATAGGCGCCGATCGTGCTCGCACGGTCAGCACCGACTCCGGTTCCACCGTTCCAGTTTCCAGCGAGCGGCGCCATCGAGGCCGCACCGTATGAGAACTGAAGGTCGGCCGCGCCCCCGAGCAGGAGGTTGCGCTGGAAGTGGCTGCCGGCGGTGGACACAGCGATCGTGTCGTTCGGCAACGCAACCGGCGCGACGAATGACTCGGTGATGCCGGAGTGGTTGGAGCTTCCGCTCGCGGGGCTGACTGCGCCTTCGCCGATGCCTCGCTTGGCGAACGCTTGCCAGATGAGCGGGACGTCTTCGGGATGTGAAGCGTTGGCTCCCGTCAAAATTCCGTCACGGGCCTGTCCAAATGTCGGGGCGTCGGGCGTCTCCTTCATTCCATCCGCGACGTATTGCATCGCGCGCGTCCGGCCCTCTTCAACGCCGTACGTCTTCATGAGCGACGCCGTCATCTCCCAGAGCATGTTGCTCCAGACCTCGCCTGCGTTATGAACTTCGGACGCGGAACCGCCGACGTTGGTGTTTCGCGGAACGCCAGCCGGGAACGAAAGCCCCCCACCGATGTCCTTGAAGGTCAGGGGGAAGATGTCCGTTCGAGTAGAGTACGGATACCGGCGGATACCGTAGTAGTAGTTGTTCGTGTAGCTCGGCCATAGCGAGAGCGTGGCCCAGGCTCCCGTCGTGTACGCGCCGTCGAGGTTGTCGCCAGGACGGACGATGGCCACGAGCGCGCACCAGTCCCCCCAGCCCTCTCCCATCGAACGGCCCTGGTTGTTCGAAAGACCGAAGGAGTTGCCGACGAGCCGGTTCGACATGTAGTGCATCCACTCGTGGGCGACGATGCCGAAATCCGTCGACGAATCGCGATCCGGCTCCGGGTTGTTGAATCGATACATCTGCATTCGCGGTCGCGCGCCATCGGCCGGCGTCGACATGTTCGCGTTGTTCGTACCGGTCCGGTCCTCGCCTTCGCCGCGGATGTTGTCGCCAGCAACGCCGCCGCGGCCGTAGTTGTCGGTCTGCGCGTTGGCCGACACCTCATCGAAGCCACGCTGATACCAGACGTCGTGCAGCCAGTTGTTGTAGAAGAACATGTGAACGGCCTTGGACTGGCGGACCGTTGCGTCCTGCGATGAATTCGTGTGCGACCAGTCCGGCAGGAACTGACCCGCCGACGTGATGGCGCCCCGAATGTCGCCTGCCGTGAAACCATCCGCTCCGGCAACGTCGAGGTAGGCATCGACGTTGTTGCCGGTTGTTTCGACTGCACCGGCCGGGAGCCACGGGTCGGTCGGTCCGATCAGGCTCTCGACGGCCACGTCGTTCGTTGTCGCACCTGCCGCCTGGAAGCCATCAGGGATTCCGGTCGGGTGCGGCGTTCCGGTGATGCCCTCGGGACTGTCGAACGGCCGGAACGGCGCCGCCGTGTCCGCAAAGACCCGATATGAGAAGGTCTCATCCTCGGAGAGGTTCTTCCGGAAGAGCACCCGGCCATCGACCGCGCTGATGACGTAGGAGTAGTAGGGACCCGATCCGGCGAGCTCGCCGGTCAGGTTGACTTCGATGTGGTAGGCGGGGATTGCCTCACCAGCTGCAATCGGGAAGATCACCTGTCGGGCCCGGAGGCCCTCGCCGAACTGCGGATTCACGACGATGGCCGAGCTGTCAGGCCTGTAGCTGAACCGCGTGTACCCGGCGTCGTCGAGGCTGGTCTCGTCAAAATCGCCCGCAATGAAGGCCCGGGTGGGAGCGAGGTCCTTCGAAGCGCGGGCCACGGCGTCCTTCATCGTTACGGCCTGGGTCTTCGACGCTGCGGCGCCGGCGACTCCTGCGAAGATTGTGCCCGAGGTTCCCACGACAGCGTTCTCGCCTGGGGTCAGCGCTATGGAAAGATAACTCCGGAACACCGGAACGCCGCCAATCTTCTGCTGAAGGCGAACGATCGTGGCGCCACCCTCGGGCGACGTAACGAACACGCGCTCGAGCGTGGACAGATCTCGCGCCGTCACGCCGTACACCTCGGCATTAGCCAAGAGGAAGTTGCGCGCTGCCGTCTCGGCGTCGCGAACGCCCTTGCCGGCGAGACGCTCGCCCGGAGCGACAGTCGTCACCATCCTGGGAAGACTCGAAAGCTCGTCAAGGTGAAGCGTGAAGCCCTTGAGGTGCTCTGCAAGGCGCTCCGTGGCGGCTGTGCGAGCGGGACTGACCTGCTGTTTGCCGGCGCGCTCGGCAGAGAGCTCCTCGCGGTAATCGTAGTTCTCCGGGAACAACACGGACTGACGAGCCGTCTCGAGGGCCAGATCGCGTTCCTCGGGAGTTGAGGCACGGGCAATCTGGCTCATCGGAGACAGGAGCGTCAGCAGGCACGCGGTTGCGGCAACGGTCCGCAGGGACACGGACGCGTAGTGGGATTCACGCATGAAACGCTTTCTCCTTTGGGAACATTCAGTTGTCGAGGGATGAGGGAACAAGACCCGCAAATGTATCGGTCGCGCAAACTGCGTGTCAAAGAATTTTGGTCACGTGCTGTCGGACCGAATCGACGGAGCGCATCGTTCTCACGGAAGGACGGTCCACGTATCGGCACCGGGCGCGGTAGCGCTCGGGTCGGCGCCTGCGTTCGCGGGCGCCACGTGTCGTCACATGCGCCCGGGATCGACCCGAGCGCTACCGCGCTCGGGTCGGCCTCTCCGTTTCACTGAAGCTCGAAGACGATCTGGATGCGCGCTGAAATGCTGGTCTTTCAAAAGGCAACCGTTGTCGAGATGGCATCGGGTTGCCGGGACTGTCGACGTTGTGGCGAGCGTCGAATTGTGCTCCCCTTCGATCGGGCCTCGCTGCCTGGATTCCCACCCCCTGGACTGAAGCATGATTCTCACTCGCGTCGTCATGATTGCCGGATTTCTACTGGTCTGCTGGTGCTCGACTGCCGAGGCACGGCCGACTATCCGCATCACGCCGGTGGACACGGCTCGATTCGTGAAAGACCAGCGATTCGACATTCGTGTCGAGTTCACGCCCGCACCCGGTCATTCCCTCACCGCGGTCACGCTTGCGATCGACGGCGTCGCGCAGCCAATCAGCATTAGTGCGCTCGACGCGAACCTCGGGCATTCCATCCGCGGTTATTCGACATCGGCGGTGGGCCCACACACGATCACTGCGTCAGCGGTGGACAGCCTGGATTCGACGGCTGCATTCGGCACATGCCGATTCGAGATCGTCGACGTTGCCGGTGCGAAGCGGAAGTACCGCAACGTCATCATCTGCCTGGGCGACGGCATGGGAACGGGACACCGCACCGCTGCGCGCATCGTCCGACACGGCTACACGGCGGGGAAGGCCAACGGTCGGCTCGCAATGGACGAATTCCCGGTCTACGGGATGGTGATGACGTCGTCGCTCAACGCTATCGTTACCGACTCGTCGCCCGGGATGTCGTGTTACACCACCGGCAACAAGTCTGCGAACGGTCAACAGGGCGTGTATCCGGACAACACGAGTTCGGCGTTCGACAATCCGCGTGTGGAATACCTTGGCGAGTTTGCCCGGCGACGGCTGGGGAAGGTCGTCGGCATCGTGACGACCGCGGACATCGAGGACGCGACGCCCGGAGCGATGGCGGCTCACACCGGCAACCGCGGCGCCGGGACCGGGATCTGCGATCAGTATCTCGACGAGAGCGAGCTTTCGAACGGACGCGGCAACGGAATAGCGGTCCTGCTCGGGGGCGGCCGGCGCTGGTTTCTCCCGGCGAGTACTCCTGGTTCGGCGCGAAGTGCCGACACCGATTACCAGCTCGACTCCGTGGTCGCGGATCAACTCGGCGTGCCGACCGGCGCCCTCGATCCGGAGCGCGACCTGCTCGCCGATTTTCGCGCTGGTGGCTTCGTTCAAGCGGGAACTGCGACCGAGCTCGGGGTCGCGGCAGCGAATCCGGACACCCGCAGGCTGATCGGACTCTTCGCGCTCGCCAACATGAACGTGGCGTACGACAAAATAGCGGACCGCCGCGCGTCTGCGCGTCCATCTGAGACATCCGATACGTTGCCGCGTGACCAGCCAATGCTCGACGAAATGACGCGGGCGGCGATCACTGTCCTCGATCGCAACCGAAGAGGATTCGTGCTTCTCGTCGAGGGCGCCAGCATCGACAAGCAGTCGCACCTGATGGACGCGGACAGGGCGATCTGGGACACGATCGAATTCGACGACGCCGTTCGCGCATGCCGCGAGTTCGCGGAGCGCGATGGCAACACTCTCGTTATCGTAGTGTCGGATCACGAATGCTCCGGGTTCTCCGCGATCGGCGCATTGAAGCGAACCACAGCCGAGATGCGTGCTCTGCCGAGCGACGCCACGAACTTTGCGCCGGCATCCACAGCGAATCCATCGCCGGCCCGTCAGACAGCGGTCGGACTCTACACCGAGGCCGGCTTCCCGAATTACGTCATCGCGCCCGACGGATACCCTGAGACCGTGGACCCGGACTACAAGCTCGTCATCGGTTTCGGCGCAAACGGTGATCGGTTCGAGACCTGGATCGACGACCCGGCGTCACGAGCCGAACCCTCTGGATCGTCGGTCGACGAATGCGACACTGCACGACACGTAGGGCCTTCAGCGTCGCGAGGCGACGGCGCGACGAATGGATACTTCATCCGGGGGCAAATCCCGGGTACTCAGGCAGCACATACGGCCACGGACGTACCGGTATGCGCATTCGGCGGCAAGGCCGCGGCACTCTTCGGAGGAGTCCAGGACAACACGGACGTGTACTTCAAGCTGATGCGCGCACTGCTGGGCGGGTATTGACGTGAGACTCGTCCTCCCACGACTCGCTTGAAGTCGGACGTCGACGCATTGCGAATCCCGGCAATCACACCTTAGAACAGCGAGAGCACATTCGCCCGCTTCAAAACGCAACTTTTTCCGGCGACTGCCGATAAGCGATTCAGCACTGACAACCTCGGTTCCGCTAACGGATGTTCGCCGTCACGCCGCAGTCAGAGATCGTTACTCGAGCGCGCAGACCACTGCTCGTCGTGATGTTGCTCGTCGCAGTGGCGATTTCGGCCTCGCCAAGCGGCGGGGGACCCGCGCCGGCCCGAGAATCAAGGACGGCGGAGGACCGTGCAGCCGCCCCGTTCGACATCGTCTCGATCGGCCGACCGAGCCTCCGCACCTTCACGAGCAAGGACGGTCTTCCACAGAACGCAATCACGTCGATCGTGACCGATCGGAATGGTCTGCTCTGGATCGGCACGAAGGACGGACTTGCCAGTTACAACGGTCGCACGTGGCAGGTCCTCAACATCCCCGCCGAGATCGGCAAGAACATCATCGCCGACGTCGAACCGACGAAGACCGGCGACATGTGGGTGCGTCTCGAGGGCGGTGACGTCGTCTGTCGTAACGCAGACGGCACCTGGAAGCACTACCCCGATCCCACCGGAACACCCGCCTCCATTCCGGTATTCCTCGGAGAGATCGATGAGCCGAACCGTCCGGACACGATCGTCCTGGTCGCCGAACGTTCTTTCCATCTCTTCATCGATGGCGAGTGGATCGCGGATCCCGATTTCCCGCTCGAATCGAATGGCGTCGCCGGCGCCGCAAGCGTCGTTGTCGGCGAGGGCGGGGTCAGAGAGCTCTGGACCGGTCTCCCGGACGGCCGGACGGCGCGTCGCCGAATGGGCGTGTGGACCGTGTTCCAGCCATCCGAGTTGAAGCCCGACGAGACCTACTACTGCTTTGCCCGGACGACCGCCATAGACGGAAGTCCGAGAGTCGTGGCAGGGCGAAGGAGCGGCCTGTGGGAGTTGGACGGAGCCAGTTGGAGGCCGGTGCAGGGAGCCGTGGAGGAGCAGCGCCTTCTCAACATCTATTCTCTCTGCGAATCACGCTCACCGGATGGATCGACGGTACTTTGGTGTGGCAGTCTCGATGGCTGGACCTATCGCTACGAGAAGGGCCAGCTGCGGGCGTTCGGCCCGGACGAGGGCCCGAAGGATGGCGGAGTATGGAGCCTCCTCGCCAGTGGAGACGATCGCGGCACCCAGGGGCTCTGGATCGGAACGGCGGGCCTCGGGCTGGTACGGGCGCAGTTCGGAGCGTGGACGGCGATCGACCGGAGCGCCGGACTCGTCAATGATTCCGTCTACAGTCTGCTCGTGACGCGAGACCGGCGTGGCGGCGACATCGCCTGGATCGGCACCCTCAACGGCGGACTCGTGAGATTCGAGCGCGGCGTTCCGAATCAGATCACGTACGCGAACGGGGGCAGAATCGCGTGGGTGATGAGCCTGCTCGACCTCTCCGATGACAAGACGGAACGGATGCTCGCCGGCAGGGGAGGCGCGCTCGTCCTTATCGAAAACGGGCAGGTAGTGCGAGAGTTTGGCACCAGGGATGGACTGCCGGGCAAGGACGTCCCGGCGTTGCTGCGAACGACGGACGCGGACGGTAGGGTTTTCGCCTGGGTCGGCGCCGACGGCGGAATGTTCCGATTCGTGAATGGAGACCTCCTTCCGCCGCCACCCGCGCTGGCGGGGATCCGGTCGCGCGTGACGTCCCTCGCCGAAACGCTGGCGCCCGACGGTCGGAGAATCCTCTGGATCGGCACGGACCGCGGACTGATCCGGTACGACGGCACCGGTCTCACATCCTTCACGATGGAGCAGGGCCTTCCGACCGACCTGGTAATGAGCCTCCGGGAGGTGCAACTGCCCGGGGCTGGGCCGGAACTCTGGATCGGCACGCGAGCCGGACTGGCGCGGCTGTCGCTCGCGGATCCGTCGCGTCCCGTCCGGACACTGTCGACTGCGTCCTCGCCGGCCCTTCCGAACAACACCGTTTACCGAATAGAGCAGGACAGTTCCGGAAAGCTCTATCTGCCAACGAACCGGGGCGTAGCGCGATTGACGCCCCGCAGCCCCACGACGGAGGACCCGACGGAGTTCGAGCAGACGGTATTCACGACGGACGACGGGCTTCCGAACGACGAATGCAACACGGGCGCCTCAACTATCGACCACCGCGGCCGGATCTGGATCGGGACGCTGTCGGGGGCGGCAATCTACGATCCGGCCGCCGAGATTGCGGTTCCCCCGAGCCGGCTCGTCATCGAGCGAAAGTCCATCGTCGATGACGCTAACCGGCAGCTTCAGGAGAATGACGAGCTCGCCCACGATCGGAACCACCTCGTGTTCGAATACGCGTTGCTCAGTTACAACCGCGAGGCAGCGACCAGATATCGAACGCAACTCGACGGGTACGAGGAAGCGGCGTCGGACTGGACGACGGAGTTCCGCCGCGAGTTCAACAGTCTGCCGCCGGGCTCGTACACCTTTCGAGTATGGGGACGCGACGCCTTTGGAAACGTGAGCGGTCCGGTCGACGTGCCGTTCACTGTCAATCCGCCACCGTGGCTGACGTGGTGGGCGATCCTGTTCTACGTACTGGCCATCGTTGCACTGGTGTACCTCGGTGTTCGGTGGCGACTGCGAACGCTTGCCCAGCGAAACATCCTGCTCGAGCGGGCGATTGCCCAGCGAACGGTCGAGCTTGCGCACACAGTGGACGAGCTGCGAATTTCCCAGCAGCTTGCGCAGAAGGCAAACCACGCGAAGAGCGTTTTTCTCGCGAACATGAGCCACGAGCTGCGCACACCTTTGAACGCCGTTCTCGGGTTTGCGCAGCTGCTAGACCGAACCGGATCTCTCGGTACGCCCGAACGCCACAAGGTCGCCATCATTCGACGCAGTGGAGAACACCTGCTCGGACTGATCAACGATGTCCTGTCGCTGGCGAAGATCGAGGCCGGACGGCTCGAGCTCCACGAGCAGCCGTTCTCGCCAGTCGAGCTGTTCGACGCGGTCGAGGCGATGACGCGGGTGCGCGCGGATGCAAAGGACCTGCACTTCGACGTGAAGATCGGCGCCGGATTCCCGCCCGTCGTCTATGGAGACGACGGCAAGCTGCGTCAGGTGATGCTCAACCTGCTCGGGAATGCCGTGAAGTTCACGGACTCGGGCAGCGTCAGACTCGCCGCCGAATGGTCCGACGGACGAGCCACGTTCGAAATCAGCGATGACGGGCGCGGGATTTCCGCCGGCGAGATTGCCGAGCTGTTTCAGGCTTTCTCGCAGACGGCGACGGGCAAGTCGATGACGGAGGGCACGGGCCTCGGACTGGCAATCAGCCGCGAGATAGTCAGGCTGATGGGGGGCGACATCACGGTCGAGAGCCAGCCGGGGAAGGGCAGCACGTTCCGGTTCGACGTGAGGCTGCCTGCGTCGGCGGACGCGGCGACTGCACGAACAGCGCGACGCGTTCGAAGAGTGATTGCCGCCGAGCGGCGCCGCCGCGTTCTCGTTGTAGACGACAGCGCGGAGAATCGTCTGCTGCTCGCGTCACTTCTCGTGTCCGTTGGTTTTGACGTGCGCGAGGCAAGCGACGGGCGCGAAGCCGTCGACGCGGTCGTCGAGTGGCGCCCGCGCGTCGTTTTCATGGATCGACGGATGCCGGTGATGGACGGCATAGAGTCAACACGCGAGATCCGTCGCCTTGAGTCGGCGGGAGGAGATGGCGCCGGCCGAGTCGTCATCATCGCAACGACGGCGAGCGTGTTCGAACAGGATCGCGACGAAATCCTCGAGAACGGCTGCGACGACCTCGTGATAAAGCCGTTCCAGGAGGCGGACATCTTCGAGATGCTGCAGCGTCATGCTGGCGTGCAGTTCGAGTACGAGGAGGCCCTCGACGCGGCGGAAGTTGCTGCCGGAGCGAAAGAGAACGGGCTGGCAAGGCTCTCGACGCTCGATGCCGGGGTCGTCCGCAGGCTCCATCGGGCGCTGGACGCCGGCGACGCACAGGCTGCCACCGCGATTGCCAGGGAGATCGGTGAGGTCGAGAAGGATCTCGGCGTCGAGATCGCCGGGCGCATCCGGGAGTTCCGGATGGAAGCGCTGATCGAGGAACTCGAGCGGGTGATGAGTTAGGACCTAGCCTGGGTCTACGTGGCTCAATGGCTCCGTGGCTCCGTGGCTCCGTGGCTCTGTGTGCGTAGCGCCTTCGGAGCGTCGCACACACAGGCGCGGAGTCACGGAGCCCCCGAGCCACCGAACCCCCCAACAACGGCCCCGC
>CAZXLQ010000118.1:0-14580 GCA_964641945.1 uncultured Clostridia bacterium
CCGATCGACTGTCCGTGGGACGCTCGCTACCGCTCGCGGCTCGAAAAACGGGGAGAAACGGGCTCGCGTCGTGCACGACCGGGCGGGAAGCACTGCAAGGTCACGGTTCCCGTTCCCGTTCCCGTTTGTTGAGCCGCGAGCGGTAGCGAGCGTCCCACGGACGGTCCCCCATACAGCAGACTCGTCGTCGCCGATCGGCTGTCCGTGGGACGCCCGCTACCGCTCGCGGCTCGAAAAACGGGGATCACATCGCAGCAACCCCCTCAATCCGTCAGGTTCTCTACATCCCGGTACTCCGGCACTATCGCAGTCCAGCCAAGTTCCCTCTCGATTCGCTTCCTGAGCCCCTCGGCCTGATCCGGCTCTCCGTGGGTTATGAACACTCGTCTCGGTCTCCCCCGAAAGCCGCGAAGCCACGCCATCAATTCGTCCGTATCCGCGTGAGCAGAGAGATTCGACACGGATCGGACTTCCGCACGCACGGGTACGAACTCGCCGTGGATCTTCAACTCGGAAGTTCCCGAAACGAAGTCCGCGCCTCGAGTGCCGCCCGCCTGGTACCCGACGAAGACGATCGAGTTCGCCGGATTCGGTGCGAGAGAGTGCAGATGGTGAAGTACGCGTCCGCCAGTGGCCATGCCGCTCGCCGAAATGATGACCTTCGGACGGTCGTCCGCCGAGAGTCGCTTGGAGTCTTCGACCGAGTTGATGTAGCGGGCTACCCCGCACATGGCGGTCGCTTCGTCCGCCGTCAGGCGATGTTGCCCCTCCGATCGGGCGAACAGCTCCGTAGCGTTGACGGCCATCGGCGAGTCGAGAAAGACCGGAACATCCGGAATCGCGCCGGTCGCCTTCAGTTGCGACAGAAACCAGAGAACCGATTGTGCGCGGCCGACGGCGAACGCCGGAATGAGCACAGTTCCGCCACGCTTCACGGTGTCGCGCACGATGTCGCCGAGCTCGTCCATCGGATCGGTTTTCGGATGACGCCGTGTTCCATAAGTCGATTCGACGACGAGATAGTCGGCCGCCTCGATCGCCGACGGCGCGTTCATCAGCGGATCGTTGATCCGACCGACATCTCCCGAAAAGACCACGGTGGTTGTCCTGCCGTCGTTCGACGGGTCGTTCGATCGCTCGAAGACAGCGTGCCCCGCTCCGAGAATGTGGCCGGCGGGCACGAGCTTCACGCGCAATTCGCCTTTCAGTTCGAGCCACTCGCCGAACCGGATCGCCTGGAGTCGGTCGAGCGCGCGCTCCGCGTCCTCCGTCGTATAGAGCGGCTCTGCCGGATGGTGCTTCGAATAACCGCGCCGATTTGCGAAGCGCGCTTCCTCTTCCTGCAACTTCGCGGCGTCAGGGAGCAGGATGCGACAGAGGTCCCGGGTCGATTCGGAGCAGAACACGGGACCCGCGAATCCATTCCGAACGAAAAGCGGCAGGTAGCCACTGTGGTCGATATGCGCGTGAGTCAACACGACCGAGTCGACGGTCGACGGATAGATCGGCAGGTCGGCGCGATTCCGCAACCGGAGCTGCTTGTAGCCCTGAAAGAGGCCGCAGTCGACCATGACGCGGGTATCGCCATCGACGAGAACGTGCTTCGAGCCCGTGACGGTTCCGTTTGCTCCAAGAAACATGATCTGCATCGGGCTCTCTCCTATTTCGCGGGCGTTATCTCGGGACGCCCCGAGCGTCCGCTTCACGATCAGGGTGTTGCAGGCATCAGTCGCCGTCTCCCATAGCTATCGGCCGGCCGGGCTCCGAGATCCATTCGCTCCATGAGCCCGCATAGAGCTTCGCGCCAGTGAGCCCGGCGTGAGCCATGGCGAGAAGATTCTGGCACGCCGTCACGCCGGAACCGCAGTAGACGACCGTCGATTCCGGAGTGACCGCACCGAGGACGTGCCGGAAGTCTTCGGCGAGCTCGGACACGGACCGCATCGTCCCGTCAGCACGAACGTTCAATTTGAAGAACCGATTGCGCGCGCCGGGGATGTGCCCGCCCACCGGGTCGATCGTCTCGTTTTCACCACGGAAGCGGTCGGGTGCCCGCGAATCGAGCAACAGTCGAGAGGGATCTTCACGCATCGAGCCCACTTCGGCGGCGCTGGCCAGCATCTCGTACCGGGGCGAGGCCACGAACTCGACTGGCGCCGGCGCCGGGGCTTCCGCCGAAACGGCGCGCTGCTCCGAAATCCACTTCGTCATTCCGCCGTCGAGCACGGCCACACGGTCGTGTCCCACGAATTTCAGCATCCACCATAGGCGCGACGCATACATTCCATCCGTGTCGTCGTAGGCGACGACGTTAGACGCATTCGAGATACCGAGCCTCCCGAGCATCGTCGCAATCGTTTCCACGTCCGGCAACGGGTGCCTTCCGCGCCCGCCACCTGGCGGGTCCGAAAGGTCCAGGTTGAGGTCGGCGTAAACTGCGCCCGGTATGTGGCCGGCCGCATAGGCGTTCCGCCCGTAGTCCGGGTCGGCCAGTGACGACCGTACATCGACGACGACGAGCGATGCACGGCCAGTCAATTCCGCAAGCTCGGTCGTGGAGATGATGGTAGAGAAACTCACGCGTCGGGTCCTCCTGACGTTGAACGACGAAGCATCATCGTCTACGCTGCGCGATACCGCGCGCAAGCTCCGGAGGGCCGGGCCGCGCGCGATGCTCAATACAAAGAAGGGTATGCAGGGAAAAAACGTAGTCATCACGGGGGGAAACTCCGGCATCGGACTAGAAGCCGCCGTTGCGATTGCCTCCGCCGGGGCCTCCGTGTGGATCGTCTCGCGCGACGCGCGCCGCGGTGAGCTCGCGCGCGACGCGATTCGACAACGCAGCGCACAGTCGGCCGTCGAACTGCTCGTTGCCGACCTCTCGTCCCAGGCCGAGATCCACGATCTCGCAGACCGGATCATCGCGGACGTGGGCCGCGTTGACGTGCTCGTCAACAACGCGGGACTCACGATCGGCGAACGCGTCACGACTGTCGACGGACTCGAGACGACTTTCGCCGTCAACCATCTTGCCTATTTCCTGCTGACGGGCCTCCTCGTCGGCGCGCTCGAGCAGAGCGCACCGTGTCGCATCGTCAACGTCGCCTCTCAGGCGCATCAGCGCGGCACCATGCACTGGGACGACCTTCAGGGCGAGCGCGGTTACAGCGGATGGAGCGCTTACTGCCAGTCGAAACTGGCGAATGTACTCTTCACGTTCGAGCTGGCGAGACGGCTCGACGGCACGGGTGTCACCGCGAACTGCCTTCATCCGGGGGTGGTGGCGACCAATTTTGCGACCAACGGGCCGGGCTTCATCCGCTGGGTCTTCAAGCTGCTCCGGCCGGTACTCACGACGCCAGCGGACGGCGCCAGGACGACCATCCATCTGGCAACGAGCGGCGACGTCGCGGATGTGACCGGCGAGTACTTCGAGCGTTGCCGCGTGGCTCGCGCATCTGCAGAGGCTCGTAATCCCGACAACGCGCGGCGCCTGTGGGAAGTGAGCGAGCGGCTCACGGGTTTCTCCTGGCCCGGATAGCGAAGTCACGCTTCGACGTCGTGCCGCGCCAGCCGGTTCGACGCCTGCACACCGATCTTCCGCAGCCAATGATCCGATCGAAAAGGACTCCAGTTCGTGGCCAGATCCAAAGTACTAATCGTCGATGACGAGCCGCTCCTGCGACACACCCTGACGGAGGCGCTCAAGGGCTGGGGGTACGTGACGAGCGAGGCCGAGGACCTTCAGGCTGGCCTCGCGATTCTCGACTCCGACCCACCGGACGTCGTGCTGCTCGACGTCCACCTGCCGGATGGTTCCGGCATCGACCTGCTCGGAACGATCAAGGCGCGCGACGGCGATGCCGTCGTAATAATGATGACCGGCAGCGTGCAACTCGACGACACCATCGCGGCCCTTCGAGGTGGCGCCTACGACTTCATTACAAAACCTATCAATCTCGAGGAACTGCGGGTCACAATCCGCAACGGCATCGAGGCCACCACTCTTCGCAGCGAAGTAGGCAGGCTCCGCTCCGAGCGCGCCCAGCGGTTTTCATTCGACCAGATCATCGGCGATTCCGACGCCATGCGCGAGATTCTCATGCTCGGGCGGAAAGTCGCCGAGAGCGAAGTGGCCAACGTCCTGTTGCAGGGTGAATCCGGGACCGGCAAGGACCTCGTCGCGAAGGCCATCCACTACGCATCGCGTCGATCGTCGGGACCGTTCGTGGCGATCAACTGCGCCGCCCTTCCGGCGACGCTCATCGAGTCTGAACTGTTCGGTTACGAGAAGGGCGCGTTCACGGACGCAAAGGCTCGCAAGGAAGGACTGTTCGAGCAGGCCGAGGGCGGCACGATCTTCCTCGACGAGATTGGCGAGCTCGAACACGCGCTGCAGGCAAAGCTGCTCCGCGTCTTCGAGGAAGGCGCGTTTCGACGAGTCGGCGGTCTGAAGGACATTCCCTTCGACGCCCGGATCATAGCTGCGTCCAACCGCGATCTGCGCGCGGAAAGTGAAGCGGGCAAGTTCCGACTCGATCTCTATTACCGCCTGGCCGTCATCCAGATCGACATCCCGCCGATGCGCGATCGAGGTGACGACGTCATCCTCCTCGCGAACTACTACATCTCGTCGCTAGCCACACCGCTCCGTCGCAAGATCAAGGGCCTCGACCGCGAGGTCGTGCGGATCTTCAAGTCGTACCCGTGGCCGGGAAACGTCCGAGAACTGCGCAATGTGATCGAACGATCGATCATTCTCGAGGACGGCGACATGATCACGACGCGGTATCTGCCGCCGACGCTCGGCCGGACTACGGGCCCGGTTGGTGCGGAAAGCTCGCATGATCTGTTCGCGCTGCCGAAATCGGGGATCTCTCTAGAGGCGCTCGAAAAGTCGCTGGTCCGCCAGGCGCTCGATCAATGCGGCGGAAACCAGACCCGGGCAGCCGCGATGCTTGGGATCAGCCGCGATCAGTTGCGCTATCGGATGAAGAAGATGGACGAGGACGTCGCACCGGCCGAGGATTAGTCGCTATGCGGCTTTACTCGGGCCGCCTGGTCACCGTGAGCCAGTCATCCGTCCAGCGCATCTTCCGGAAGCCGAACAAGTGGAAGAGCTGCAGGGGGAAGAACCGGGCCATCCTCGTGTTCACGAACAGTACGTTCGGATTGTCGACCTGGCGCCTGACTCCGGGCAGAAGGTGGAGAATTCCGGCCGCGCCCGACTTTCGCATGACGCGCGACATTCCCAGCCAGAATGGCCTGACCACACGTGCCACGAAGAAACCGTCGTCGCCGAGAGCCTGATAGAGCGGCATGAGGATGAGGCCGGACTCGTCCGCCCGGATCGGACCTCGCCAATCCGAGGCAAGCGTTTCTCCTCGCGCGATCGGCTGAAAGTTGACGTAGCCGGGGCGCATTTCGAACCCATCTCCCGGCCGCACGGGATGTCGATGCCGGATCTCGACGAATCGACGTCCGCCCCCGGCCATTTCCAGCCTGCGTCGATGTTCCGAAAGGTCCGGAACATCTGCCGGCTCGAGCATTCCGGCGGTCACGAGCGCGATCCAGATGGCTGCGATGTCGTTGGCGAGAGAAGCTGGGTCCTCGTGCTGCCCGGCTTCGAAACCCAGCGTCACCATGCCCTGTTCGTTGAGGTTGGAGAGCATCGTGCCGTCGAGTTGCTCTTCGATTCCCAGGATGATGGTGACGGGAAACGCCATTGCGAAGTCACGATTTCGCAGCGTATCGCCGAGCGTGACGAACGGCGCGCCGGGAGCCGACGTGGAATGGAGATCGATTACGAAAACGTCTCCGCGAGAGCGCGCCCTCGCGTCATGGAATTCCTCGATGAGCTCGCACTGATCCGAGTCTTCCGAGAGTGTGTCGCATCCAGCTGACGCCAGGCTCTCGAGCCGGTTGGGCGTCCAGTGTCGATTGAGATCCACGTCGACGTAGCGCCTGGCCACTGCGAGCGCCCGCGTATTTCCTGCGAGCAGCACCACGTCGCCGCGGAGCCGGTCGGCTCGCTCGCGCAGAAGCGGGGCGATCTGTCGCCCGGCGGCGACCCCTGCCGGTTCGTTCCCGTGCAGGCCTCCGACGACGACGAGGGTCGGTCCGGGACGAGATCCCTCGATGCGCGCAATGCGATGATCCGCGGCCCTCGCGGCCGCGGTCTTGACCTCGGAATTCATGCTCCCCTGTAGCACGACTGCATATCCAGCAAGCCGGATGCCGTTGCGGACTTCGGTACATTCGCGCCGGATCTGCCGCTTTCGGGCTTCCCGGCACACAGAGTCGTGTGGAGAATCGCCCTGCCAGTGGGAAACGTAACCCAGACAGACTGTAGCAGGCTCAGCTCAGGCATCACGGGTAGTGGGTCGCTTTCGACCAAGGTGCACCTGCGCCTTTGCGCCTTTGCGAGAACTTCTTCGACGGCTTGAGGAGTTTCTCGCAAAGGCACAAAAGCGCCGAAGAGCATCTGACCGATTGCCCCGCTACAGCCATCACGGCTCCACCTGCCGACGACCGCTGACTCCGGGGTGCTGCCGCGCCAACTCGTCGAGCGCGGCCTGGACGCGTACGCGGACCTTTTCGTCGTGGTCCGACAGCGCACGCTCGAGCCACGGAATCGTGGTTTCGGCATCGGGGCGGTTCAAGTCCGTCGACAACGTCACGAGTGCGAGCGCCGCGCGCCGGCGAAGGTACACGTCGTCGTTCTGAAGCTCGACGACCCAGTACGACGCCGGACGGCTGTCGTATGTCGGCTCACCGAATGGATATCGATTCTCGACGGCCCACGAGAGGCCTACCCATCCGCCCAACAGGAATGTCACGACCACCCCGGCAACCAGCGCGATCTTCTTCCAGGGAATCGGGATCCGGCCGGGCTCTATCGCATCCGGTCGCGCGGGCCTCGTCGGCTGCGGCATTCGCTGGCCGATCGGGCCAGTTCCGAGCAGCGAAGCCCCGCAGCGTGCGCACGCATAAGCCGCGATCGTGTTGGGCACGCCGCATTTCGGACAACGAATCGACTCGCCTGGGCCGGCCGACATCATCAACACGACGACGGCTCCGGGGCCGTCTCATCGATGGGCGCCGGCAACTCGGGCGGAGAATCGCCCGTGCGGAAGAACTCCGAATCGCGATAGATCGCGTCGGCGAGGCTGAAGACCACCTTGAGGCCCGCGAGGACGGGAATCGCCAGCACGAGGCCGAGCAGTCCGAAGAGTTCGCCACCGATGATGAGCGCGATGAATACGAGCATCGGATGCAGTGCGAGCCTGTCTCCGATGAGCTTTGGCGTCAACACGTAATCCTCGACTATCTGCGCAATGATGAAAACCACTACGACGCCGCCGAGCTTCGCAAGGCTGGCGCCCGAGAGCGCCGCGAACGCCAGGGCAAGCACGGCGCCGCTCATGACTCCGAGGTACGGGATGATCCCGAGGAATCCGGCGATGAGCCCGATGCCCGCCCAAAGGGGCACGCCGACGATCCACAAGCCGATCGCGTACGTCAGCGACATGCCGATTGCGACCAGAAAGCGTCCACGAACGTAGCCGCGCATCACAGTCCCGAGATCGTCGACGAGGCGCGTCCATCGAACGCGGAAACGGTCGGGTATTCGCCGATCGAATCCCCGTCGGATGTCGTGCAGGTCGACGAGCAGGTAATACACGAAGAACGGCACGATGAGCAGTCCGAGCGCGGTCGAGCCAAGGTTCACGATGCCGAAGAACCCACCCATCAGCCACTCGCCAACCGTGGTCGTGATGGCCGAAGGATCGTTGGCGACGCCCTCCATCGCCTCCCTGACCCGGGCGAGAATCGCCGAGTCCACGTGCGTTTCGAGATAATCGAGCCCCCTTCGCGCGAGCTCGCTGCCCGCCTGCAACGCAAGCGGGACCTGACGGATCGACTCCTGCAGCTGGTGCCAGATACTCGGAAGCAGCACTCCGACGAGAAGGATCACGCCGAGCGTCGAGGTGGTCATTGCCGCGAGCACCGAGAGGTTGCGCGAAAGTTTGCGGCGCTCGAACCAGTCGACGATGGGTTCCATCATGTAGACGAGCGCGATGCTGACGAGAAACGGGATGAGAATCGGGCGGGACAGGCGGACGAGAACGACGATCGCCAGGACCGCGATGAGCCCGGCCGGCACCCATCGGATCCACCAGAACTGGGAAGAGCGAAGCGAGCTCATGCGCCTTCCCCCGCCCGGGAACTCCGCCGGGCGGGAGTGTGAACCTCCGGTCGTCGCGTGGTCTTCGAGTGGGTCAGCAGGATCGAACGACGGGCAAAACCGCGCCGCCGCCGGCGAGTGTACCACGGCGGCGGCGGCGCGATTCAGTCTTCGCGGCGGAGTACCGCGAGGGGACGCAACAGGAGAAGATCCGCGGACGAGGCGAGCCCGACGAGAGTTGTGAGAGCCATCGCAAGACCTATGGCGATGGCCACCGGGGCGGCCTCGGGCGTCCACGGCATCTTGAACACCCACTTGCACGCAGCCCAGGCGAGCCCGAGACCGAGGACCGAACCGACAGCCCCGGCGAGTCCTCCGAGGATCGCGTGTTCAGCGACGAGCACCCCGAGAAGTGTCTTCGTTCGCGCACCGAGCGTTTTCATCACCGCGATCTCGTATTCCCGAACGTACCGCGCCATTGCGACCGATCCCGCAAGAATCAACAGACCAGCAGCGAGCACGATAGAGCCGACGACCGATATCGCGAGCGTAATGCTCGAGAGAACCTTCGACACGTTCGCGATGATGTCTCGGGCGTCGATGACCGAGACGTTCGAGAACTGATCCGAAAGCTTTCGCGCGAGCCTGCCGCGTTCCGCGGGGTCAGTCGGGCCCCGCACCGCGCCGTTCGCGACGACGTGCACGCTGTCCAGGCCGCCCGGCCGGACAACGAACATGAACCCGAGCCTGGCATTCTGCCAGTCGACGGTCCGGATGTTCGCAATACGCATCGGGATCTTCTTTCCCTGGACGTCGAACGTGATCGACCGGCCCACCGTGAGATTGAAGTCATTTGCCAGTCCCTCTTCGACCGAGACCTCGGGATCGAGGGAGGCTACTGCGGGCCACCACTCTCCGGACGCCACGAATTCGACCGACGTGTCGAGTTCGGACCGGGTCGCGACCGTGAACTCGCGCCCGAGCCGCCCGCGATCGCGCGGATCCGCCAGCTGTTCCGGCTCGAATGGCACTCCATCGATTTCTGCGACGCGCGCACGGACGGTGCCTACGAGAATCGGATCGGAACCCGTTTCGTTTCGCAGCAGCTCGGTCACACCATCGATCTGGTCCGTCTGCACGTCGAGCAGGTACATGTCGGGAAGGTCGTCGTATTGCCGCTGGTCGAGTGCCCGACGGATCGTCCTTTCGACACCGTTCACCCCGACGAGGAAGAACACCCCTAGGCCGATCGCGACGAGAATGGCTCGCGTCTGATTTCCCGGGCGGTTTACGCCGAGGGCCGCGTGCCTGAGCGAGAAAATCGGGATGCGGCCGACGGTCCGGACGATCCGGACGAGCAACGAACCCGACAGCGCCGAGGCCCCGCCCGCAACGAGAAGTCCACCGAGGAACATCCCGCCGATGCGAATCGATCCTCCCTGCCAGCTGGCCACGGCCAGCAAACCCGCGATGACGATGACGGCCGAAGCTACACGCGAGAAGTTCCACCGCGTCGCGCGCCGGGGATCCGCTGCCCTGAGCACGAGATTCGGCCGGATGTCGCTGACCCCGAGCAACGGAGTCAGCGAGAAGAGCAGCGCGACGAGCACGCCGACGGCGACGCCCTGGCCGACGGCCGACCACGTGAGTCCGAGCGAAATCGCGCCGAGCGGACCGTCGGAAAGCGTCGACCGCACGACCGCGAGTGTGACGCCGGCAACGACAACTCCGACGACTGCTCCGGCGAGGCCGACGATGAGCATCTGCAGCGTGTAGGCGAAGACCGCAACGCGATTCGTGCAACCGAGACACTTGAGCACGGCGATCGACTTCCAGCGCTCCGAGATGTAGACGCGGGTCACGCTCCAGATGCCGACGCCGCCAAGAACGAGAATTGCGAGGCCGACCAGGCTCAGGAAGTCGGCCGAAGTCGAGAGCATCGACGAGATGCTCGCCTCGGTATCCGTGTAGCCACGAACCGTGATCTGCTTAGAGTCGAACTCCTTCTTGAGGTCGGCGATGGTCGACTTGTACTGGTCCTCGGGCACACGGAGCATCGTCACGGAACGGGCTCGAACCGGCCGGTCTAGGAGCTTCGTCGCCGGGAGATCCGCCTTCGCGATTATGGCTCGCGATCCGACGTTGAAATTCGCGATTCCACTGTCGGGCTCGCGCTCGATCAGACCCCGGATCGCGAAAGTCGTCTCTCCGACCTTGACCACGTCGCCTACGGAGACGCCGAGCTGCGCAGCGAGCGTCGGCCCGATGAGAATGCCCCGGTTCACGAGAAGCTCGGGCTTGTATGCGACACCGTCGGTAAGCGCGAGGCGGCCATAGAACGGATACCCGACATCAACGGCCTTCAGCTCGATGAGCTTCGAGGAGGATCCGCTTGCATCGCCCATCATCGTCGGAAGCTCGATGAACTCGCTCTGTTCCGAAATTTTCCCCGAGTTGCTGAAGCGCTCGATGACTGGCGAGACGACGGTTGCAGCCTTGGTGCTCGACCGAACGACGATGTCGCCCGCATTGATCGCGCGCGATTCGTTCGCCGTGAACGCGTTGACGCTCTGAATCGTCGACCGCAGAACCACGATGGCTCCAACGCCGAGCGACAGGCAGATCGTGAAAAACGCAAGTCGGCGCCACGAGGATCGGAGCTCGCGATAGGTGAGCAGCAATGCGAACTTCACGAGCGATCACCCGCGGGCTCGAAAGCGACGTCGAGCGATGGATCGGAAGCCGACCTGGACGCATCTTCGACCACGTGACCGCCCTCGAGCGCGATGCGGCGCGGCGCGAGAGCCGCGAGCTCGCGATCGTGGGTCACGAGGACGAGCGTCGTCCCGCGCGATTCGTTGAGCCGCAGCAACAGCTCGATGATCTGGTGTCCCGTTGCCGTATCCAGGTTTCCCGTGGGCTCATCGGCGAGAAGGATCGGCGGATCGTTCGCGAACGCGCGAGCAATGGCCACGCGCTGCTGCTCGCCCCCCGAGAGCTGCGACGGATAGTGCGTCCGGCGGGAGCCGAGACCCACCTGGTCGAGTAGTTCCCTTGCCCGAGCCATTGCCCCGCGGCGTCCGGTGATCTCGATCGGAAGTGCAACGTTCTCGAGAGCAGTCAACGAAGGAATCAGGTGAAACGACTGGAAGACGAAGCCGAGCGACGCGCTCCTCAAGCGCGCCAGGGCGTCCTCGCCCAGGGCCGTCACGTCGCTGCCGTTCACGGTGATGGTGCCGGTGGTTGGGGCGTCGAGTCCCGCGACGAGCCCGAGCAGCGTCGACTTGCCGCTCCCACTGGGACCGACAACCGCGAGAATGTCGCCGGCCCCGATATCGAGGTCGAGAGGATGAAGGATCGTGAGGCTGCCCTCCGCGGACGGCACGGTCTTTGACACGCCACGAAGGCTGATGATGGTTGGGCTCATGGACACGAATGGTACCCTTTCGTATGACTGTTCGCTGGAATCGCCGCTTTGCATCGTGTTTCGCGTTGCTCGTTCCCTTTGCTGCCGTCCTCGCCGTTGGATGCAGCCAGCCCGACCGCGAGAGCGCCGGAACCCCGTCCGGCCCCGTCGCAGCGACAGCTCCGGCGCGGGCGCCAGGCGCTGCACGTCCGCGGATTCTCGCGTTCGGCGACAGTCTGACGGCCGGCTACGGCATTCAGAAGAGCGAAAGCTATCCGTCGGTGCTTCAACGCATGCTCGACGAACGCGGGTTTGTTTACGAGGTGGTCAACTCCGGAGTTTCCGGAGAGACCACGGCCGGCGGGCGCCGCCGCATCGAGAAGGCGCTCGACGGCGACGTCCGGATCGTCGTCATCGCGCTCGGGGGCAACGACGGACTGCGCGGGCTTCCGCCAGCAGATCTGAAGGCGAACCTCGAGGCAATGGTCGACGCGGCAAAGGCGAAGGGCGCGAGAGTGCTGCTCGCCGGCATGGAGGCGCCGCCGCAGATGGGTGCCGCGTACACGCGCGAATTCCGCGATGTCTATCGCGCCGTCGCGAAGCAGCGCGGAGTTGAGCTGCTGCCGTTCCTGCTCGAGGGCGTCGCCGGCGAACCCGAGCTGAACCAGGCGGACAGCATTCACCCGAACCCGGAGGGCGCCAGGATCGTGGCCGAGACCGTGTTCGGCGCGCTCGAACCGATGCTCAAGCCCTGACAACCGTCGGCTGCGACTTTGGCATCACAGCTCCGTCCGGAATGCGTGGTCCGGATGGGAGGCGAGCTATGGAGAAGGTCACGACACTGGTGATTGGCGATCTCGCGATCGGCGACTGTGTCGAGTTTCGGACCGCGCACAGCCACTATCGTTTCTGGGTCGAGTTTCCGGACCAGGCCGTTGGGATTCTCTTCGGCGGCCGGCTCCCCGGACCGACGCGGGTTCGCCTTTCGGCGGATCCGGCGACGGCAACTGACGCGCCGACGCGACCGATTCACCCTGGCGAGCACGCGCGCCTCGTCCTGCTTGCGCCGGACGGCACTGCAATCCGGTGCATCGTGACGTCGACGATCGTCGAGATCATGGTCGTCAAGAACGGGCGCGCCGCCGCGTAGCTGTCTCCCAGCGCAATGCGCGAAGCGCCTTGGAGTGCGGCGTGAAGCGCCGCTTTGGATTCGAAATCTCGAGACTCGGGAATCAGATCCAAAGCGGCGCTAAGCGCCGCACTCCAAGGCACTTCGCACAAGACTCTTCAAAGCCTTCTGGCGTAGGATTCCTGCATGCGAATCACTCGAACCACCGTCGCGCTCGTGACCTGTCTGTACCTTCTCTGCGTCGGCACCCTGGTAACCTCCGCACCTGCGCAAACGCAGACCGACGCCCTGGTACCCCCTACTGCGCTCGAGCTCGCGATCGAACCGATGGCGCCGATCGGCGACTCGGTCTGGGTGGCGAAGATCGGAGAGGGGCTGTGGGTTTTCACCGCAACGGGCGCGATCTCAAGCGGCGCTGTATTCCCGGCGAACGGCATGCTGCTCGAAACGAAGACCGGCTCGGTGGTTGTCGATCCGGGCTGGAACGCTGCTCAGTCGAAGGCGCTGATGCGATGGGCTCGCGAGAAGCTGCATCGGCCCATCGCAAAGGCCGTGGTCACGCATTCGCACAGCGACCGGATGGGCGGGATCGAGCCGCTGGCGGAGGCGGGCATTCCGGTGCTCGCGCTCGGGTTGACGCGCGAGTTGGCGCAGAAGGCCGGGCATGCTTTCCTGCCAGTTGCGGTGGCCGGCCTCGAAACGAAAGCGTATAGCGATCCGGACGGCTTCGAGCTGTATTTTCCGGGAGCCGGTCACACGCCGGATAACATCGTGGTTCATTTTCCGGCGCACTTTCTGGTCTTCGGCGGCTGTCTGGTCAAATCCGTGACGTCGAGCGATCTCGGGAATCTCGCCGATGCGGTGATGAGCGAGTATCCCGGCAGCATCGAGCGAGTGATGCGCGCTTTTCCGAAGCGCCGGATCGTGGTGCCTGGCCACGGCTCGATCGCCGGCGATCCGCTCGCGCACACGCTGAAGATGCTGCGGGATCTCGAATCTGCGACGAAGCCGGGGCGTGCGCGGTAGTCCGATGACCTGTCTGTGCAAGCCAGGGTGTTGTGCGAGGAGTGTCCGGGTCGTTGCGCCGTGTGCGAATGAATACTTGCGGCAAATATCGGACTACTGTCCGCAGGCCGGCTTGCTACCGCTCGCGGATCTGATGCTCGAGGGACGCTTCAGGACGACAGGTGAAACGACGGCCATCGGAATCAGAACCGCGAGCGGTAGCGAGAGGCCTGCGGACGGATGTCAGCCATGTCGCCCTCTCCGGCTGAAGTGTGGTTGTACCGTCCGTGACTCCGCAGTTCGCCAGGAAGTCCGTGACGAGGCGCTGTCCATTGGGGCTTATAATCCCGATATGGCGCGTGGATGGGACAGCAAGGCGATCGAGGACCAGATCGCGGAGGCGGAAGCGGCAAAGGCCAGTCGCGAGAAGCCGGTAGTATCGCCGGACGAGCGTGAGTCGGTCGCACGACTCGGGTCGCTCGAACTGTCTCGCGTGAACGTGCTTAACCGGCTGGAGGCTACCCGCAACGAGCGGTATCGCGTTCAGCTACGCGCGGCATTGGACCACCTTGACAACGAGATCCGGGAGCTGAACGAAACCGCTGCGCGGTAGACAGCGAGCGGCGGGGAACGGTTCCGGTCACTTTCGTCCCTCCGCAGCGACGAGTCTGCGATTTCAGCCACCGTCCGTGGGACGCTCGCTACCGCTCCCGGCTCGACGAACGGGGACGTGGCGGAGCATCCTGCCGGGTAGTGCACGATGCGGGTGGTGCCCGTTTTTAACATGATCAAGAGGAGCAAGCGGAAGCCATAGGCAGACCCAAGGGCGATGCTGGCCCTTAAAAAGCGAAC